>NC_015160.1:313734-627469 GCF_000190535.1 Odoribacter splanchnicus DSM 20712
GGCTGTGCACAGTTATATCCCGTTCCATCAGGTCTATAGAATCTTTCCCAAATTTTTTGATCATAACCTCCTTCTGCACTTGCTAATGCCTCCAAGTTCGAAAACATTAATCCAAAGGACGAAATTTTATCATTGTCAGCCAGTTTTGTCCCGATAGTAGCTAATACTACAAAGAAAAGTAATATACCTATTTTTACAGTTCTTTTTTTCATATCATTATAAATTCTAGTTGTTTAATAAAAAATGAATTTTTCTTAATCTAATTTGTATAATCCCCTGCCTTGCAGCGAAACTATACGAAAAAATCAGTACATTGCGACCTCTCTTTCTTTTTTAGAAGAGTGAGGGGACGATGACAGATTGTCTTTTCAAAAGTTGGTCTGTCGATCGTCCCTGTTCTCTATAGTTTAAACATTTATTAACGGAATAAAGTAAAATAAATTATTTTAAGAAAAAAAATTTCTAATATTCTATAATATACCCGAAGAGTATTTTTGCAACATGCTGTCGTATCGAGAGCGATATAGTTTCCTTGTCGGGGTATGTAGCGGTTCCATTTTCCGAATATTCCAATTCAGGCGGAAATCGAATAGAAATCTACGACAAAAGCCTCAGCGACAATGTGATTGTCAGTGAGAGGACGATTACCATCAGGTATTGGAAAAGGGTTTTGAGGAGTTTCTTCATGGAAATTTGAATTTAATTTGAGTATTTACATTTTACTGAAATAATTGTTCTTTATTTTTTTTAAATAATTTCTCAATGACTCTGTGTCGTCTTTGTCTGGAATGAAAATATTTTGCACAGTATTGTTTGAATCTATTGTAAACAATAATGGAGTAGTATATTTGCTTAGTGGAATTTTTTCTTTTTTTAATGAAGTAGTTATTTGTTTCCCTAAAAAGTTTTTTCTTAATCTGTTTTCAATATCATTTGAAAAAAATATAATATATTTATTTTTTGTATAGTTGGGAAACTCTGATTTGATGGTTTCACTTATTTCCTCGAGACACGGTTGACAAGCTTCCATTGAGAAATGGAAAACTAAGATATTTTTTGCAGATATATTTATCTCTGGATCTGTACTAGTATAGAAGGGGGTATTTTCTATTTCTTTGATTATTTTTGCTTTGATTGTTTCAATATAGTGTATATAATTGGATTTCCGAGTATGATATTTCTTATATTGTCGAGATATAAATATGGATAAACATACTAAGTTGAAAACGATTGTGGGAATAATAATATATTTCATTTTCATAACTATTCCTTTTTTAAAATATATTCGATTAGAATAGGATTACTATCTTCTGTCAGCTGATTTAATATTTGATTGTTTTCGTCGTCGAGTACTTGTTCATTCAGATATTCTTCTTTTTTTCTCCAGGGTTCGATGGGACCGAGAGCAATGGAATCGTTTAGAACATAGGGAGTGAAGATGACTCCTTCTTTGGTTTTGTGAAATACAATATTCCGCTGTGTCTTTTTATTGTGTAGAACATTTACATATTTTTTGCCGGATCGGATAGAGAGACAAGTATAACGGTATAAATCGGTTTCCAGGTTATTGACATGCGTATAGGGGAGTAATTCCTGTATGGCAAAATAATCTTTTCTATTATTTCGGTCGTATTCGGGAATCACTTCGTTCGGGTCGTATTTGTGTCCCGGGAAAAACCATCGATAGGCAGGAGCTATGTTTGTCGGGGTAATGGCGAATACATCATCGTATAAATAACGGGAAAAATATACGGTGTCTCGGAAACGGTAAAAACTGCTCAAGGGCGAGTTTATGGATAATTTTTTTGAACTTTTAAAACCACTGTAAACGATTTTTGAAGTAGTCCGGGAATAAATATTTAATGTAGAAGGTTCTGATAGACTATAAAAGGCAATACTGTCTCGGCTCAAAGGAATGAATTCATCGTATGCATGCAGGTCTTTGGGTAACCTGAAAGAATGGAGATATTTACCGTTTAAATCAAAAGCAAGCAGTTTTCCCCAGGGATCGAGTATCTCCAGGCATCCGTTGAAAGGATTTATGGCTAAATCTGAAATAGACATATATTCTTCGGGTCCTCTCCCTTTTCGGTTTATTTTAGAAATAAACTGTCCTTCTCGGTTGAAAATGAAAATTTGATTCTGGATACGATCGTAAATAAAAATCTTGTCTTTAGAGGTAATAATTTTAGTAATATGGGCGACTAATGAAGAATCTGTCGTTTCCAAAGGAATCAGACGGACCTGGGAAACGAAATCGAACAGGGATATCTCGTCTTCCTGTTCGATAGAAGCGGTGATAGTATCTACTTCTTCGTTAACGGTGAGTGAGTCTTTACAGCTGCCGATAAATAGGCAGAGAACTAATATAAGAATGGTATTTTTCATTTCAATGGTAGTTATTAAATAAATAATTTGAGGAATTTGTTTTCAAATTTTGTTGAAACATGATGAAAACAAATTCCTTTTTCATTTTACATATAATCGAAAGGTTTATCGCAATAATCACTTAGAAAACCTGTCTCTTTACACCACCAATAGTGGGCAGAACCTATTGGTTCATAACAACGTCCCCATCCTTTGCCGCTACAATTAACGTCAACAGGAGGTAAAGTCTCTCCTGCTGCAAATGCTTCTACTTTATCGAAGAGAAGTTCTAATTTTGAATTATCTACATTTAACATGTTTATGAAATTGAAAATTGTTAACATAATACATATGCAACTTCCAAAAATTAATTTTCTTTTCATATTCTTTTAAATATTAAATTTTAAGTAATTGGATCAATTTGATTTTTAATTGGATTTATAATTCTCCCTGCCTTGCAGCGAAACTATACGAAAAAATCAGTACATTGCGGCCTCTCTTTCTTTTTTAGGGGAGTGGTGGGACGACGACAGATTGTCTCTGTCAAAAGTTGGTCTGTCGATCGTCCTATTTTCTCTAGGTTAAACATTGTATTAACGGAATAAAGTAAAATAAATTATTTTAAGAAAAAAAATTCTAATATTCTATAATATACCCGAAGAGTATTTTTTAGGTAACAGGCTCTCCATTTTTCGTATGTTCCGGTTCTTGAATTGCTCGGTATCGTAAATTTAGTTTTGTAGTGAGAGAGAAACTAGAACGGGATATTATTTCATACGCCATTTATTGTAGTATTCCGTATCTTAGCCATATCCTAGTCCGGATATTTCTTCCGTTTGGGCTACCGAATCTTATTTTTGGGGGAATATCTAAAGATACAAAAAAGCCAACTGATCCACAATGTTTTAAATATGAATCAGTTGGCTAGCTTTATGTTATTATTGAATGTCCCGCTTTCGGTCATTTTTTCCCTTTCAGTCTTCCGAGAATACGGGGGATGTAAGTAGAAATGTGCCGTTTCTTTTTGGCTTCGTATACATCTGCAATTTTTATCAATATCGCAGATTCCTCCACTCCGCCGAAACCGGGGTTGATGGCCGTTCCGAACATCTTCATCGAAGGGGACAGACTCATATAAGCATTTACCAGGGGAGGAATGTTTTCTCCCAATTCCCGGACATAATGGGACAATATCTTGTAATCTTCATTATAATTATTACCGATAAAGATTTTTTTCATCTGCTCCTCGTCGATTTGAATATCCAGGGGATGGATGGGAACCACTAAACCTACTGTATCCTTGAAATATTTATCTATAAAATAGAGGATCATATTCCGGGCCTGAATATTAAAACTGGTATACATCGTCACTTTCCCGAAAAAATATTCTATCTGGGGATGTTCTACCGTGAGGGCTCCCAATCCGTCCCAGAGATTGTCCAGAGCGAAAACAGATTTTCGTCCCATGCGGGTCGACTGGTAGATCGGATGTACGAAAGAACGTCCGAGTTCGATCATTTTCGGCAGGTAATCGGATTTGAATTGATCTGAAAAACGGAAAAGTTCGGTTGTCGCCAGGTTCGGTTCTCCTTCGGCATTGAGCGATAGATGGTCACAAAGAATATAACGGTAGCCTCCGATAATTTCCTGTTCCTGGGGATCCCAGACGATCAGTTGCTGATAAGGAGTTTGTGGATCGACATCGAATTCGTCGATGTCGGTTTCTTTCCCGGTACCACCTCCGGCACTACGGAACGTAAGCTCGCGGATACGCCCGACTTCCTGCATCAGGTTTGGAGCAGAATGAGCATCGAAGGTATATATTTCATTACCGCCTTTATTCGTCTTCCGCATAAAATGTTCTTCAGTCAGCTCGGCGATAAGCTTCTTTTTCTCGATAGGGTAAATGACAGGTTGCATTTTTTTACAATTTGAAAATATAGGGTTTTATCGATGGGAAGCAAGGAGCCGGTGACTTCTGTGCCGATCGATTCCACGGAACAAATATAATGCTTTATCGTTTTTTTTTTGTATCTTTACACGCAAAATAATGATATCGATTAAAGCATAAAGCCCGATGAAGTTCAAGGTATTTAGTAAAATTCGTTTTTTCTTTCTGATATATAGCGTTATGATCTTTAGCGCTTGCCATGATTCCGATAAGATCGAGCCGGAATACGGCGAACGTACCGTATTGATTTATATGGCAGCCGATAATAATCTGAATAAAGACGGTGAAACCAATATAAAGTCTATCCTGAAAGGGATGGAACAAACGGCAGGACGGCTGGTGATTTATATCGATCCCCGGTATGATGTGCCTCGTCTGCTGACCGTTAAAGGGGGGAAAGGATGCCGTCTGGATACCTTGGAGACTTATACAGAAGAAAATTCGGCTTCACCCGAAGTGTTGGCAAGGGTGGTAAAGGAAGTGCAAAAAAGATATCCGGCCTCTTCCTATGGGTTGGTATTGTGGTCGCATGGTCTGGGGTGGGTGCTGCCGGAATATTCCTTCCCGGGGGGATATGCGATGCGGTTGCCTGATCCGGATATGCCGAGGACGAAATATTATGCCGAAGACGAACATCCCGGAACAACGGGGAAGGCTTATATGGATATCCGGGAGATGGCTGCCCGCTTGCCCGGACATTTCAGTTTTATCCTTTGGGATGTATGTTTTATGGGAGGTATCGAGGTGGCTTACGAATTGAGAAATAAAACCGATTATATGATCGCCTCTCCGGCAGAGGTGATTTCCGACGGGTTTCCCTATGAAAAAATGATGCCTTTGCTTTGGGGAGGAGAAGAGGCTATGAAACAGATTTGCCGGGAATATTATAACCATTACAATAAATATCAGGTTAATTCCCTGTGGCGTTCGGCGGTGGTCGGGCTGGTAAAGACCGAAGAATTAGAACCTTTGGTAGCGAAGGTACGCACTCTTTTAGCCGGGAAGACCGACTATGTGAGAGCCTGGCATTATCCGCTGAGTAAGGGGGGATTGCCTATGGTATTTTTCGATTTCGGCGACTATATCCGGAAGATGACAACCGAAGAGGAATATAACTCGTTTAAGAAACAACTAGACCGGGTTGTGATCTACAAGGCAGCTACCGAAAAATTGTTCGGTGATGAGGTGCCTGCCGATAAGTTTAGCGGCCTGACTTCATATATTCCTTTTTCGGAATGGTCTGATATGAATACCTATTATTATACTTTGGATTGGGGAGCTACGGTATACGAAAATAATTGATGGGATGAACCGACGGATTTTACAACTGGCGATACCTTCTATTGTATCTAATATCACAGTCCCTTTACTCGGTTTGGTGGATGTCACGATTGTCGGGCATCTCGGATCGGCGGCCTATATCGGTGCAATTGCGGTGGGAGGATTGTTGTTCAACATCCTCTACTGGAATTTCGGTTTCCTGCGTATGGGTACCAGTGGGTTGACTTCTCAGGCCTATGGACGTAAGGATGCCGATGCAGAGGTAAAAGTATTGGTACAAGCGGTCAGTGTCGGTTTGATTTCTGCTGCCGCTATTCTGATCCTGCAATATCCTGTCGAACGGCTGGCCTTTTATTTATTGGATACCAGCCCGGAGGTAGAACAATATGCCGTCACCTATTTCCGGGTGTGTATTTGGGGGGCTCCGGCTGTATTGGCGATGTATGGTTTCAAGGGATGGTTTATCGGAATGCAGAATTCCCGTTTCCCCATGTATATCGCTATCGCGGTCAATATCATCAATATTGTCTGTAGCCTCTGTTTTGTGTTCGTCCTGGGCATGAAGGTGGAAGGGGTGGCTTTGGGAACCGTAGTGGCCGAATGGTCGGGATTGGCTATGGCTTTGTTATTGTGGAGAAAGCGTTACGGGTGGTTGCGTTCCCGGATCGTTTTGCGCAATAGTTTACAATCGGTGGCTATGCGCCGTTTTTTTGCCGTTAACCGGGATATTTTTTTAAGGACTGTTTGCTTAATCGCCGTCACTACTTTTTTCACTTCTACCGGTGCACGTCAGGGCGATACTATTCTCGCAGTGAATACTTTGCTGATGCAGCTTTTTACCCTTTTTTCCTATATTATGGATGGTTTTGCCTATGCTGCCGAAGCGCTGGCCGGGCGGTATATCGGGGCTTGTGATCTGAAACAGCTCCGGCATGCGGTGCGCAATTTATTCGGTTGGGGAGTCGGGATGTCACTTTTATTTACCTTGTTGTATGGCGTAGGAGGGAAAAATTTTTTAAGTTTATTGACCAATGATCAACAGGTGATCCGGGTGGCAGGAGATTATTATTATTGGGTATTGGCCATTCCTTTAGCAGGTTTCAGTGCTTTTTTATGGGACGGTATCCTGATCGGAGCTACGGCTACCCGCCAGATGCTGTGGGCTATGGCAGTCGCAGCAGAGGCTTTTTTCCTGATTTATTACTGTTTTGCGGGAGGAACCGATAATCATATCCTGTGGTTGGCATTTCTGGTATATCTTTCATTGCGTGGTATCCTGCAAACACTTTGGGGACAGCGGATATTTTCACCA
This sequence comes from Odoribacter splanchnicus DSM 20712, assembly GCF_000190535.1. Lineage (GTDB taxonomy): Bacteria > Bacteroidota > Bacteroidia > Bacteroidales > Marinifilaceae > Odoribacter > Odoribacter splanchnicus. The sequence goes on from NC_015160.1 coordinate 320,646, forward strand.
CGATACCTGAAACAGGGCTGAAAATTTATCGGTACGATAAATTTTAGTTTGTGAAGTTTATAAACTAAATCGGATTATGAAACGTTTGGAAATTCTTTTGGATGACATTACACATTTAAAGGTAGATGCGATTGTGAATGCTGCGAATTCTTCGTTGTTGGGCGGAGGAGGTGTCGATGGGGCTATTCATCGGGCGGCCGGACCTGAATTGCTGGAGGAATGCCGGAAATTGAACGGTTGCCCGACAGGAGAAGCGAAGATTACGAAAGGGTATCGTTTGCCGGCGGCTCATGTGATACATACGGTAGGACCGGTTTATCGGGACGGCGGGCATCATGAACCGGAATTGTTAGCCTCCTGTTATCGTAACAGTTTGCGGCTGGCAGTAGAGAACGGGTTGAAAACCATCGCTTTCCCCTGTATCAGTACCGGAGTATATCGTTATCCCAAACTTGAGGCTGCCCGGATCGCGTTCCGGGAGATCACTCGTTTTTTGGCTGTTTATCCCGGTTTTGAACAGGTGATTGTCGTCTGTTTCGGGCCGGAGGACTTCAATATATATAACCGGCTTTTGGCAGAAGGGCCGGAAGCTTAAGAAAGATCGGCTCGCATGCGCTTTATACCTCCGATAACAATACCGTAATTTATCAGGAGGATCAGGATCAGACTCCCCAGGAAATATTGCCATCCCCAGGTATCCAGGATCACACCCGTACCCCAACCCAGCAAACTGGATCCCAGGTAGTAGGTGAGCAGATAAATAGAGATAGTGACCGAACGCTTGGAGAGATTGTAATCGCTGACAATACGGTTGCATAAAACATGTACGACGAAAAAATTGAAAGTAAATACAGCCAGTCCTAAAGTCACGACCCGGAAGTCGGTGATGTATAATAGTAAAATGCCGGCAGCTGAAACTAAAAACATGGCTTTTAATACCTTAAAATGAGTGAAGTACCGGGTGAGTCCGGCTGTCGCAATCGACCCGAAAATACCGAATATATACATTAAATAAATATAGTGGATATAATGTTCCGGGAAATTGAAAGGTGCTTTGGTCAGATAGAATCCCAGGTAATTGTATAAACTGACGAAAACCCCCAGGATCAATCCTCCGGTCAGGTAGAAAGGGATCAATGCTTTTGAGGTGATCAGTTGGAGATTTGCTATGATGAGGGTATGAAAGCTTTCCTTGCGGGGCATAAAGTTGGTGGAGCGGGGGCTGAACAGTAAGAACAGTATGGCGAATAAGGCGCAGATCAAACCGATGCTGACCGATGCGATCCGCCAGGTGTAAAGGGCTCCGATCCAGGATGAAATGACTCGTCCGGCCATACCTCCCAATGCGTTTCCGGCGATATACAGGCCCATGATTTTCCCTTTGTTGCGGGACGATACCTCTTCCGCAATGTAAGCCATGGATACGGATGTGGCTCCGGATAATAGAAAACCTTTGGCAGCACTGAGCAAAATCAGCGGAAGAAAGGTCGGGGAGAAAGAGGCCGCAACGGAAAAGATCGACGAACTGAGTAAACCGGTACCGATCATTTTTTTCCGGGGAATGCGGTCGGCCACGAACATGGTGGTAAAAAGACCGAAGACCATTCCCAAAGTCGAAAAAGAAATAGCGAAACTGCTTTCGCTGGCCGAGAGAATAAAATCTTTGGCTAAATCCGGTAACAAAGGCTGGAAATAGTAGAGCTGGGCAAAACAGGAGAACCCCGATAAGAATACACATATTGAAATAATCAGGTCCTTCCGGTTCTCCTTTTTTTCTATGTCTGCAAAAGAAGTATTCATTGAAAACCGTGGAATGATATCTACCTTTAAAATCCGGTAAAATTACCATTGCAAAAATAGGAAAAATTATTAAAATTTTTCCCTGTATATCCGGGGATATCGGATGAAAAAATCGGTGGGATAACAATACCGGGGGAGGCGGGGTTGGGCGGACAGGGAATGACTAGAGAAAAGAGTACAAGGCATGCTATCGTTTACAGACAGTTTGTCTTGTACTCATACCGGAGGAAAGAGATTGCCGGCCTATCCTGCCGGATCAGATCTTTACGACCCAAACAGCCAGTTTACTACCGGATACTGTAAACTTACCGTTTCCCTCTTCATCTATGGTTACTTCTTCCTGGCGGTTACCGGTAATTTCGTGCCATATTTCTCCTTGGTGTTCTGTGCCTACCTGCATAATTTTATCTCCGTCTTCACCGTTCGAGATCAGAAGGGCCAGGCCGGAATGCGGATGGGCTTCATCCCCTTTACGGGTGAAGCCGATTGTATTGGGGTGATCGAAATAGTCTAGCTGTTCGCCGTGGGCATATTTTTTACGGGCGTCCAATAAAATATCCAGGATCGGACGGTGAGGAGATTGCTTTCTTTTAATGCTATAATAATCGCCGTAGAAAATACAGGGATACCCGTCTTTTCTCAATAAGATCAAGCCATAGGCCAGAGGTTTGAACCAGTCTTTGACTTGAGATTCCAGGGAACTGTTTTTCTGGGAATCGTGATTGTCTACAAAAGTGACCGCTAAGTCGGGATGGTCGTTGACCAGGGTGTCGTTGAAAAGTTCTTGTAAATCGTAGTCCCTGCCTTTTTGTGAAGCCTGGAAAAAATGATAATGTAAAGGGACATCGAATAAGTCTATCTTATATTTAACCTCGGAAAGGTATTTGTCCAACGAGTCTTTATCGTTTTTCCAATATTCCCCTACGGCATAAAATTGTTGTCCTTGTTTAGCTCTGACGGCTTCGAGGAAATGTGCGATAAATTGATCGTTGATGTGTTTGATGGCATCGAGACGCATCCCGTCGAGGTGTAATTCCTGGCTGACCCAGATCCCCCATTTCTTCATTTCTTCCACTACTTCCGGGTGATCGAAGTCGATATCGGCAAACATCAGGAAATCGTAGTTGCCGTTTTCGTCGTCTACCCCCTCACTCCAGGTTTTTCCTTCACCGACAATCTGAAAAATTCCTTTTTTACCGGTAGCTACGTCGCAGTCGATGCCTGAAAAATGATACCAGTGCCATTTGAAATCCGAGTATTTATTTCCCCGGCCCGGAAAATTGAAACCGGTCCATCCTTCGATTTCATAGGGCTCACCGAGTTGTTCTGTTCTTTGGTCGGGGTTTACTTCCCGGGCCATGAATTTTTCGGTATAGTCCGCTCCGGCTTTGTGGTTCATCACGGCATCCAGATAGACACCGACCTGATTTTTGTGCAGCTCGTCGATCATTTCCTGTAGTTGCTGTTTGGTACCGTATTTTGTCCGGATGGTTTCTTTTTGATCGAATTCTCCCAGATCATAAAGATCATAAGTACCATATCCTTCATCGTCTTGTTTCAGGGCTTTGTAGGCTGGGGGAATCCAGACAGCCGTAATTCCGATCGCATGTAAATGAGAGGCATCCCGTTTCAACTGATTCCACAAATCCCCATCGTTGGGCATATTCCACTCGAAATATTGCATCATGACTCCGTTTTCCATATTTTTTTGTATTGGTTTCCTGTTTAAAACGAAATTTTACGCCATAAAGTTCTTATGATAAGATTATTTAGAAACTTCTGATCTTTTCTGACGTTAAAAGAGTATCGAACGGCGTGTCATTCGACAGTTTCATACCGGACTCCATGATCGGCCATTTTGTGGCCGTAAAAAAGTGTTCGTAGGGTATATAACTTTATAAATTAATTTAACCCGTTCGTTTTAACCGAAACAGATATGGAACAGAATAACAGAATTTGGTGGAAAGAAGCGGTGGTTTATCAGATATATCCCCGTAGTTTTAAAGACAGTAATGGTGATGGAATCGGAGATTTATGCGGAATCATTTCCTGTTTGGATTACATCAAAAGCCTGGGAGTCGATGTGATTTGGCTGAATCCGATTTATGCTTCGCCTAATGATGATAATGGATACGATATCAGTGATTACCGGGCTATTATGAAAGAGTTCGGAACGATGGAAGATTTCGATTTGTTACTTCGGGAAGTGCATGCCCGGAATTTAAAACTGATACTGGATTTGGTCGTAAATCATACCAGTGACGAGCATCCCTGGTTTCAGGAAGCCCGCAAGTCGCGGAAGAATCCGTATTATACCTATTATCACTGGTGGCCGGTGGAACAGGAAACTCCTCCCTTGCGTCCGAGTTATTTCGAGGAGTCGGCCTGGACTTACGACCCTCATACCCGGGCCTGGTATTTACACTATTTTTCGCGGAAACAGCCCGATCTCAATTGGGAAAACCGGGAGGTGAGAGAAGCGGTGTATGATATGATGCGTTTTTGGTTCGATAAAGGAATCGATGGTTTTCGGATGGATTCTATTCCTTTGATCGCTAAAGACCCGGCTTTCCCGCCTATCGACCGGAAGAAGTATCCGGATTTGTTTTCTTCTTATGCACATGGACCTCATTTGCACGAATATTTGCACGAAATGAACCGCGAAGTATTGAGTAAATACGATATAATGACCGTTGGAGAAGGTTCGGCCGTTACTTATAAAGAAGTGGAAAAATTTGTCGGGCCCGAGCGGCAGGAATTGGATATGTTATATGGATTCGGCCCTTCGGAAGTCCGGAATTATACAACGGCCGATTGTCCCGATTCAGGTATCGGCTATAGCCTGATCGCTTTGAAAAAAATGTTCTCCGGTTGGGATAAAGCGGTCGGGAAGGGATGGCCTGCCATTTATCTGGGAAATCACGATCAGCCCCGGATGTTGAGTCGTTTTGGAGATGACCGCCCGCAATTCAGAGTATATGCCGCTAAGATGCTGGCGACTTTTTTACTGACGATGCGGGGCACTCCTTATTGGTTGGCAGGTGATGAAATCGGGATGTGTAATCCGAAGTTCGACCGGATCGGGGATTATCGGGATATTGCGACTTTGAACCAATACAAACAGATAGAAAAACGCAAAGGAGATACGCAATGGTTTCTTCAGATGCAGCAACAGACTTCCCGGGATAATGCGCGGACACCCTTTCAATGGGATAACTCGGGACAAGCCGGTTTTACAACCGGAATGCCCTGGATCGGAGTGAACCCCGACTATCGGAAAATCAATGTCGCGGCCCAGGAAAAAGATCCCTGGTCGGTATTGAACTATTTCCGGCAATTGATCGCTTTACGGAAAAGTTCTCCGGATCTTGTTTATGCCGGCTATACCTTGTTGGATGCAAAAAATCCCCGGACCTATACTTATCTCCGTAAAGGAGAAAAATATCACTATCTTGTTGTACTGAATTTCTCTTCCAAACAGGCTGAGGCTTATCCGGGAATCGATATGCAGGGAGCGGAAATTTTAATGTGCAACTATGGCGATCTGCCTCAGTTAGATAAGGTAGTATCTTTACGGCCATACGAAGCGGTGGTGATGCGGTCGGAGGAATTCGGCGGTTGACGGGAGTATGGTTTGGCACATAATTTTGTATCTTTGCGCTCTCTTTTTTAAGCGATGGAGCGGATTATTTTTATCTTATCATATGAGAAGCGTTGGGATTGCTGGATGGTGTATGCCAACCGGGCAATAGATGCCGGTGATTTTTTTCAAAGTATAGGTCGGTATATCGGGGATGAAGACCTGGAAGTATGGCCTGTAGTCAGAAAGATTACGGAAACGATCCGTAAGTACGATACCCCTATGCTTTTCAAACAGTTTGGCCGGAAAAAATTTAAGGATGAACGTATGTTCCTGCAAAAAGTGGAGGAAGCGTATATCCGTGAAGATATCCGGCCTTATATCGATAAGTATGTCGCACAGGTACTGGATGAACTGACCGAAGCGGGTTGTCCTTTGTTTTTGAAAACCAGTCGTTTAGATAATTTTTATAAGAATCAGCGCCTGATGCTTAAATCCGTTCCTTTGCGGGCATTGTTGAAATTCGAAAGGACAGGGGAGTTTACCCGTTATATTTTGCGTTTGACAGATGGAGAAAAGACCTTTTATCCCAGTGATTACGCGTTGAAGGTGCTGACCCGGCGGCCTTGCCGGGTGGTTTCAGGCAGGCAGCTATTCCGTTTCCCGGAAGATTTCGACGGGCAGCGTTTGCAACCTTTTTTGCAGAAAAGGGAGATTATGATCCCCAAGGCAAACGAAAGTATCTATTTCCGGCGTTTTATCCTGAAAAATGTACGGCATGAAGAGATCGAGGTACAAGGTTTCGACGTGATCGTCCGGGAAGTAGAAAAACAGGCCTTCCTGTCACTTGAACGCGATATACTCGGCATGCCGGTCCTGGTGATGGAATATAAATACGGTAATCAATATATTCCCGGCTGGTCGTCCCGGAAAGCTTTGGTGGAATTATATACGGAAGGAGACCGCTATGCTTTCTATAAGGTCAGCCGGGATCCGGAATGGGAACAGCTGCAAGCCCGGCAATTGGTTGCTTTGGGGATCAGGAACGATACGGAAGGGTATTTCCATTTGCCGGAAGTTACTGTGATGACCTGGAAGACTGAAAAAGAAACCGAAGATCGGGACAAAGTGAGCGGGGAGGTTATTGCCGATGCCTGGCAGAAGACCGTGACCTGGGTACAGACACATGGGGATGAGTTGAAAGCGATGGGGATCGGCTTCACTCAGAAAACATTGCGCCGGGCCTATTATATCGGAGCCTGGCAGATCGATAGTTCGGTATCGGAAACGATGGATTGGTTCGAATTGAAAGCAGAAGTTATTCTGACTGATGGGCGCCGGATTCCTTTGCTTCGTTTCCGGGACCATATTCTGACGGGTAAACGTGAGTTTTTACTCGATGACGGCACTTTATTCCTGATTCCTGAAGAATGGTTCGCTACCTATACCGAGTTGCTTTTATTTGCTCAAGGAAGGGGGACTTCCTTATTTTTTCACCGCAGCCAGTATATTTTATTAAAAAACTGGGCGGAGACGACCTGTCATTTTTCATTGCCGGAGAATTTGCAGGAAGAGGTGACTCTGCCCTTTGATTTTCAGGTGACTTTACGTCCGTACCAGCGTTTCGGTTATGAATGGATGTACCGTTTGTACCGATGTGGCTTGGGAGGTTGTCTGGCCGACGATATGGGATTGGGAAAAACACTTCAGGCCATTGCCCTGATCTTGAAATACAGGCAGGAAGGAGTAAAAAAGCCTGTTGTAAACCGATGGCCTGACAGCGGAAAACAACTGAGTTTGTTCGATGCCCCGGAAGAGGTAAGCAGGCCGGATGAGGGAGATCGTTCATTGGTATACCATACCTGTCTGGTGGTTGTACCGGCTTCTTTGATCCATAATTGGCGGAATGAACTTCGGAAATTCGCTCCTCAGCTGACTGTGACTATCTATGCCGGAACTAACCGTATCGATTTGCGTTCATACCTGCAACGTTCGGATGTCGTATTGATCACTTATCATACTTTGCGGAACGATATCGATATTTTGTCCCGCCTGACTTTCGGTATCGTCGTTGCCGACGAAGCACAAATGTTAAAGAATCCGGGGTCTCAGCTCCATCAGGCTATGATGCGTATTCAGGGAAGGTGTTTTTGGGCTTTGTCGGGTACACCGATAGAAAATTCACTGACCGATTTGTGGGCTGTGATGAATTGGGTGAACCGGGGATTACTCGGATCACAGCGTTTTTTCCGCGATCATTTTATCCGTCCTATATTGGCCGATGTAGAAGGGCGGATGAGCGAAGCTTTGCGTAAACTGATCGCTCCGTATATTTTACGCCGTACCAAAGAAGAAGTGTTGGCCGATTTGCCGGATCTCACAGCCGAGTTGGTCGTTTGTGAACCCGAAGAGGAACAGCGGAAGGTATACGAAGAGGAACAGTCCCGGGTGAGAAATTATATCTTGAGTGAGAGAGAGAATCAAGGGGAATTGCGAAGTGATTTTATGGTTTTAAAAGCTCTGATCCGATTGCGTCAGATCGCCAATCATCCCCGTTTGGTCGAAACTGGGTATGAAGGAAATTCCGGAAAATTTAGTGAGGTATTCCGTATGTTGGGAGAAGTGATTGCTTCCGGACACAAGGTGTTGGTTTTTTCTTCTTTTGTAAAATATCTTAAAATGGTAGCTGAAGAAACAATGGTCCGGGGATGGAAATATGCGATGCTGACAGGCTTGACTGCCGACCGGGAACAGACTATCCGGCATTTTCAGGCCGACCCGGAATGCCGGATCTTCCTGATTTCTTTGAAAGCCGGTGGGGTAGGCTTGAATCTTACCGAGGCCGATTATGTATTTATTCTCGACCCTTGGTGGAATGTCGCTGCTGAAAATCAAGCCGTTAGCCGGGCCCACCGGATCGGGCAAAAACGGGCGGTATTCGTCTATCGTTTTATTACTGCCGGAACACTCGAGGAAAAAATTCTGGCTATCCAGGAACGTAAACAACGCCTTGCCGATTCTGTCATAACAGCAGCTACTTCCATCCCTTTGACAGATGAAGAATTATTGGAAGTGCTCTGAAGGGAACCTTGAATTTGGAGAAAAGAGTACGGGAGAATCAAAGTTGACTCTTCATTTCTATATTGTTTCTTCAAAAAAAGTTGAATTATAGGAGTTTATAAAGTTCATGAGGTTCATAAAGTCGATGGATCCTGCGAGCGCATTTTTTTACGGCACTGGGGCGGCCGGCCGGCACCGGAAGTTACGTTAATGAAAGTGCCCGCAGGGTTCAGGACTTTACGAACTTTAACGATTAATTATTCCTGCTTATTTGAAAGCCCCCAGGCCGAAAAGAGCGAAATCATACCGGATCGGATCGACCGGATCGAATTCACGAAGACGCCGGGTAAGCTCTTCGACAGCTTTGGCATCGTTTTGTTTACGGGTAAGCAGACCGAGTTCGCGGCTTACATGGCCCGTATGCAGATCTAAAGGGATCAATAGGGCGGAGGCCGGGATACCTTTCCATAGTCCGAAATCGATACCGCTGTGGTCGTGTCTCACCATCCAGCGAATAAACATATTCACTCTTTTGGCGGCTGAGCCTTTGTCTACACACGCGATGTGGCGGAGTACCCGGGGCTCGGCCGGAAGGGTAGTGAAAATCCGATACCAATGGCGTAATACCTCGAACATATCCCCGTGTATTTGCCAGGCGGTGGTGAAGACATTTTCCAACCCTCCTTCATGGCGGTAGATATGGGCTAAGGAACGTAAAAAATAACTACAGTCATAACCGTTGAAAGTGCGGTGTTTGAAATGTTCGAAACGGGTGAAATCGCTTTCCCGGGCATGCAGGACGAAGTCATAAGGAGCATAATCCAGGAGCTGCATGAGTTCCTTACACTTTTTTATGATGGTCGGACGTTGCCCCCAAGCCAGGGAGGCTGCCAGAAAACCGGCTATTTCGATGTCTTCTTTCTCTTCGAATAATTTAGGAATTTGAATGGGATCGGTATGGATAAAAAAATCGGAATGGCAATATTCCTGATATTTTTCATCGAGTAGTTGTTTTATTTCTAGTGATGTCATATTCGGTCGGGTTTGGTGGCTCTGAGCATTTCTCTTTTTCCGGGAGGTCCGGGCAGGCGTTTTAAGGTGAAACCGACTTCGCGTAAGGCTTGCTTGACTATCCCCTTGACACAATAAGTCACCAGGATTCCTCCCGGTTTCAATGCTTGGGCGAACCGGCTGAATACTTCCGGAGTCCAGAGATGGGGTTGCACTTCCGGGTTGAAGGCATCGAAATAGACGATATCGAATCGGGCCTGAAATTGTATAGACCGGAAATCTGTCCGGTATTTGTGTAAATGAAATAAAGGGGTAATCTGCTCTCCGCAATCCCAGGGGGCGTCGTGCAGCATGGCGAATGATCCGGGATCGGCAGCGGGAAGTTGATCCGGATAATGAAGACGATTTACTTCTTCGGGCGGTAACGGATATTTTTCCACACTGTGATAATCGAGCGGGAGCTGGAGTTCTTCGCTCCGCAATAAGCTTAAATAAGCATTCAGCCCGGTTCCGAAACCGGCTTCCAGAATAGACAACGGGACTTCGGTGGGCGGCCGATGTTCCGGGGAGGTCAGATAAAAATCCAGTCCGGCCCGGATAAAAATATGAATAGATTCCTGAATCGCTCCGTGTACCGAATGATAATGTTCATTCAGTTCAGGAACATATAAGGTTATACTACCGTCTTCTGTTTGAATCAATTGATGTGGCATCCTTTCAACAGATTTCTGCTCTGAGTAAATTGACGAATTCGATAATATCACTTTCTGTCGTGTCGAAGGAGCAGACCCAACGTACTTCCGAGGCATTTTCATCCCAAATGTAAAAGAAGCATTCCGACTGTAATTTGGTTATTTTATCGCGGGGGATGATAGCGAATACTTCATTGCCTTGCACCTCTTGAGTGATGCGGATTCCCGGGATTTTAGCCGCTTCGTTGGCTAACATCCGGGCCATCCGGTTGGCATGTCCGGCGGTCTTTAGCCAAAGGTCGTGTTTCAGGACTGCCGAAAATTGGGCGGCGATGAAACGGGTCTTCGAGTGAAGTTGCATCAGTTGCTTACGGATATATTGTACCTCTTTGGCGACTTCCGGGTTGAAAAAGACGACAGCTTCTCCAAACATCATCCCGTTTTTAGTACCTCCGAAACTCAATACATCGATACCGACCCGGGAGGTGATGTCGCGGGGATCACATCCCAGATAGGCGACGGCATTCGAAAGACGTGCTCCGTCCATGTGTACATACATCCGATGGGCATGGGCATAATCGCAAATTTCTTTTAATTCGGCAGGAGTATAAACCGTCCCTAATTCGGTACATTGAGTCAGGGAAATCATTTTAGGTTGTGAGTGATGTTGTTCTCCGAAACCGTGCATGTGGTTTTGGATAAGACCGGTTGTCAGTTTCCCGTCGAAAGTTGGGACGGTCAGTAGTTTACAGCCCGATTGTTTCTCGATCGCTCCGCATTCGTCCACATTGATATGGGCGGTCTCGGCACATATAACGGCGTTATAGGAATGGGTGAAGGCAGATAGGCTGAGTATGTTTGCCCCTGTACCGTTATAGACGAAAAATACACGGATATTTTCTCCAAAAACATTTTTGAAATCCTGTATGGCTTTTTCAGAATAAACATCTTCTTCGTAAGAATGCTGATGCCCATAGGCTGCCTCTTCCAGTGCTTTGAATACTTCCGGTAATACGCCTGAAAAATTATCGCTTCCAAAACCTCGAATCATGATAAAAATTAGAATTAAAGATAAAACGATTCAAAGATAATGAAATTAATCCCTAATCTCCAATCTTTCCCTTCTAATCCCTTTTTTTCCGGAGTATCCATTTTAGCATAACGATGAAAATTAAAAAAGAGGATACAAAGAGTAGAAAATGGCCGTATTTCAGGTCGGGGCGTTTATCGAGTATTCCGATCGCTCCGATAAACAGGCCGACCAGAAGTATCGCATAAGCGAGCCGTGAGGCTCCGTTCCGGAGCATTTTCCGGAATTCAGGAACATCCGTGATTTGTAACTCGTGTTTGATTTCGCCTTGTTTGAGTTTGTATAATATCTCGCTGATATCTCCCGGAGCGGTTTGCAGGAGGGTGGCATATCCTTTTAAGGTTTGGAAAAGCGAGGCGGCCATCTTTCGCGGAGAAAATTGAGTCATGACAACCTCTTTGGCGTAAGGGATGATGAGCTTGGCAAAGGGGATGTCCGGGTCCAGACGTTCGGCCACTTTCTGGATTGTGGCCAACGCTTTGGCCAGCATAAAAATACCGGTAGGCAGACAAAGTCCGTATTTGGTGATCAGGTCGATACAATCCTGGATCATCTTGGCGTAATTGAATTTCTCGATCGGGAGTTGGGAGAAGCGTTTAATCATTTGTTGCAGGCTGAAAATCAAATCGTCCCGTTGGTCGAAAAAACGTTGATCACAAAGCCGGATCATGGAGTCGGCCAGGCCGATAGGATCCCGGCGGGCGAAACCGATGGAAAGGTTGGCCAGAAAATCCATTTCCCGGGGACGGAGAGCTCCGACCATCCCGAAGTCGATAAAGGCGATCCGATTGCCCGGCAGGATGAATAAATTACCCGCATGAGGGTCGGCATGGAAAAAACCTTCCTTGAAGACCATGATCAGCAAGGCTTCCGCTCCGTTGAGGGCTATTTGTACCGGATCGAGTCCGGCAGCCTTCAGCTGAAGCGGATCGTCCGGCGACATACCGAAGATCCGTTCCATAATGAGCATCCGGTGGGTCGTATGTTTCATGTCGACATGGGGAATGTAGATCCGGGGATTGTCTTTGAATATATCCCGGAAACGCAGGATGTTCGTGGCTTCGTTATAATAATTCAATTCCTTGAATATGCTTTCGCCGAACTCGTCGACGACTCCTACGATATTGATGGCAGCCATTTCGGGGTATTCCAGGGCTAATTTCTTGGCCAGATAGCGCATGAGGTATAAGTCTAGTTTGATTTTCTGGTCGATATTCGGGCGGCGGATTTTGATCACGACGTCTTTCCCGTTTTTCAGACGTCCGGTATACACCTGGCCGATAGAAGCCGAAGCGATACAATGTGGATTGAATTCTGAAAAAACATCCTTGATTTCGGCCCCTAATTCATCTTCAATCAGGCGGATCGCCAGATGGTCGTCGAAAGGGAGGGCATTGGTCTGTAATTTCTTCAATTCTTTTCTGAACCGTTCGGAGAGTATATCCGGCCGGTCGGCCAGGATCTGACCGAATTTGATATAAGTTGGTCCCAGATCCTCTATGGTCAGCCGCAGCCGTTCCTGGGTGGTATATACTGGTTTATGTTGGCGGATACGGCGCTTTCGGATACGACGCCCCAGAAAAGTATGGGAAATCATTTCCTTAAAACCGTGTTTGACCAGAATACTACCGATTTGAATGATTCTGGTGATCTTCAGATACCCTACGTATACATCTGTAATTCTCATTGCTCTTCGGGTTTAGAAGGTTGGGGAGGAAACGAAGCATCTTCCAGTAAAGCATTCAGCTTTTCTACAGCTGTTGTGAGTTGATCGAGGGTTTGAGTAAGCTTTTTATCCCGGCGGGGAGTGAATAACTGACGCAATAATAAAGTGCTGTTCAGCCCTTCCATAGCTCCTGCTATATGATCACTGAGCCGACGGGCTGCTTCCGGATCTTTATGAGTCTGTTGTTCGATAATTTTGGATACCTTTTCGATAAAAGCATCCCGGTCACTGAGCGAGGCATTGATGGAAGCCCGTAAAAGCAAATATAATAAGTCGTTTGTCATACCGATTACTTTAAGCATTGTCGATTGCAAAATATTAAACGAAAAAAGATGTGTTTAGTTGCAAAGAAGAAATTTTGCAGATTATTTTCTATTTTTGTAGGCTCTTAGAAATTTAAGATGATTTGTATATGGAGTGGATACATACTTTATTTTTCGGATCGGGAATCGGGCATTCGATTTTATTGGTAGCTATCGTTATCTTTATCGGGATATATCTGGGAAAAGTAAAAATAGCAGGTGTTTCTTTAGGAATTACCTGGATTCTGTTCGTCGGTATTATTTTCAGCCATTGGGGAATGCGGATGGATGCGCATGCTTTGCACTTCCTGAAAGAATTCGGACTGATTTTGTTTGTTTATTCAGTTGGTTTACAGGTAGGACCCGGTTTCTTCGCTTCTTTTAAAAAAGGCGGGCTTACCCTGAATTTACTAGCGGTATTGGTGATTGTACTGGGTGTTGCAATTACCTGTGTTTTATATGTCGTTACCGGTTTGCCCGTCACTACGATGGTGGGTATTCTCTCCGGGGCGGTGACGAATACGCCGGGCCTGGGGGCTGCGCAACAGGCTTATTTCGATATGACCGGTAAGGAAGGTACCGAAATCGCTATGGGCTATGCAGTGGCTTATCCTTTGGGTGTGGTGGGGATTATCGCAGCACTCATCCTGATTCGTTATATTTTCCGGATTTCTTTCGATAAAGAGACTGAATCTGCCCAAAGTCAGCTGGAAGAAAAAGAAGCACGGGCGACCCATGTTTCCGTCCGGGTGAAAAATCCGGCTCTGTTCGGTAAAGAAGTGGAGGCCGTCGCTACGTTGATCGATAAGAAATTTGTGATTTCCAGGGTGTTGCACGAGAATAATGATTTGGAGATCGCTTATTCACGCACACATCTACAGGCCGGAGATAAATTATTTATCATTGCTGCCAAGCAAGATATGGATGCGATAATCGCTTTTATCGGTGAAAAAATAGAGATGCATCGTTCTGAGTGGGAGAAGCTGGATTCCAAGTTGGTTTCGAAACGTATCATGATTACCCGTTCGGAAATCAATGGAAAAATGCTGGCTCAACTTCATTTACGCGGAGGATTCGGTGTCAATATCACCCGGGTAAACCGGGCCGGAGTGGATTTGGTGGCTAGTCCGGGGTTGGAATTGCAGATCGGTGACCGGGTTACGGTTGTCGGAACGGAAGATAGTGTGAAAAGTGTAGAGAAAATATTGGGTAATTCACTCCGGAGGTTGCGGGAACCCAATCTGGTACCTATTTTTCTGGGGATCGCTTTGGGTATTTTGTTAGGGAGTATACCTTTTACTTTTCCGGGAATTCCGCAACCGGTGAAATTGGGATTGGCAGGAGGACCTTTGATTACCGCTATTTTGATCAGTAAGTTCGGACCCCATTATAAATTGGTTACTTATACGACGATGAGTGCCAACCTGATGTTGCGCGAAATCGGTATCTCTTTGTTTCTGGCCTGTGTCGGTTTGGATGCAGGGGTCGGATTTGTGGATACGGTGGTGAATCAAGGTGGTTTTGCATGGATCGGATATGGGTTTATCATTACCTTCGTGCCTTTGATGATAGTCGGCAGTATTGCCCGTTGGTGTTATAAGATAAACTACTTCACTTTGATGGGATTGATTGCCGGGAGTACCACCGATCCGCCTGCATTGGCTTATTCGAATGGTGTTGCCGGAAATGATATGCCGGCAGTGGGATATGCTACCGTTTATCCTTTAACGATGTTTTTACGCGTTTTAACAGCCCAGTTATTGATACTTATTTTGTAAATTTGCACAATCGTATATTAATTCAGTATTCCTATGTCTTACGGTATAGCAGATTTGAGTATAGTTCCCATGCGGAGTGAAAAATCGGAACGGAGTGAGATGGTTTCTCAGATTCTTTTCGGTGAGGTATTTGAAATACTGGAGGTGGATGAGAAATGGGTATATGTCAGGATGTTGCATGATCGTTACGAGGGGTGGATCGATCGGAAAATGTATCTTGAAGTCACCGAAGAATTTATCGGTAAATACAAAGCCGA
Source organism: Odoribacter splanchnicus DSM 20712 (assembly GCF_000190535.1). Lineage (GTDB taxonomy): Bacteria > Bacteroidota > Bacteroidia > Bacteroidales > Marinifilaceae > Odoribacter > Odoribacter splanchnicus. The sequence continues at coordinate 335,942 of NC_015160.1, forward strand.
GGTATCTGTATTGGCTACGGAAGTGTTTAATATAGTCGTGAAAGACGGTGATTACGGGAATAAATTGGTGGTTTCGGGTAGTGTATTTCCTTTTTTCGATGCCACGACCAAGAAGATGCAGATCGGAGGAGATACCTATACTTTGGTCAGTAAAATGAAAGATGTCGGCATCGATAGTCTGAGGGATCTGATTATCGGTTATGCCTTGATGTATTACAATACGCCTTATCTTTGGGGAGGACGATCACCCTATGGGATCGATTGTTCGGGGCTTTCCCAGATTGTTTACCGGATGGCGGGAATCGATTTGCCGCGGGATGCTTCGCAGCAGGTGACGCTCGGACAGAATTATTCCTTCCTCGAAGAAGCGATGCCCGGTGACCTGGCTTTCTTCGGAGACGAGACCGGAGCGATCACTCATGTCGGAATTATTTGGGAACAAAACCGGATCATCCATGCTTCCGGGAGGGTACGGGTGGACAAAATCGACCATCAGGGAATTTTCAACGAAGACTTGAAACGTTATACCCATAACCTGAAAGTCATCAAACGAATCCTGAACGATTAAAAGGCCATAAAGTCGAACCCTTTTAACTCATACAACTCTTCTAACTCTGTAACTCTGTAACTCTTTTAACTCTGTAACTCTGTAACTCTGTAACTCTTTTAACTCTGTAACTCTTACAACTCTTTTTTTTCAAATCATTTCCCCCGCTTCCGGTCCGCAACAAAAAAGCAGATCCAGAATACTCAGATTCGGGGTAAATGGAAAACGGTCGCTGAAAGTCTGGCGATAAGGTTTCGGGATATAATCACAACCGGGTTGTCTATGGGAAACTTTGGGGTGGATAGCATTACGCAGATCCCTGTAATTGATATCCCCGATCGCGATATAATCCGTTGTAAGCCGGATGTCCCGTTTCAGTTTCAGAAAATCCAGTATAGTCGTTAAGATGGCCAGGTTATGGTCGAAAAGATAAGTCTCCTGCTTTTCAAAAAAAGGCATTAAATCGTCGATATAATATTCGTAATAAGGAGAATTTTTGTAAGCCGATTCGATACCCCGGAAGTGTAATTTTTGCCAGGGAGTCGGATACACGATTTTCAGGTCTTTTATCAGGGTTTTGCTGTTGGCTTTGGCTACCGGGACGGTCAATGCGATCACGCCGTTTGCGGTCATGATTTCACAACGGTTACGGTAACTCTGTTTTCCGAAGTTTTCATATTGCTCGATATACGTTACTTCTGCTTTTTTAAGACAAGAGAAGTAAGCTATCGGTGGAAAATAAGCTGTCGTTAATAAAAAAGGGTTCATAATAGATGTGCTTAATGAGCACAGGCAAAAATAGTAAAATATTTTTTGACTTCTCTGTTTGGTATATTTTTCCTCAATTTGTCGTAATAATTTAGCAGAAGTGTGTAAAAATTGTCATCTAAAAGTAACAAGTGTGTAATTTGCAAATTTTTGTCGTTAAAATATTGATAAAAATTTGTGAATATGCGGATTCCTTGCTATCTTTCGAATGCTGAATTGAACTGAACATAGCTACGTCTGATCGAGGATTTCTTTTCGGAACCGGAAAAAATAATTGCTTTTTTCCTCCGTTAACCGGAACATTTCCGCTGATAGAGCGTATAATGTTTGTTTGTATCCGGTAAAATAGCTGAAATAATAATATTTTATCGTAAACTTTCGTCAAGATTTTCAGAGATGTGAAAGGAAGTTAATGAATAGAATGTGTGGAGTGGAGGTGCGATAGTATTAAGTGATGGATGAATAGGTGTGAATATTTTACCGGGGGAATATTTTAAACGGTATGAAATGAAATTTGATATCACAGTCAACGATCCTTTGCTGGAACCTTTTCTTCCTGTTATCCGGCGTCGCCATGAACGCAGTGTGCTGAAAGAGCTGGAATTTACCAACCGGAAAAAGAAACTCGCCGATATTTTTAATAATCATCTTTATTTTGGTTTGCACCGGCTTCCTGGAAAAGGTTGGGTATTCCGGGAATGGGCTCCTCATGCTACGGCGATTTATCTGATCGGAGAATCGAATGACTGGCAACGAAGGGAGAATTTTAGCTTCCACCGGCTGGAGGGAGGGGTTTGGGAATTGGAATTACCCGAAGAAGCCCTCTGGCATGGGATGGATTACAAGTTCTGGGTAGAGTGGCCCGAAGGAGGAGGTGAACGGATTCCCGGGTATGTAAACCGGGTTGTACAGGACGATCTGACTAAAATTTTTTCAGCGCAGGTCTGGCAACCCGAACAAGTTTACCGGTGGCGTTATTCCGGTGTAGGAAGAAGGGAGCATCCTTTGATTTACGAAGCTCATATCGGTATGAGCATGGAGAATCGCCGGGTGTCTACGTTTAATGAATTCCGGGCTTATGTATTGCCCCGGATTGTAGATTTGGGGTACAATATGATTCAGCTGATGGGGATTCAGGAACATCCCTATTATGGTTCTTTCGGCTATCAGGTATCGAATTTTTATGCGGTCAGTTCCCGATTCGGAACACCCGACGACCTGAAACGTCTGATCGATGAGGCACATGGATACGGTATCGGTGTGATCATGGATCTTGTGCATTCTCATGCAGTCAAGAATGAAGCCGAAGGATTGAGTTGTTTTGCCGGAGATTATAACCAGTATTTTTATCCTGGTGAACGGGGTGAACATCGATTGTGGAATTCCCGTTGCTTCGATTATGGAAAAAATGAAGTGATCGGTTTTTTGTTGTCGAATTGTAAATATTGGCTGGAAGAATTTCATTTCGATGGCTTCCGTTTCGATGGGATCACCAGTATGCTGTATTGGGATCATGGTTTAGGGCGTGATTTTACGGAATACAAATTTTATTACGACGGTAATCAGGATGAAGATGCGATTACCTATCTGACTTTAGCCAATAAGTTGATCCATGAGGTGAATCCGGAAGTGATCACGATTGCCGAAGATATGAGCGGTATGCCGGGTTTAGCGATGCCTGTCGGCGAGGGAGGATTAGGTTTCGATTTTCGTATGAGCATGGGAGTACCGGATTATTGGATCAAATTGATCGAAGATAAAAAAGATGAGGAGTGGCATGTCGGGGATATGTTTTACGAACTGACCAACAAACGTCCGGAAGAGCATACCATCAGTTATGCCGAAAGTCACGATCAGGCTATGGTAGGGGATAAAACCATCTTTTTCCGTTTGGTCGACAAGGATATCTATACTTCGATGAGTGTTTTCGACCATAGCCTTCGGGTCGACCGGGGCATGGCACTTCATAAAATGATCCGGCTGATGACGATAGCCACTGCCGGCGACGGATACCTGAATTTTATGGGGAATGAATTCGGCCATCCCGAATGGATCGATTTTCCCCGGGAAGGAAATAATTGGAGCTACGAACATGCCCGCCGGCTGTGGAGTCTGGTAGACGACAAGGATTTGCGTTTCCGTTTTCTGAACGAATTCGATAAAGCGATGATTTCTTTAGCAAAGAAAGACGGCTTTTTTAAACCTATCCCACTGCCTGTCGTAAGAGATAATGAGAGACAGATATTGGTTTTCCGGAGAGGCGCTTATCTGTTTGTTTTTAATTTTAATCCCCAAAGTTCATTCTCCGACTATCGGTTCGAGGTGGAAGCGGGAAAATATTTGCCGGTATTGGATACCGACAATCAGTTGTTCTCCGGTTTTAACCGGATCGATGACGGGCTGGAACATTTTACCCTTTACCGGGAAGGACGAAACTGGTTGAGTCTCTATATTCCTTCCCGTACGGCTGTTGTCCTGCAATTGCAGGAGGAAAACCTTAAAATGAAAAAATAAAATAGATATAAAGACGTTATTATGGCTTATTTGAAATTTAATAAGGATGAATTGGTGAATCTGGAATATTCACTGAAGCGGGAAGTGTTGGCGACAAACCGGGCAGGAGGATATATGTCTTCTACTATTATCGGATGTAATACCCGGAAGTACCACGGATTACTGATATTGCCTATAGAAGAATTCGATGGGGAGAATCATGTGTTGTTGTCGAACCTGGACGAGACGGTCATCCAGCATGGACGTGAGTTTAATTTGGGTATCCATAAGTATCCGGGTAATTATGAACCCCGGGGACATAAATATATTGTCGATTTCGAGTACGAACCGGTATTTACCCTGACTTACCGGGTGGGAGGCGTACAGCTCAAAAAAGAGATTATTCTGGTACACAACGAACCTCAGGTCCTGATCCGTTATACTTTGCTGGATGCCCATTCCGATACGACGTTGAGATTGAAACCGTTCCTGGCTTACCGGAATATCCATCGCTTGTCGAAAGCGAATATGATGGTCAATACCAAATATCAGGAAGTTGAAAACGGGATCCGCTCCAAATTGTATAATGGTTTTCCATACCTGAATATGCAAATCAGCAAGAAAAACGAGTTTATCGCTACTCCCGACTGGTATTATAACATCGAATACATAGAAGAACAAAACCGGGGATATGATTTCAGGGAAGATTTGTTCGTACCGGGGTATTTCGAATTTCCGATAAAGAAAGGGGAAAGTGTGATTTTTTCTGCTTCTGTCGATGCGGTGTCTACCGGACGGTTGAAAACCAAATTCCAGAAATTGTTGGATAACAGGGCTCCCCGTAATAGCTTTGTGAGTTGTCTGAAATATTCGGCTTCCCAGTTTATCGTGAGAAGAGGAAAAGAAACCGAGATCATGGCAGGATACCCCTGGTTCGGAAGATGGGGAAGGGATACCTTTATTGCTTTGCCGGGAGTGACCCTGGCTGCGGCGAATGATGTCAGGACTTGTAAAGAAGTTCTCGACACGATGATCCGTCAGCTGAATAACGGTTTGTTCCCGAATATCGGTAAAGATAAAAATGCTTCCTACAATTCGGTCGATGCTCCGATGTGGTTTTTTAAAGCCGTTCAAGAGTATGGAGAAGCCGTTCAGGACGATGCTGCTGTCTGGAAGAGCTACGGGGCGAAGATGAAGGCCGTTTTGAAAGCTTACCGGGATGGAATCAACGAATATGTGAAGATGGTGGATAACGGTCTGATCTGGGCCGACGAACCGGGAAAAGCACTGACCTGGATGGATGCCATTGTCAATGGCGTACCGGTTACTCCACGCGGAGGCTATCAGGTGGAAATCAATGCTCTTTGGTATAATGCTATTTGCTACACCCTGAAACTGGCCGGGCAGGCCGGAGATAATAAGTTCGTGAAAGAGTGGAAAGATATGCCTGACAAAGTAAAAGAAAGCTTCCTGAAAGTATTCTGGAATGAAGAAAAAGGCTATTTGGCCGATTTTGTCAATGGAGGCGGACAGAATGTTTTTGTACGTCCGAACCAAGTCATCGCCTGTTCGCTCGAATATAGTCCGTTGTCGGACGAGATGATACATGGCGTGCTCGATGTCGTGAAGAACGAATTACTGACACCGAAAGGCTTACGGACACTGGCACCTAAGAATCCGGCCTATGAAGGCACCTACGAAGGAGATCAGGCAACCCGGGACAGAGCTTACCATCAGGGAACGGTTTGGCCTTGGCTGCTCGGACCTTATATCGAAGCTAATTTCCGGCTTTATGGGAAAAAATTTGCGAAAACAGCCCGCGAATTATTGGCCAATTTCGAAGAAGATATGACTGTGTATGGAGTTTGTTCTATCGGGGAAATTTATGACGGAAATCCTCCTTATACTCCGAATGGGTGTATATCGCAAGCCTGGAGTGTGGGGGAGATTCTGAGAAGTATGGCTTTGCTGGAGAAGTTTTGTAAAGATGATAGATGACAGATGGGGAAGAGGCAGACGAGAGGAATGAAGTGGAAAACTTCGGATAGGGAAACACGATAAGGGGAACGAAGGTTTCGCACGATTGCAAAAAAAATTAATTATAATTATATGAAAACTAGAGTATTGATGTTTGGCTGGGAGTTTCCACCTCATATTGCCGGAGGATTGGGAACTGCATGTCTGGGATTGACCCGGGGATTGGCTAAACAAGGTGTTGAAGTGCTCTTCGTCATGCCGAAAGCGAGCGGTGATGAAGATCAGAGTGCTGCCAAAATTATTAACGCCAGTGATGTGGAGTCTTTGTACCAATACCATGATGTGGAGGAATATTGGAAAAATATCGATTTTATGGAGGTAGGCTCTAATCTGATGCCGTATATGGATCCCGAGACATTTACCCGGGAGGTGAAAAAGTGTGTTCTGGAAGGAAGCGAAGAAAATCGGATTGAATTTAAAAACAAATATCAATTTTCCGGTAAATACGGGGCTAATCTGATGGAAGAAGTGGCTCGTTATGCTCTGGTTGCTGCTACGATTGCAGGGCAACAACAGTTCGATGTGATCCATGCTCACGACTGGTTGACCTATGCTGCGGGTATCGCTGCTAAAAGAGTGTCCGGAAAACCTCTGGTGGTGCACGTACATGCCACTGAATTCGATCGTAGTGGTGAGAATGTGAACCAAACGGTCTATAACCTGGAACGGCAGGGGATGCTGGAAGCCGATCGGGTGGTGACCGTCAGTAATCTAACCCGGAATATCGTCATTACCCGCTATGGGATCAATCCGGATAAAGTGGTGACGGTACATAATGCCGTTGATTTTCAGTCGTATTCCGAAATGGAAGTCGAGAGAGGGGTAAAAGAAAAGGTCGTGACCTTCCTGGGACGGATTACTTATCAGAAAGGACCCGAATATTTTATCGAGGCAGCGAATAAAGTGCTGAAACGTTATCCGAATGTACGTTTTGTTATGGCAGGCAGCGGGGATATGATGAACCGCTCGATCCGAAGGGTGGCTAAACTGAAGATTGCAACGAAATTTCATTTTACAGGTTTTTTACGTGGCCAGGATGTGCAAAAGATGTTTGCCCACAGTGATGTCTACGTGATGCCTTCGGTATCCGAACCTTTCGGGATTTCTCCGCTGGAAGCGATGCGCTCGGGGGTACCTACGATTATCTCTAAACAATCGGGAGTGGCCGAAGTGTTGAAACATGCGATCAAGGTTGATTTTTGGGATGTCGATGCCTTGGCGGATGCTATCTATGCTTTGCTGGCGTATCCGGCATTAGCTGAATTTGCAGCTAAATACGGCTTGAATGAGGTGAATACTTTAAAATGGGAAAATGCAGCGTATCTCTTAAAAACGATTTACGAAGAATTAAAAAGATAAAACAATAACAATTAAAATATGACTACTATGGATAAGAAAACGTTGTGTTTGTATTTCCAGGTGCATCAACCGATACGTTTAAGAAAATATCATTTTTTCGATATAGGCAAGAATAGCGATTATTACGACGATTTTGCCAATCGTACGATTACCCGTAAAGTGGCCGACCGTTGCTATTTACCGGCCAACCGGACGATGCTGGAGCTGATTCGGAAATACGGAAAGAATTTTAAAGTGAGCTTTTCTATCTCCGGAATGGTTATCGAACAATTCCGTGAATATGCCCCTGAGGTTATCGATAGTTTTAAAGAATTGGTGGCTACCGGATGTGTCGAAATATTGGCCGAAACTTATTCCCATTCCTTGGCTTCGCTGGTGGATGAAGGCGAATTTAAAAAACAGGTGAAACAACATGCTGATCTGATGAAAGAATTATTCGGGGTGAAACCGGTGACTTTCCGGAATACCGAACTGATCTATTCCGACGAGATCGGTGAGATGGTTGCCCGGATGGGATATAAAACGATGCTGACCGAAGGAGCACGGCATATCCTGGGGTGGAAGAGCCCGGATTATGTCTATACCAATTCGATTAATCCGAAATTGAAGCTGTTGCTGAAAAATTTCAGACTAAGCGACGATATCGCTTTCCGTTTTTCCGATAAAGGTTGGGATCAATGGCCGCTGACTGCCGATAAATATGCTTCCTGGCTGAATGCTGCCGACGGAGAGATTGTCAATCTTTTTATGGACTACGAAACTTTGGGAGAACACCAGGGAGGCGATACCGGGATTTTCGATTTTATAGCAGCTCTGCCGGCACAGATTTTTGCTTCTACCAATTTTGAATTTCTGACTCCTAAAGAGGCTGCCGCAAAACATCAACCGGTAGCTCCTTTGCATGTCCCTTACCCGATCTCATGGGCCGATGAAGAACGGGATGTCACTGCCTGGTTGGGAAATGAATTGCAGAATGAAGCTTTCGAGGAGCTTTATAAAATGAAAAATAAAGTCAATGCGCTCAAAGATCCGGTACTTACCCATGATTTCGATTGCTTACAGGCTAGCGACCATTTCTATTATATGTGCACCAAGCTATTTTCTGATGGAGCGATACACCAATATTTTACTCCCTACGACACTCCTTACGAGGCATTTATAAATTATATGAATGTGCTGAGCGATTTTATACGGAGGGTAGAAGAAGAAACGGACCGGAAGAAGACAAGACATCCGAAAGAAGAAAAAGAACCGAAAGAAACCCGGAAAGTAATCGAAGCCCCGGAAACTTCGAAGGAAGAAACTCCAAAGACCGGGAGTGAGAAGAAAAAAGCAAGAACGACGACCAAAAAGAAATAAGCTTTTCGGGCTAAGCCGGAAAAAGATCGGTATAATTAGTCCGTAAAGTTCTTCAGGTTACTCCTTCGTTGCTTCAAGTTCATAAAGTGTGTAGAACCTGCGGACGTCTTCTTTATGGGACTTTCGGGTCCGGTCGGCCGTAGAGAAAAGTGCCCGCAAGGTCCGGGGACTTAATAAACTTGATCGCTCATGAACTAAACCGATTCAGGAAAGGCATTGCAGGAACAATGAATTTCCTGAATTTTGATTTTTTAGGTTTTGATTATCAACTTTTTGGATAAAAATATGTACCTTCGGGGCTCATTTAACACACGCAAAAGTAATATGGATAACAATAAATTGAAGAATCCCGCTTACCTTTTTGAAGTAAGTTGGGAAGTTTGTAATAAAGTGGGGGGAATTCATACGGTGATTTCGACCAAAGCCCTCAATATGGAAAAAGAATACAGCAGTAGTCATATTTTAATCGGCCCCGATGTCTGGCGTTATACCGAACAGAATCCTGAATTTATCGACGATCCCCGTTTGTTCAGGTCCTGGCGGCAGAGAGCAGCCCAGGAAGGCTTGCGTATTAAAGTAGGACGGTGGAATGTGGCTGGAAAACCGATTGTCATCCTGGTTGATTTCAGTACGTTCATTACGCAGAAAGATGAAATTTTTGCTTCTTTTTGGGAAAAATATAAACTCGATTCGATTAGTGGTCAATGGGATTACATCGAACCGGCCCTGTTCGGATATGCAGCAGGGAAAGTGATCGAGAGCTTCGTTCGCTTTAATTCTTCTATCCGGCAGCGGATTATCGCCCAATTTCACGAATGGATGACGGGAGCCGGATTATTGTATTTGAAAAGTGCGATGCCTCAGGTGGGATGTGTATTTACCACTCATGCCACCGTGTTGGGCCGTTGTGTAGCCGGGAATAATCTACCCCTGTACAGTGAGATGAAAAATTATGTACCCGAAGAACTGGCACGTCGTTTCAATGTCATTTCCAAACAGTCTCTCGAGAAGACCGCAGCACATCAAGCCGATTGTTTCACTACGGTCAGTGAGATCACGGCTACCGAATGTGCTCATTTTCTGGATAAAGAAGTAGACCTGGTTACTCCCAATGGATTTGAGAATGTCTTTACGCCTTCCGAAGCCGAATGGGAAGACAAACGAAAGGCCGGAAGAGAAAAATTTCTTCAGGTGGCACAGGCGATTTTGGGGCGTCCCGTAGCCGAAGACGCCTTGATCCTGGGTATCAGTGGACGGTACGAGTTTAAAAACAAAGGAATCGATGTCTTTATCGATGCCATGGGACAATTGAATCGTAACAACGGACTCGGTAAAGAGGTGTTGGCCTTTATTTTGGTACCTGCCGGACATGCCGGTGCAAACAAGGAATTGCTGCATAACCTGGAATTACCTTATCAGGCCGTTACCTCTACAGATCTTTATCTGACACATTATCTCAACGATAGTGCCAACGATCCGGTGATGAACCGTATCCGGGCACAAAAATTGCGTAATTCCGAGGAAGATAAAGTGAAGATCTTCTTCGTTCCCAGTTATCTGAATGGAGATGACGGGGTATTCAATATGCCTTACTATGATTTGCTGGTGGGGATGGATCTGACCGCTTTCCCGTCTTATTACGAGCCTTGGGGATATACTCCGCTCGAAAGTCTGGCGTTTAAAGTGCCTACCATTACGACCACTTTGGCCGGATTCGGACTGTGGGTGAAAGAACATTATAATATGAATCATCCCGGTATAGAAGTTATTCACCGCGAAGACGGTGATGCGTCCAATGTGGCTACGGCTATCGCCGAATGGGTAAAAAATTATACACAGGTCGGAGAAACTGAAATGCAGAAAGACCGGGACAATGCCAAAGATGTTTCCCGGATTGCACTTTGGGATAATCTGATCAATTATTATAAACAGGCTTATACGATCGCTTTGAACCAGGTCAGCGAACGCTTGAAAGACCTGCCTGCCAATATGAACGAATCGGTATCTTATATCGAAAAACAGCTCACGGTAAATAATCCCAGCTGGGTCAGTGTGATGATCCATCGCTCTATTCCCGAAAAACTGATCGCTCTGGAAGAATTATCCAAAAACCTTTGGTGGGCCTGGAATGAAGGTGCTCGTGAATTATTCCGGATGATCGATGTCGATAAATGGAGGGCTTGCGGTCACAATCCGATCATGTTGTTGGATTCGATTTCCCTGGCTCGTTATAAAGAACTGGAAAATGATGCCGGTTTCGTGCATAAACTTGAAGAAGTATATGCTCAGTTTAAAGCCTATATGGCAGCGAAAGAACATATGTCCGGGAATGGGGTTGCTTACTTCAGTATGGAGTATGGTTTGCATACTTCGTTGAAGATCTATTCCGGAGGATTGGGAATCCTGGCCGGTGACTACCTGAAAGAGGCCAGCGATAAAGGGACGAAGATTACGGCTGTCGGTTTATTGTATCGTTATGGTTATTTCACACAGAAATTATCTGCTATGGGTGATCAGGAAGCCGAATACGAAGCTCAGGATTTTATGAAGATCGCCGTAACCCCGGTACGTGACAAGGAAGGTAATTGGGAAACCATCAGTCTGGTATTCCCGGGACGGAATGTATATGCCCGGATCTGGAGGGTCGATGTCGGCCGGATAGAGCTCTATCTGCTGGATACCGATTTCGAAGATAACTTGCCCGAAGACCGGAGTATCACCCACCATCTGTATGGCGGAGATTGGGAAAACCGCTTGAAACAGGAACTTTTGCTCGGGTGTGGAGGTATTCAGGCCTTGCGAAAACTGGGTATCGAAGCTTCTACTTACCATTGCAATGAGGGACATGCTGCTTTCACCGGGCTGGAAAGATTGAAAGAATATATTACCGAGGAACGCCTGACTTTTGCCGAAGCGATCGAAGTGGTGCGGGCATCTTCTTTGTTTACGACTCATACACCTGTACCTGCAGGACATGATGCCTTTTCGGAAAATATGCTGCGTACTTACATCTCTCATTATGCCGATCGGCTGAAAATCTCCTGGGAACAGCTGTTGGGATTAGGAAAAATCAATGTCGCCGATCCGAATGAGAAATTCTCTATGAGCTTCCTTGCGGCTAATCTGGCTCAGGAAATGAATGGGGTTAGCTGGTTGCACGGCGAAGTGAGTAAAGAGATTTTCAAAGGCATGTGGCCGGGATATATGGCCGAGGAGTTGCACATCAGTTATGTGACCAACGGGGTACATTATCCGACTTGGGCGGCTCCCGAATGGAAGAAAATAGAAGAATCTTTGTTCGGTGAAGATTTTAAGAATCATCATTACGATAAGAAATGTTTCGAACAAATCTATACCGTTCCCGATGCTGTCGTATATGAGGTGCGTACCAAATTGCGTAAGCGCCTGATCGATCATGTAAAAGAATTGCTGAAAGACGAGGTGGCTGCCTCTTATTTCACTCCCCGGCAGGTGATTCAGATCCGTGAAACTTTGCGGGACGATATTCTGACCATAGGTTTTGCCCGGCGTTTCGCTACCTACAAGAGGGCTCACCTGTTGTTCCGTAACCTCGAACGCCTGGATGAAATCGTCAATAACCCCAAACATCCGGTGCAGTTTATCTTTGCCGGGAAAGCCCATCCTGCCGATAAAGCCGGACAGGACCTGATCAAACGGATTGTCGAGGTATCCAAATATCCGCAATTCCTGGGTAAGATCATCTTTCTGCCTAACTATGATATGGATCTGGCCAAGAAATTGGTACAAGGGGTTGATGTCTGGATGAATACGCCGACCCGGCCTCAGGAAGCTTCGGGTACCAGTGGCGAAAAGGCTGCTATGAACGGTGTTATGCATTTCTCCGTGCTCGACGGCTGGTGGGTCGAAGGATATCGTAAAGATGCCGGATGGATGCTGCCGATGGAAAGAACTTTCGAAAATCAGGCCATGCAGGATGAATTGGATTCTGAAATGATATATAACATTATCGACGATGAGATCGCTCCTCTGTTCTACGAACGGGATGCTAACGGATTATCACCTAAATGGATCAGCTATATCAAAAATACTATTGCCAGGGTGGCTTCGAATTTTACGACCAACCGGATGCTGGAAGATTATGAAAAACAATATTATGTTCCGATGTCTGCCCGCTATCAGAAGATGATCGAAAATGATTTCGCCATGGCGGCAGAAATTGCCGAATGGAAAAAGAAAATTTCCCGCGAATGGGATAATATCGAGTTAGTCGGATTGGACCTGCCCAATCGTTCCAAACAGATCATCGCTTTGGGGAAATCTTATTACGGAGAGGTGAAACTCGAGATCGGCGAACTCAGTATGCATGAAGTGGGAGTTGAATTGGTGGCTGCCGAACAGAAAGACGGACGCCAGGTTATCCGCGAAAAACACGATTTTATCCCTGTTGAACAAGTGGGTAGTGTGGCCAGATACCGCATCGATGTGACTGCCGACTCTCCGGGATTGCTGATGCTGGCCATCCGTATCTACCCGAAAAGCGAATTACTGCCCCATCGCCAGGACTTTGCTTTGGTAAAATGGCTGTAAGCTGATCGTTCTTTTTTCAGTTATTAAAGTTAAAAAGGTTACAAGAGTTACGAGGGGGCAGAGGTTGAGCCATCTTTGTAACCTTTGTAACTTTTTATTTCGTCTGAAAAGTCAGAAACTTCTAAATCCCTTTTGTTCGCTAAACCGTCCTTCCCGATCGTTCGTTTCAGCGACCGTAAAAAGCATCCGTTGGAACCATTGGCTTTATAAATTCCCCTATTCCGGCAACTTAGCAGATGCCGGTAAATTTTGACAGAAAGAACCGTCCCGGAATCCCTTAATTTTATACTTTTGCACGACTAAAAATGAATCAGGGATGTTTTTGGAGAGTACTAATCGGGCCGGTTGGATAGAGGTGGTTTGCGGTTCTATGTTTTCCGGTAAGACGGAAGAGTTGATCCGGCGGTTGAAGCGGGCACAGTTTGCCCGGCAAAAGGTGGAAATATTTAAACCGAAAATCGATGTGCGTTATTCGGATGAAGATGTGGTATCGCATGACGCGAATACGATTCGTTGTACGCCGGTGGAAAATTCGGGTAATATTTTGTTATTGACCGGAGATGTCGATGTCGTCGGAATCGATGAAGCCCAATTTTTTGATTCTAATATAGTGTCGGTATGTAAAACATTGGCAGATAACGGTATCCGCGTAATAGTCGCTGGGCTGGATATGGATTATACCGGTAAACCTTTCGGGCCGATGCCTGATTTGATGGCTGTGGCCGAATATGTGACGAAAGTACATGCGATCTGTGTCCGTTGCGGGAATTTGGCCCATCATTCCCATCGTCTGTCGGATAATGATAAATTGGTGATGCTGGGAGAAAAGCACGATTATGAACCGATATGCCGGCATTGTTTTAACGAATTAATGAAAAAAGAGCACCAATAACCGGTTGGGCTGCCGAAAATGGGGGACAGAAAAAATGTTTTCTATAAAATAATCCCTTGTTTTAATTATATTTATAAATATCCTTTATTTTTGTTTTCGGAAACAAACAGAAAGAAAGTGGATGGCGCTAAATGAACAGGAAATATTAAGAGGGGTAAATCAAAAGGATTTAAAAGCGTGGGAAACGCTGTATGCCTCTTATTATGCAGCCCTTTGTTCATATGCCGATGGTATTGTAAAAGATTCCGATACGGCTCAGGATATCGTTCAGGATACTTTGATCAGGATCTGGAATTCCGACCGGACCTTTCCGGATATCAAAGAATTGACCTGGTATTTATATCGCTCGACCTACAACAATGCCCTGTTCCATCTTCGTACCCAGGCTTCCCGTCAGAATATTTTACGTAAGATGGTAGCGGAGGAGGTTGAATTACCCGACGAACAATTCGCTTTAACCGTACGGGAAGAATTGATCCGCCAACTCTATGTCTATATAGAAGATCTGCCCGAAGAAAGAAAAAAAATACTTTTGATGAGTATTCAGGGACATTCGGGAAATGAGATTGCCGATCTGCTCGGAATCAGTATTAATACGGTAAAAACCCAAAAGAACCGGGGATTCAAGTATTTGCGTGAAAAGTTAAAAGATTCGGTTTTGTTATTTCTGTTGTAATTGTCTGTTCAGATAGCTGTTTTATATTGAGTTTATAAAATCTGTCGGTGCTATATTTAAGAATAATAAACATCTGTTTTTTTATGTGAGAATTGAAAAGTTCCTATCTTTGATTCACTGGTCGAGGACTGCGTTTTTTGGGGAAAATTCCCCATTTTTTTGCCGGTTCAGGCCCCATCCATAATTCCAATAGTCCTCCTTTACTAAAGTCGGCATGGGAAAAACGGAAGTCGTGTAACGGTTTTCCGTTGAGACGTGCTTGTCGGATGTAACAGTTGCCGGCCGAATTATGATAGGTTTGAATGACGAATTTTCCTTTTTCATAATAACGATCGTCGAGTGTGATTTCGATCCGGTCGAAAATCGGAGAAGTGATTTCATAAGAGGGATTCTGATCCACATTTCCTGTCAGGCTAAATAGCCCGATAGCCATCAGTGCGCTGATACCTCCCATCTGTCCCTGATCTTCGTCATGCCCGCCGTATCCTCTGTCGGGAGTGACTGCTCCGTAAGCTTGTGCTCTGACTCTTCTGACCCAGTATTGTGTCAGCCAAGGCTTACCGGCCCAGCTGAATACGTGGGCGTTGGACACTCCGGGTTGGTTGGCATAGCTGATGTAGCCTCCCGAATAACCGTATACAAAGTCATCGTCGGCAGCTTGTTCGAAAGCATAATTCAATTTATCGCATAATACGTCTTTTCCTCCCATTAGTTCGATCAGATCCGGGATGCCGTGTGATACCGACCAGGTGGCTTGCCAGGCGTTGGCTTCGACCCAGCCGTCACCGCTCAACGGATTCCGGTGCTTCCAGTTACCTTGACGGTCTTTGGGGAAGATCAGTTTTTTTTCAGGGTCGAAAAGTTGTTTCCAGCCTTGGGAGCGTTTCAGAAAATAAGTGGCTTCTTCTGGGTAGTCCAGCTGCTGTGCCATTTGCGAGAGAGCCCAATCCTGAAAATTTGCTTCGATAGTGATACCTGCATTGTCGGCATAATAACCGTTTTCGAGATAGAAATCATCGATTCCGAGCATTCCTCCCGGCATATGGTTACGTTTCATCACAGTGAAAGCGTGCCGGGCTTCGGTCTTCTTCAAAAGTCCTTTCATGTAAGCCGATACGATCAGGTTGGTTGCCGGACACCCCGTCATAATCCGGGAATAACCTCCTCCGCATGGCCCCCGGGGTAATAATCCGCCATTATCGGCATATTGTATCAGACAGGCGGCGAAATCATCCAATACCGAAGGCCAGGCAAGTCCCCAAAGTATATTCAGGTTCCATTGGGTCAGCCAGAAAGCATCCGAGTTGTACATATGAAATTTTGATTCTCCCGTTGTGTTTTTAGGGAGGGTACGGATAATAAATTCCTGGCCTGTACGATCCGGATAATCTCCTGAAACATCGTCTAATTTATGGCGTCCCAACAGGACATGCCACAGATCGGTATAGAATTTTATACGCTGATGGGCATCGCCTCCCTGAACCTGGATCCTGGATAAGGTTTCTTCCCATTCACGGCGGGCATCCCGGCGTATGGCATCGAAATCCCAATGGGCACATTCATGTGCTAAATTGTGACGGGCATTTTCGATATTGGTATATGAGATTGCGATCTTTACTTGAAGTTCTTCTCCTTTCTTGAGCCGATGGAGGGCTTGAATCCCTGCTGTAGGTGCGTCATAATAGGTCATCCCGGCATTTCGTGGTGTGGCTTGGGAATTGACCTTTAATCCGGTGACAGCTTTGGTCGTCAGAGAATCGTCCCAACTGTCGAGCCGGTCGAAAGGTTTATCGAAATGCATGACAAAGTAGATCTTCACTTCTTCAGGACCACCCCATAATCTTCCGACTGTACTGACAGAACCTTCCAGTTCTGCCGGGCCCGTCTGCCGGACTTCGGCATCGGTCATCGTCGAAGTACCTGTAAATCCGCCCAGATTGAGGAGTGTATTCGAAAGGCAGTCTTCGGTATATTTCATCCGGTAGAAACCGACCCGGTCGGTACAGGTTTGTTCTACCCAAAGTTTGTAATCGTTCAGGAATACACGGTGGTAACCCGGTTGTACAAGTTCTTCGTTATGAGAGAATCGGGATTTCCAACCTTGTTCGCCCTTGGTGGGATCGATATCACCGGTGGCAGGCATGAGAGTGATACCGGAAAGCATCCAGCAATGCACCTGAGGGAATCCTAAGATTTCTGTCGAATTGTAATTATAACCTCCTCCGTATTGATTTTTATTCCGGGTCATCGGTGCCGCACTTAACATGCCGAAAGGCCTGCTGCCGGTTACAAAAAAGAAATAGCGTCCACGGGCCGATTCGATATAGGGATCGACATAAGAAACATAATCCGGGTAATCCTGAGGAGAGGGGAAGACTTCTATTTCCGAAAGTCCCAGGGTAGGTCCGTCACCGTCGGTGACTTCGAATCTCAGGCGTTTGGTGGTTTTGGGGGCGAATTCGACGACTTTAGCTGTCCCGTCGTTGGGAATAGTGTTGACAGGCAGTCGGCTACCGTCATCGAAATGAATGGTAATACCTGCTGTATGAATTTGTTGTGAAGGTCTGTCATACAAATGGATGCGATCGATACTCCGTGGGGTATCCCATTCGAGTTCTAGCCAGGGATAGTCGATCGAGCCGTAAAATGA
Organism: Odoribacter splanchnicus DSM 20712; assembly: GCF_000190535.1. Lineage (GTDB taxonomy): Bacteria > Bacteroidota > Bacteroidia > Bacteroidales > Marinifilaceae > Odoribacter > Odoribacter splanchnicus. Next base: position 353,292 of record NC_015160.1, read on the forward strand.
AACGCTGCTGTTGGAAGCCCATTCTCCCTGATCCTGAATGCAGATAATACCGTCTGTAACGTGCTGGCATTCATAACCGGGTACCGAAGAAGATGCTTTTACTTTTGCTGCAGGAGCGATATTGTCGGGGCCGGCGGATACATATAGCGGAATAAGGGCGACGAGAAATAATCCGATTATTCTTTTCATATTTTGTTATTTTCAGCCGATAGTTTAAATTATATATGTATATACATATTATGATATGTGCAAACATACTGTTTTTTTTTGAAAAAATGAATTCTTTTTGTATATTTCACAAATTAACGTGTCTCTTTTCTGAATTTTATTAGACAATTATATACATATTTACACTAATAAACGTAGGTTCGTTACTTATTCGTCTCCGGTGTTCGTGTTTGGAGACCCGGTCGCTTCTGTCGGTCGTCTGGCTTTTTCTTTCACTGACCGGCGGAACTCCTCACTCCGTTCGTCGGTGAAGGAACTCCTTACCGGACCGTTCCAGACGAACCGGTCTGACGGGATAAAACCCGGAATCGGAATAGAAAGAAAAAATTAAACCTACGTTTGTAAGTGTAAATATGTATATAACTGTCAAAATTTAATGGTGCAGGGGGGATTATATTGGACTGCTATTACTATATTTGCGTGCATTAAAAATAGTGAAGACTTACCTATGAAATCAGGATTGATATATGAATAAGGTTGGGCGGATTCAGAAAGTTATCGTTTTGTCGGGTATGGTGATGGTTGGGGTGGTTGCGTCCGTTTTCGGGCAGACGGAGGATAGTTTGGCTAATAGGCTGCCCCGTCGGTTCGTTCATGGCCTGGGAGTAGAAGCAAGACCCGAATATGTTTTTCCTACTCATCCTTTTTTGAGGGGAGAAAATCCGGAGCGGAAACTGATTCGCGGAGCTTTTTCTACTCATTTTAAATATGCGCTTCATTATCAGCCCGGAAGTATTTACGATCGGATTTATGGGAATGTTTATCAGGGAATCGGATTGGGCTGTTATTCGTTTGGAGAATCCCGGCAAATCGGTAATCCTGTTGCCTTTTATCTGTTTCAGGGAGCACGTATCGCCCGGATTTGTCCGTGGTTGTCGTTTAACTACGAATGGAATTTCGGATTGTCTGGCGGCTGGAAACCCTATGATGAACAGTATAATTCTTACAATAAGATGGTGGGATCGAAGATCAATGCTTATCTCAATGTTAATTTTTATCTGCGTTGGGCACTTTCTCCCCGTTTAAGTCTGACTTCGGGAGTCACTTTGACCCATTTTTCAAATGGAAATACAAATTTCCCCAATGCAGGGGTGAATACCCTTGGGGGAAAACTCGGTGTAGAATATAATTTTTACCGGAAAGAAGATCTGACCTCTTTACATGCAGCCGCTTCTTATCATATTCCTCCTTTTCAGCGGCATGTCAGTTATGATTTTGTATTTTTCGGTTCATGGCGGCGGAAAGGAATCTGGATGCAGGAGGGGCAATATCCGTTACCCGAGTCTTATCCGGTTTTTGGATTTAATTTTGCCCCTATGTATAACGTCGACTATAAACTTCGGCTAGGTGTTTCTTTGGATGGAGTATATGATGGAAGTGCAAATTTGTATCTTTCCGATGAGGTATATGGAGACATCGATAAGTCACAAATCAGGCGGCCTGCTCTTTATAATCAATTTGCCCTGGGCATGTCGGGGCGGGTAGAGTATGTCATGCCTTTTTTTACCGTAGGGATCGGTATGGGTACTAATTTTATCGGAAAAGGCGATCTGAGGGCTTTTTATCAAATGTTGACTTTGAAAATAGCCATGTCACGGGATACTTTTTTACATGTGGGTTATAACCTCCAGAAATTTCACGACCCCAATTTCCTGATGTTGGGAATCGGTTTCCGTTTCAACAGTAAATATGCCGCATTTTAAATTTTTACCCGGGACCATTGTTATCGCATAACTGAAAACTATCGTAAAAATTGCTCCTGATTATAGATTAGATTTTTTCTCGATAGTTAATGATGAACTAAAAAGAAATTGGCAACTTTAACAATTTTCTTTGTTTTATCACTTAACTTTGTAAGTGAAACTGGATTATTGTATCCGGACAACAATAGAAAAACATGTTGGTTTTATAATAAATCCATATCATAAAACAACTTATTATATAGAATACATGTCAATATGGAACAGGTTTATAGGACTCAGAAATGCTGAGGATTCCATCAGTAATAAGAAAATATCTGTACAATATAATGCCCTACGTTATGCCATAGTAGATGTTGAAATTGGTTTGGAGGATTACAAAATTCATGATATTGGGGCACTTCGCTATGATGGTGCAGTATATCATAAAGTTTCGAAAGAGGAACTTTTTGAATTTTTTAGTGACGTAGATTATATTTGTGGTCACAATATTATTCATCACGATGCTAAATATTTGTTCACGGATAAAACATGTCGTTGGCTTTTAGTCGATACACTTTACATCTCACCGCTATTATTCCCGGAACGCCCATTCCATAGGCTGTTGAAAGACGACAAACTCATGAGCGAACAGATAAATAATCCGGTGAATGATTGCGAAAAAGCCAAAGATTTACTGTTGGACGAAATAGCACGCTGGAAGTCGTTTCCGGAGGGAAAATGCAGACTATTTGCCTCGCTGCTAAAGGACAAGAAAGAATTTGAAGGATTTCTCAGTATGGTAGGGGCAGAGTATCTCAATGAGGGATTGACCGAAGTAATAAGGGACCTTTACAAGGGGAAAATTTGTGGGCATGCAGACCTTGTTATGCTGGTCAAAGAATATCCTTGCGAATTGGCATACGCATTGGCTCTGATCGACACGACCGACCAACGTTCCGTTACTCCCGGATGGGTACTTCACCATTATCCTAAAGTGGAATTTGTGCTAAAACTCCTGCGTCATACCAGTTGTAAGGAAGGTTGTGATTACTGTAATACCCAACTGAACGTGCTTTATAATTTAAAAGCATTCTTTGGGTATGAACAATTCCGGACATATGAAGGAGAACCACTCCAGGAACAAGCCGCTCAGGCAGCGGTGAAAGGCATGTCGTTATTAGCGATATTTCCTACTGGTGGAGGAAAATCGCTTACTTTCCAACTGCCCGCACTCATGGCCGGCAGTGCTGTGCATGGGCTTACGGTTGTGATCTCCCCTTTGCAGTCGCTGATGAAGGACCAAGTAGATAACCTTGCCGATAGAGGTATTACCGATGCGGTAACCATTAACGGTTTGTTGGACCCCATTACCAGAGCACTGGTCATACAAAGAGTACAGGATGGGGAAGCCTCACTTCTGTATATATCTCCGGAAATGCTTCGCTCTAAAACTATCGAGAGAATATTGTTGGCACGTCATATTGTGAGATTTGTGATAGACGAAGCACATTGTTTTTCTTCATGGGGACAGGATTTCCGGGTGGATTATCTCTATATAGGAAAATTTATCCAGGAATACCAGCAAAAGAAAGGAAGTAGAAATCCGATACCGGTATCCTGTTTCACTGCTACGGCTAAACAGAAAGTAGTGCAGGACATTTGTGACTATTTCAAGCAAACGTTGAATTTGGATTTGCGGTTGTTTGCATCGACGGCCTCAAGGATCAATCTGCATTACTCTGTCATCCATGCTGAAACGGATGATGATAAATATTTAAAACTAAGGGGACTGGTGGCTGAATCTGATTGTTCGACCATCGTTTATGTATCCCGTACCAGACGTACGAAAGAACTGGCTAACAAATTAACTCGTGACGGTTATAAGGCATTGCCTTTCAATGGCAAGATGGAAACTGACGAAAAGATTGACAACCAGGATGCATTTATGAATGACCAGGTTCGCATCATTGTGGCCACATCAGCTTTTGGCATGGGAGTCGATAAGAAAGATGTCGGTTTGGTGGTGCACTACGATATTTCGGATTCTCTGGAGAATTATGTGCAGGAGGCAGGGAGAGCCGGTCGCGACCCTAACCTCAGTGCCCGTTGCTATGTGCTTTATGGTGACAATGATTTGGATAAGCATTTTATATTATTGAATCAGACAAAGCTAAGTATCAGCGAAATACAGCAGGTGTGGAAAGCTGTAAAAGACCTTACCCGGCGACGTATGAGAGTGAGTTGTTCTGCATTGGAAATAGCCCGGCAGGCAGGATGGGACGATTCGGTATCCGACATCGAAACCCGTGTACGGACAGCTTTAGCAGCTTTGGAACAAAGTGGATACCTGATAAGAGGAAACAATGTGCCTCGGGTATATGCTACAGGCATCATGGTGAGAAACATGGATGAAGCGAGGGTGCGTATATCAAAGTCACAGTTATTTGGCAGGGATGAAATAGAAAAGACTGTCCGAATTATTAGGTCACTGATTTCACAGAAGTATATTGCCAAGGCTCAGGATGCAGAGGCAGAATCGCGGGTGGATTATCTGGCAGATATTTTGGGGCTAAGTAAGAAGGAAGTCGTATCGATTGTGGAGCGAATGCGCCAGGAAGGTATATTGGCAGATAGTAAGGATATATCTGCCTATTTGCTGGATGCCGGTGACTCGAAACGAAAATCAACGATCCTCCTCGAACGTTTTGCAAAACTTGAAAAATACATCCTTAACCGTATTCCTGACGAAGCTTTACGGATATCCTGCAAGCAGCTGAATGAGGATGCGATGAACGACGGAATCGATACCTCCAGGGAAAAGGATATCCGGACACTGCTCTACTTCCTTGCCATCAAGGGATATATCCGTAAAAAAGAAGATGCCCTCCGCAATATGGAAATCAGCCGTCAGACAGATGGGGAAACAACCCTTAATCGTTTTGAAAAACGATTGGAAATTAGTCGTTTAACTCTGGAGTGGTTATATCAATTAGTTGCTGCTACGAGAAAAGGAAATTCGGAAAAACAGATAGTTCAATTCTCTGTGGTAGAACTTCTTAATCAGATAATATCAGGTCCTCACTCCTTGTTCACTAAACTCGACAATGTACAGTTGGAAGAGGTGGAGGAGGCGCTTTTGTATCTCTCAAAAATCGGTGCGCTCAAACTTGAAGGCGGTTTTTTGGTTCTTTATAACGCCATGGATATCCAAAGAATAAAGGACAATAAATCGAGATATAAGTTGGATGACTACCGAATGCTGAATGAATTCTACAAGCAGAAGATTCAGCAAGTTCATATCGTAGGTGAGTATGCCAATTTAATGGTGAAAAATTATAATGCAGCTTTGCAATATGTGCGGGACTATTTTCAGATGGACTATAAGAAATTTATCACGAAATATTTCAAAGGGGACAGGGTAAATGAAATACAGCGTAATCTGACGCCGAAGAAATATCGACAATTGTTCGGTCAGTTGTCTAAATGCCAGATGGAGATTATTTCCGACAAGGATTCTCGTTGTATTGTTGTCGCAGCAGGTCCCGGCAGTGGAAAAACACGTGTGTTGGTTCACAAACTCGCATCCCTTTTATTACTCGAAGATGTAAAGCACGAGCAACTTTTGATGTTGACATTTTCAAGAGCAGCCGCTACAGAGTTCAAACAGAGACTCATGGAATTGATAGGTAACGCTGCCCACTTTGTCGAGATAAAGACATTTCATTCTTATTGCTTTGATCTCATGGGGCGGATAGGTAACCTTGAAGCAGTTAGGGACGTTGTTGCCAAAGCTGCCGTGATGATAAATCAGGGGGAGGTGGAACCCAACAAAATCGGTAAAACAGTGTTGGTCATAGATGAAGCTCAGGATATGGGTGTTGCAGAACATGCATTAGTGAAGGCTCTTATGGCTAATAATGAGGAAATGCGTGTGATAGCGGTGGGGGATGATGACCAGAATATTTATGAGTTTCGTGGATCGGATTCCGGCTACATGTATCGGTTAGCACAAGAGCCTGGCAGTAAGTTTATCGAGATGACCGAGAATTATCGCAGTGCGCGCCATCTGGTAGATTTCACCAACAAATTTGTGAAAGTCTTGGGTAAAAGAATGAAAAGCACGCCGATTATCTCGATGAGAAAAGAGGACGGTTGGGTGAGGGTGACACGTCATGAATCAAAATATATGTATCAGCCGCTTGTAAAGGAATTGGTTCGCTATCGCGGGAATGGAACTATGTGTGTACTCACCCAGACAAATGAAGAGGCTGTAATTTTGATGGCTCTTTTGCGGAAATGGGGGATTGACAGCAAGCTGATACAATCGATGGACGGTTTCCTCTTTTGGAACATGGTCGAAATGAGGTATTTTCTGAGGTATATAGACAAACGGGTGAAAACACCTCTGATCCCTGAAGAATTATGGGAAAATGCAAAACATGCTACCTTTTCCGCTTACGATAGAAGCCAGAGTCTGGCGTATGTGAAGCGTTGTGTAGAGCTGTTTGAACAAACCAATAAAACAAAATACGTTAGCGACTTCAAAGAATTTGTATTTGAGTCGTCGGTGGAAGATTTCTGCGATACTTCGGGAGCAGACGTTGTGGTATCGACCATTCATAAAGCCAAGGGGAGAGAGTTTGATGACGTATATATGCTCATTGCTGACCATTATGTGAAAGATGATCAGTTGATGCGTCGGTACTATGTGGGGATGACTCGTGCAAAAAATCGGCTGTTTGTACATACGAATGGGGACAACTTTAATCAGGTAAGTGCAGATGAGTATCTTATTGACCCGGAAGAGTATATTATGCCTGAAGAAGTAGTGCTGCAACTTTCTCATAAAGATGTCAATCTGAGATTCTTTAAGGAACTTAAGCAGGAGGTACTGACCTTAAGGGGAGGAGATGTTTTGAAGTATAAAGATTCCATTTTGTACGACACTTTGACCCATAAACCGGTGGCGAAGTTGTCACAAAACATGCAGAAAACCTTGTCGGAATGGAAAGAAAGAGGCTATGAAGTAAAATCTGCATCCGTTCGGTTCATCGTGGCATGGAAGCCTAAGGATGCACCGAAAGACGAACCGGAAACTGCTGTTCTGTTGCCTGATTTATTACTGAATACTATTATATCCTAATAATTCTGCAAGTTTTATTACTTGTTCACGTTTGGCAAGCCTATTACCATGCCTCTATTTTACTGAACATTGGGGTATTTATCTCTAAAACTACAGATTGTTGACGTTGCAACAACCCTTGTTCGTCCCTCAACTCTCTAATTTTATTTCTGGATAATATATTTATTTCTTTTGTATTATCAAGTAAATTTAATTGAGCTTGAAGTTCCTCTCGATTAGGAAGACGTTACTGATAGCGTGCCGCAAAAAGTTGGTTGTCTATACCTTGAAGGGCATATTCCATCAATGGCTCATCTTTCTTCGTCCCCAAAACAATACCAACCGGTGAATTATCGTCTGGTTGACAGATTTCGTTCTTAGAGTAATTTAGGTAGAGATTCATCTGACCTATATCACCATGTTTAATTTTTGCACGTTTCAAATCAATCAAGACATAGCACTTTAGAATTGCGTGATAGAACACTAAATTAACTTTGAAATGTCTGGCACCAATTGGTACGCCAATAAAGGCATCTGCCTAATTCCAATAGGAATTGCTCCATGTTGATCTTCAAAGCTTTTTCTAGTTCCGTCTCTTTGTAACGCTTCTGTTGAGGTATTTCTACAAATTCAAGAACGTACGGGGCATGAATAATGTTGGCTGGAGTTAGTACCTCATACCCCTCATTGGCAGGAGCAAGTACACCTTCTTTGTCTGTGCTGAGCGCAAGTCTCTGGAATAGTGACGAGTTGATCTGGCGTTTCAGTGCTTTGACCTTCCAACATTCTTTGATATCCTCCTTTATATAGAACTGCAACTCCATAGGATCATTACACTTGAGTAATTCAAAGTAATGGCTCACGTCAACTAGTGAGATAGCGTCTCACTTTTTGGAAAAGTTAAATACAGTTTACACATGTAATCTTGCTCAAGATAAAATTTAAGTGCGCCTTGCAACTCCGCTGGTTCCTGGAACATGATTGTCTGAATTTCATATCTCAAATTAGTAGACGTTCCCCATGGTATACGTTAAAAATCAGTAAATAACGAAAGATTGAGCAATATTAGTAAAATAAAAAGGAGTGCAATTATTTTACACTCCTTTTCTTATTTATCGTTTCAGATAGTTGCTATCTTACTTCACTTCTTCAAAGTCTACGTCGGTGACTTCCTGGTCTTTTCCGCCATTGTTCGGCTGACCGGCATTCGGGTTACCCTGAGGACCTTGCTGTGCACCGCCCTGCTGTTGTTGAGCCTGAGCGTTGTACATTTCCTGTGAAGCAGCCTGAAAGACACTGTTCAGTTTGTCGATGGCGCTGTTGATGCGGGCGACATCCTGAGCTTTATGAGCTTCTTTCAGTTCTTGCAGAGCAGATTCGATCGGCGCCTTCTTGTCGGCCGGCAATTTGTCTCCGAACTCTTTCAGTTGTTTTTCGGTCTGGAAGATCATAGAGTCTGCTTTATTGATCGTATCGACCTTTTCTTTTTCTTGCTGGTCGGAGGCTGCATTAGCAGCTGCTTCGTCTTTCATCCGTTTGATTTCGGCATCGGACAGACCGGAAGAAGCTTCGATCCGGATAGATTGCTCTTTACCGGTGGCTTTATCTTTGGCTGAAACATTCAGGATACCGTTGGCGTCGATATCGAAAGTGACTTCGATCTGAGGTACTCCACGCGGTGCTGGCGGAATGCTGTCCAAATGGAAGCGGCCGATCGTTTTATTGTCGCGGGCCATCGGACGTTCACCCTGTAAGATATGGATTTCTACAGAAGGCTGGTTGTCAGCTGCCGTAGAGAATACTTCCGATTTTTTAGTCGGGATGGTCGTGTTGGCTTCGATCAGTTTGGTCATTACACCGCCCAGTGTTTCGATTCCCAATGACAGCGGAGTAACGTCCAGCAACAAGACGTCTTTTACTTCTCCGGTCAGTACACCTCCCTGGATAGCTGCCCCTACCGCTACTACTTCGTCCGGGTTAACACCTTTCGAAGGAGCTTTTCCGAAGAATTCCTGTACTTTCTGCTGAACGGCAGGGATACGGGTTGAACCACCAACCAGAATCACTTCGTCGATATCGGAAGCTTTCATGTTGGCATCTTGCAGGGCTTTCCGACAGGGTTCGATCGTTGCCTGGATCAGACTGTCGCATAATTGTTCGAACTGAGCACGGGTCAGCGTACGTACCAGATGCTTTGGAATTCCGTTGACCGGGAATATGTACGGCAGATTGATTTCTGTAGAAGTTGAACTGGACAATTCGATTTTTGCCTTTTCAGCAGCTTCTTTCAACCGTTGGTGAGCCATCGGGTCTTTACGGATGTCTACCCCTTCGTCTTTCTGGAATTCGTCAGCCAGCCAGTTGATGATCTTATCGTCGAAATCATCCCCACCTAAATGGGTATCTCCATTAGTCGATTTTACTTCGAATACCCCGTCACCCAATTCCAGAATAGAGATATCGAATGTTCCACCCCCGAGGTCGAATACTGCGATTTTCTGATCCTGGGACTTTTTATCCAAACCATATGCCAAAGCGGCAGCTGTCGGTTCATTGATGATACGTTTTACAGTCAAACCTGCAATTTCTCCTGCTTCTTTCGTTGCCTGGCGCTGTGCATCGTTGAAATAAGCCGGAACGGTGATGACTGCTTCAGATACTTCCTGACCCAGATAATCTTCTGCCGTTTTCTTCATTTTCTGCAAAATCATGGCAGAAATTTCCTGTGGGGAATACTGACGATTGTCGATCACTACCCGGGGAGTATTGTTGTCACCTCTCACCACTTCATAAGCTACTCGTTTGATTTCGTTCTGTACCTGATCGAAACTTTCACCCATGAAACGTTTGATCGAGTATATCGTTTTTTTCGGATTGGTGATAGCCTGACGTTTGGCCGGATCACCTACTTTCCGTTCGCCGTTGTCTACAAAAGCTACAATTGAAGGGGTAGTACGCCGACCTTCACTGTTTGGTATTACTACCGGTTCGTTACCTTCCATTACAGCAACGCATGAGTTGGTAGTTCCTAAGTCAATTCCTATAATCTTTCCCATAATGTTAATGTATTTTATTTACTTACTTACTTACTTACTATTCGTTTTTACCTATTATTCGTTTTCGGTGTGTCTGAGGTTTTGATTCAAACACATTTATTTTTTATCAAATGGCATGCCAGTGCTTTTCTCCGGATTATTTTTGTAAAAATGGCGGTTTTTTTATAAAAATGGTGAAGGGGTATGGCAGGAAAAACTGTCAGAACGGCAGTTGCCGGTCCGGTAAATCTGTTACATAAACAAAAAAGTAGTATTTATACCCAACTTCGGCTATTAGAAATAACTTATTTTTGTAAGTTGTAAATAGTAATAAAGTGAAGACACTAGAAATGACTGATTATGTACTTGAATCCCGATGTTGTGGGACAAAGTTCGCAGATGAAAAATGGGAGTTGGATTGCCCGAATCGGGATGGCGCAGCTTTGATTTTTGCCAACTATGCAAAGAAACAACTGGAGGTGAAAGAAAATCTTCCGGGATTGTATAAATATTCCGATTGGTTACCTGTTTGTCGGACACTGGACGGTTCCGGAGCGCCTGTCACATACAAAAGTGAAGGGCTGGCCGGCGAATTGGGATTGTCGGATTTGTATATCACTTTTAACGGGTATTGGCCTGAAAAGGGGGCTCTGATGAAGACAGGGGCTTTCAAGGAATGTGAGGCTTATGCGGTTTGTGCCCGGATCAATGACTTGAACGATAAAGTGATGGTGGTGGCTTCGGCCGGTAATACCGCTCGGGCTTTTGCACGGGTTTGTTCCGAAAATAATATTCCTTTGTTACTATGTATTCCGCAGGATTGTATCGATGCCATGTGGTCGGCTAAACCGTTGAATCCTTGTGTGAAATTGGTCGCTACCGAAAGAGGAAGCGATTATTTCGATGCTATTTACCTGTCGAATATTATTTGTGAATTAGATAAGTTTTATCCGGAAGGAGGAGCGAAAAACGTTGCCCGGCGCGATGGAATGGGGACGACAGTACTTTCTGCCGTTACCACGATCGGACGGATTCCGGATTATTATTTTCAGGCTGTCGGAAGCGGAACAGGGGCGATCGCTGCCTGGGAGGCAAACAAACGGTTTATCGTAGATGGTCGTTACGGAAATAACCTGATGAAATTGATGGTGTCACAAAATATTCCGTTTACTCCGATGTATGATGCCTGGAAGGCCGGATCGCGGGCTCTTTTGCCGGTTGACGATACGGTTGCCCGTAAGCAGGCAGAAGAAATATGTGCTAAAGTACTTTCTAACCGTAAACCTCCTTATTCGTTGAAAGGAGGATTGTTCGACGCGCTTACCGAAACCGGCGGAGATATGTTTGCCATATCGAATGAAGAGGCGATGGAAGGTATGGTCTTGTTCGAACGCACTGAAGGGATCGATATCGAACCGGCCGCAGGAGTTGCAGTGGCTTCCCTGAAGCAAGCCATTCGTACCGGAGCTGTCGAAACCGATGCTGTGATTATGCTGAATATTACAGGCGGAGGTATCGCAAAATTTAAAAAAGAAAATAAAGTGGTTTATAAACAGCCCGATTGTGTCTTTGCACTCGATACAGATCCCGATACAATTAAAGAAACTGTGATGGAATTGTTTATTTGATCCTGCCGGAGGAGAAAACCGATTAAAGTTTTTTCCCTTAAACAGGATCGTGGTAGAATGGAATAGGTTTATAAAGTCCGTAAAGTGCCCTGGCACCTGTGGGGCTTCTTTTTAGTTGCAGAGGTTCGGAGAGTTACTGTGGTTTTAGAGGTTAAGTCTAACTGCTGTAACTTTTCGAACCTCTGTAATGATTTAAATGTCGATCTTTTTTCTGGCCAACTTTGTAACCTCGTTATTGTACACTACAGGTATTGAATTTTGTTTTATCTTTGCTGCATAAATCATACATAGGTCATGAAACACAGGAATAATCTGAAACGATTTTTGTATTTGGATTTTTATTACTCGGTTTTGCGCCGGGATTGGCGGATTTCCACTTTTCTTTCCGATCTTGTTTTGAAAACAGTGGCTGTTGTCATTGTCTCGATCGATCGTTTTATTAAAGATGCTTCGATGATCTCAGCTTCTGCTTTAACATTTTATTCTACGCTTTCTTTTATTCCTGTCGTTGCCCTGATTTTAGCTATCGCCCGTGGATTCGGTGCTGCAAAGGCATTCGAAGATTGGCTCAAAGAGCAATCTTATACCAATCCCGATGTGATGCAATGGGTGATGAATATTGCGAATAAAGCCTTGGATAATACGCAGGGAGGTGTGATTGCAGGTTTTGGTATTGTTTTACTCCTCTGGTCGGTTATCCGGATGCTTTCCAGTACCGAACTGGCTATGAACCGGATTTGGGGGGTGAAGAAGGGACGGAGTCTGGTAAAAAAATTTACCGATTACATGTCGATTCTGTTTATCGCTCCGATCCTGGTCGTATTGATCAGTAGTATGAATGTTTTTATGATGGCTAATTTGCAGGAATATGCCATGGACGAAGGATTATTGAGTTATGCCAGTGCTGCTTTGAAAGCTATTCTGACTTTGATACCCTATATCTTGGTATGGTTTCTTTTCGTATTTCTTTATATGTTCATGCCCACTACACCTGTGAAATTCAAATATGCTTTGGTGGCCGGTATTGTTGCCGGTACTGTTTTTCAAATTGTACAATGGTTCTATTTGCGTTTCCAGATCGGTGTGAGCTCGTATAATGCGATTTATGGTGGATTGGCCGCTTTGCCTCTTTTATTGGTGTGGTTACAGTTGAGTTGGAGTATCGTTTTGTGGGGAACGGAGCTGTGTTATATTATGCGCAACCGCCATTTCTTGTACCGGAATGCAATGAATGCGGATAATAAATGGGTGGATAACGTTGAAGTGACGTTGCGGATGTTGCGATATATTTCCGATTTGTATATTCATGGACAAGGAAGTCCTACGCTGGCTATGGTTTGTAAAAGACTCCGAATGAGTTCCAGTAAAGTCAGAGTAATCCTACAGGAATTGGTAGATCATAAAATCCTGGTCGAAGTAAAAGAAGACGATGATGTTTCTTATTTCCCGGCAGTGGATTTTCATCGTCTTTCTGTGGCGGATATTATTAATCGCTTATCTCATTTGGATCAGAATAAAGGTGAAGAATGGAAAGTCAGATTGGTTGGGGCAGTCAGACAGGAATTCGGTCAGGATACCTTTGCTTGAGCCTGATTTGCTCTCCTGAGCGAATGCTATTTTTTTCGGTCTGTTTGGTACTTATATTTTTTTTGAGTAATTTGGCTCAAAATTTAGAAATATGAGAAGAAAGATAGAGTTAGAGTACATTTTTTCGTCTTCTGTAAAAGTCTTGTTTTCTCGTTTAAGTACCCCTGCCGGTTTATCGGAATGGTTTGCAGATGACGTATTCCAAAAAGGTAATCAGTTTATTTTTATATGGAATGGTAGTGAGCAGCCGGCTACGCTCGTAGAATTGAAAAGTAATGCCGTGGTGAGGTTTCGGTGGGATGATGCAGAAGAGGAAGATGAATATTTTGAATTTAATATACATGTGGAGCCCTTGACCGGAGATGTAGCGCTGATTATTACCGATTTTGCCGATGAAGACGAAGTCAACGATACGATAGAGTTATGGAATAAACAAATGGATATCCTGCACCGGAACCTGGGGGCCTGATCTATACGGTTTTTGATGACCAGAGAGAGAGTATTGTAAACAAAAAAACGTACCTTTGTACCTGTTTTGAAGATTTTGATAATGTACAGGTTACTTATTGGCAAATGAAGAAACTACATATATTTATGCTCAAAAGCTTTATCGGGCCTTTTGTAGCTACTTTTTTCATCAGTATGTTCGTCTTGATTATGCAGTTTCTTTGGCGTATGATAGACGAAATCGTAGGAAAAGGATTAGAGTTTACGGTAATTGCCGAGTTATTGATTTATGTGGCGACCACTTTGGTACCCATGGCATTGCCGTTGGCAGTATTGCTTTCATCGATCATGACCTTCGGAAGTTTGGGAGAAAATTATGAGTTGATCGCCTTAAAATCAGCAGGTATTTCTCTCTACCGGATTATGAAACCTTTGATTATCCTGATTATATGCCTCACAGTATTCGCTTTTGTCTTTTCGAACAATATCCTTCCGGTGGCGAACCTTAAATTTTATAGCCTGCTTTACGATATCCGGAAACAAAAACCGGAGATGTCGTTTAAAGAAGGGATCTTTACGAACGATTTGGAAGGATATAGTATTAAAATCGATAAGATCAATAAAGAAACCGGCATGATGTATAACATGCTGATATACGAACATAAGGACGGTTCCGGGAATTATGATGTTACCAAAGCCGATTCCGGGATGATGATCAGTGATGCAAAAAGTAATCTGATGGAACTGGTCTTGTATAATGGCCATTCTTATACAGATGAGGGAATGAAGAATCCCAGTTCCCGTAAAACATTTCCTTTCAGAAGATTAAAGTTCGATAAGGAAACCGTATTGATCGAATTGCCGGGAACTGACCTGAAACGAAGCGACGAAGACGGATTTCGTTCTTATTCGATGATGCTGAATCTCAAACAATTGAGTCATTCGATCGATTCGGCACGAGCTGCATTGAAAGTGAGAAAAGCAGGAGATACGAAGAAATTATTGGCGAATAATTATCAAAGAAGCAAAAGTCCCAGTCCGCAACGGGATAGTATACTGGCCGATCAAAGCCGGGGAAAGTTCAGTGATCCCGACAGCCTTTTTACTGCTTTTGATATTGAAGAACAACGTCGGGCGGTCGATAATGCCCTGCAATATGCCAGAGAGGTAAAACAACGGAACCAGGACGATCTTCATTATTATGTGGCTCAGCAAGAGAATGTAATAAAGAGTCAATTGGAATGGCATCGTAAATTCACCTTATCTTTTGCCTGCTTTATTTTTTTCTTTATCGGTGCTCCCCTGGGGGCTATTATCCGGAAAGGGGGATTAGGAATGCCGGTGGTGGTTTCCGTGCTTTTGTTTATCATCTATTATATTATTTCGATGATGGGAGAAAGGTCGGCCAGGGAGGCTGTTATCTCTCCGGCTGCCGGGATGTGGATTTCTGCCTTTATTCTGTTGCCTTTGGGAATTATACTGACTTATAAATCCGTGACCGATTCCGAGATGATGAATACAGAAGCTTACACAAGAGTCTTTAAGAAATTGATTGCCTTTATAAAAAAGAAGAAAAATGCCAAGTCATAAGTTGCGTATCGTCTATATGGGTACTCCCGATTTTGCTGTCCTGCCCTTGAAAAGAATTATAAAGGCTGGATTTCAGGTTGTCGGAGTCGTTACTAATCCTGATAAACCGGCCGGTAGAGGACAACAGCTTCAGGAATCCGCAGTTAAAAAATACGCCCGGGAAATCGGCCTGAAGATTCTGCAACCCGAGAAATTCAGGGATCCCGATTTTTTACAGGCGCTGGCAGAGCTAAAAGCCGATTTGCAATTAGTTGTGGCATTTAAGATGTTGCCCGAAGTGGTTTGGAATATGCCTCCCTTAGGGACGGTGAATCTGCATGCTTCTCTGCTGCCGGATTACCGGGGAGCGGCACCGATAAACCGGGCCGTAATGAATGGGGAAACCTGCTCCGGGGTGACGACTTTCCTTTTAAAGCAGGAGATAGATACCGGCAATATTATTTTTCAGGAAAAGGTGGAAATCGGCGAGGAGATGACCGCTGGAGAATTGCATGACGAACTGATGGAGAAAGGGGCGGACTTGTTGCTGAAAACCGTGCAGGCGATGGAGGCAGGGGACTATCCGTTGACCGACCAGTGTGGATTGCTGCGGGGGCGCGAAGCGGTACTCGCTCCGAAGATATTCAAAGAAGACATGAAAATCCGTTGGAACGGGAAACTGGAAACCATCTGTAACCATATCCGGGGCTTGTCGCCTTTTCCCGGGGCATGGACGGAATTACAGGCTGTCGGGAAGGATGGCGGAGTGTTGACACTTAAAATATTTAAAGCCGCCAGGATACGGCAGAGCCATAATCTGCCCGCGGGGGAAGTCCGTACCGATGGAAAAACCTTTTTTGATGTATATGTGGAGGGAGGTATCGTTCGTGTGCTGGAGTTGCAGTTGTCAGGAAAAAAAAGAATGCGGACGGAGGACTTTCTGAGGGGATTCCGGTTGGAAGACTATCGGTTAGTGTGGTAAAGCGAACGATAGTGCCGGAAATATGGATGCAAGTCGGATATTGGAAGCGGTAAACGAGAAGAAGGAGGAACTTTGGCAGGAAGTTTTCGGCTGCTATTACGCGGCTTTATGCTCTTATGCCGGGCGTTTGGTGCAGGACCCGGTCATTGCCGAAGATTTGGTGCAGGACATTTTGTTGTATGTTTGGAACGGAGAACGAAAATTTCTTCAGATAGACGAGCTGACCAATTACCTTTACCGGGCTGTTTATAATCGGTCGATGATGTGGTTACGCCGCGAAAAGTGTAAATCCAGGCATCTGAACCGGTTGATGCTGGAAAACGATCCGGAATCCGATGAAATGTTTATGGCGACTGTCCGTGAAGAGTTGCTCCGGCAATTGTATCTTTATATTGATGAATTGCCGTCCGAACAGCGTAAGGTCATCCGGCTGAGCATAGATGGATTGTCCGTCAATGAAATTGCCGAAAAGTTGGGCATATCCGTCAACACGGTAAAAACCCATAAAAAGCGTAGCTTTAAACAATTGCGCGGGAAAATGAGAGGGGACGCCAGCGTGTTCTGGTTGGCGTTTTTCTTGTCTTGAAAACTTAAATAATATCCCTCCTTATAAAATACCTTCTTTTTCAAAAAAAATCAGTTTTCTTGTCACCCTTTTTCATTTGTTATGCACAATAGGTATAAAAATGAAAAAATAATGGATAAAAGTGTTGAAAAAACGGTGACTTTATTTCGGAAATCCTATGCGGGAAGACTCACGGCAGATGAGCGGGCGGAGATGGCGTGTTTGTTAGAGGACGAGAGTATGCGGCGGTTGTATGAGGAGGTGGGGGATGATGAGTACCTGATAGGAGAATTCCGGCAGTATGCCGGTTGGGAACCTGTACGGGGCTACCGGAAGTTCCGGAAGAATATGCGGCGGCAGAGCATGCAAAGAAGCATCATCCGCTTGTCGGTGGCGGCCAGTCTGCTCATAGCCTTAAGTGTAGTATGGTTGCTGGTGGAGCGGGACAGACCGGAAGACAGCGTGAAAATGGCGAAAACTGTGGTGGAACCGGAAGCCTGCCGGGCATTTCTGCAATTGAGCAGCGGTGAACGGATTGTTTTGGAAAAATCGGGACAACGGGACTTGCATGAAACAGCCGGGAACATCCGGATAGATTCGGGAAAAGTAGTCTATTCCGCCTCGGTGGCATCGCAACCGGAACCCATGCTTTACAATACCTTGTCCGTACCCAATGGCGGGGAATACCGTTTGTTGCTTGCCGACGGTACCGCCGTGCATCTGAATGCCGGGTCGGAACTTCGTTACCCGGTGGCTTTTGCGGCGGCGGAAAGGAAAGTGCATCTGAAAGGCGAGGCCTGGTTTGAAGTGGCAAAAGATGCGGAGCGGCCGTTTTATGTGGAAACGGACGAGGTGAGCATCCGGGTGTATGGCACTGCTTTCAATGTGAATACCCATGGCCTCCGGGCAACGGAAACGGTATTGGTGGAGGGAGAAATCGGTATTTCCGGAAAGGGGGGTACCGGAGAGCGGCGGATGCGTCCGGGACAGTTGGCCGCTTGCGACCATCATAGCGGGGAAATCACTTTCCGTGAGGTGGATGTCCGGAAGTACACCGCCTGGAAAAACGGGGAATTCTGCTTTAACGACGACACCTTGGAGGAGATTCTCGAAGAGTTGGGACGCTGGTATGATGTAAGGATAGTCTACCGGTCGGCCGGGAAAAAGCACATCCAGTTTTCGGGCCATCTGAAACGGTATGAAAATATCCGGAAAATTCTCGGAGCCATTTCGGAATCCACAGGGATTGTTTTCCAGGTCGGCGACCGTATGATTGTGGTGGAATAAAATAAGAGAAGTGTCCCCACACTTCCCTTATCAAGATAGGTTTGCTACGGGACGGCTGTCATCCGTTCGGTAGCCATGTTTAATCTCAGTTACAAATTTATGAAAAAGAAATCAGAATGCCTCGGTATTTATCATTACCGCTGGCAAAAAATCGGAAAAATGATGAAATTGTGTATTATTCTGGTTTGCCTGTTCTCTTTCAGTTTGTCTGCTACCACGTTGGCGCAACGGGAACGGGTGAACATGAAATTGCAGGACGTATCGTTGCGGCAGGTGCTGGAACAAATCCGTGAGCAGACCAACTTGCAGTTTATGATGAGCAAGGAACAAGGGGAACGTGTGGGACGGGTGTCCGTGAACGCCGAGAACGCGACCGTGGCGGAAGTGTTGGATAAAGTATTCGCTTCCACCGGTCTGACGTGGGTTATTAATGAAGACATCATTGTGGTGAAAGAACGCCCGCAATCGTCGGTACTGAGTCCGGCCCCGGACTGTGTCAAAGGTGTTGTGAAGGATGAAAAAGGCAATCCTCTGCCGGGAGTCACAGTTAGGGTGAAAGGTACCATATTAGGAACTTCGACGGATGCCGACGGTAGATTTTCCTTGTTGCTCATAGATGAAAAAGAGATGGCATTTGTCTTTTCCTTTGTCGGTATGCAATCGCAAGAAGTGGCCTACACCGGTCAAAAGGAACTGAATATTGTCATGCAGGCTGAGGTAAGCGAGATTGACGAGGTTGTTGTTACCGGTTATCTGAATATCGACCGACGCCATTTGACGAGTTCGGTTACCTCTGTCAGAATGGATGACATACAAAAACCTGGTATTACTAACCTAAATCAGATGTTGGAAGGTAAAATTCCTGATATGGTTGTCACCTCTAACAGTGGGGAAATCAATGCCACTCCCCGTTTGCGTATACGCGGTACTTCTACTATTATCGGAAATCGTGAGCCGTTATGGGTGGTGGACGGTATCATCGTGAATGATCCCGTAAACTTGTCTCCTGACGTATTAAATGACCCTGATTATGTGAACCGTATCGGTAATGCCATTTCCGGTTTGAACCCGCAGGATATTGAACGTTTGGATGTGTTAAAGGACGCTGCAGCGACCGCTCTTTATGGCACACGTGCTGCCAATGGGGTTATCGTGGTGACGACTAAAAGAGGGCATGTGGGTAAGCCGGTGATTTCTTGCTCCGTTACGGGCACTTTTCGTCGTCATCCTCGCTATACAGACGATAAAATCAACTTGATGAACTCCAAAGAACGTATACAGTTTTCACAACAATTGGTAGCCAATCACTACATTTACCCCAACAATATGCCCTTGACCGGCTATGAATATGTGTTGAGCCGGTATTACAGCGGAGCTTTGACCAAGGAACAGTTTCAGACAGAAGTAGATCGCCTGCAGACCATGAATACCGATTGGTTTGACTTGCTGACAAAAGACTCGTTTTCCAAAGATTATGCCATTAATGTTTCTGGAGGTTCGGATAATATCCGTTACTACGCTTCGTTGGGTTATACAAGCGAGGACGATGTTATCAGACGTACAACTAATCGACGCTATACAGCTGCGGCTAAATTGGATATGACTCTCTCTTCCCGATGGAGGCTTTCATTCAATTTAAACGGTTATTTGAACGAGCGTAAATACACTCAGGATGAAGTGAATCCTATAGATTATGCTTATAATACCAGTAGGGCTATTCCCGCTTTTAGCGAAGATGGTTCTTACCATTTTTATGGTGTCTATAATAGGTACGGTAGTTATTTAAATTTCAATATATTGAATGAATTGGTCAATAGTTATAAAAAACAGAGTACCAGTAACTTTACGGCTACTGTGAATTTGAATTACGAGGTGACAGAATGGTTAAAGTTGAGCGCCACTGTATCAGGTTCTGTCAATTCTGCCAATTTGAACGGTCATTGGGGCGAAAAGACCCATTATATTGCCGATTTACGTGGTTCGGATTACGGAGAAAAAGCACCTGAAAGTAGCTTGTGCCCCTATGGTGGCGAGTTGGCGACCAATAATTATAATACGAAGAGCTATACCGCCCGTCTACAGGCGGATTTTCACAAGTATTTGGACGAAAACGAGAATCATTTTTTGAACGTTTCTATCGGAGCAGAGGCAAATTCCTCCCGCTACAATGCTTACTCCCATACACAGCGCGGTTACTACGATGATCGAGGAAAGAGTTTTGTCACGGATCTCTCTCCGTCTTCTTTTCCTACGTATTATTCCAGTTGGGTGCAAAGCAATGTTCCGACCATCACGGATAATCTTACAAACCTATTATCAGCTTATGCGACAGCTACTTATGGTTATAAGGACTACTTTACCTTAAACGCTAATACCCGTTACGACGGTTCTAACAAATTCGGTTCACGCAGTAACGAAAAATTGTTACCTGTGTGGTCGGTTTCCGGTTTGGTGGACTTGAAGACTGTTTCCGGTTTACAACTTTCGTGGTTGGAGTCATTTTCCGTGAAAGGTTCATACGGAGAGCAGGGTAACATGCTTGACGGACAAACGCCTGTGCTGGTGTTGAAGAAAGGTAGTTACAGCGACTATCGCGATGAGATGATTTCCACTGTGGCTTCCGGTGGCTTCGCTAATCCGAATTTAAAATGGGAAAAGACACGATCTTACAACTTAGGAGCGATGGCTTCAGTATTCAAAAACAGCTTGATGATAAATTTTGAATACTATTACAAAAAGACTTCTGATGCGTTTATGAGTAAAACTATCTCGGATGTTAACGGTTTCAATACCTATGTCGTAAATTCCGGGACGCTTCGTAACAGAGGTTGGAATGTCGGTATAACCGCGACTCCGGTAAAAACGAAAGATTTCAACTGGATTCTTTCCGGTTCTCTCTCCAAGGTGACAAATACCATGAGTACTTTGCCAGGACAGGAAACGTATGAATTGAGTGATTTTCTGAACGGTACTGCTGTGGTAGAAGGTATGCCGATAGGAACTTTCTATTCTTACAAATATATGGGGTTAAGCCCTGTGGACGGAGGTCCGATGTTTGATGATTGGGAAGACCGCAAATCTGAGTTGGTAGATTTGGACAAATATAGTGTATATACAAAAGTATTGGTACCTTCTGGACAACGTGATCCGGATATGACGGGTAGCATCAATAACACCTTTAACTACAAACAATGGCGTTTGGGAATTTCATTGAATTACAGTATCGGTGGTAGTACTCGCCTGTTCCGTATGATGGAAGACTTTGTAAACGGTTATTCCGCTGAAGCCAATATCAATCGGGATATGTTGAAAGCATGGAAAAAGCCTGGAGATGAACTGACTACGGATATTCCTGCCATCATGGGTTCCGCTTCAAATGGTTACAACTATTACAGTTATCATTGGAGTTCCGCTTCCACCTCGGATGTGGTGAAAATTGCGGATAACGCCTGGACGATGTATGATTACTCGGATTTACGAGTTGTGAGTGCTGACTATTTGAAGATTTCCAGTATTTCGCTGACCTATGAATTTCCTCGGCGAATATTGAGTCGTTGGAAGTTGGAAAGATTGGCGTTAACTTTGGGAGCTACTAATTTGTACACGTTTTGTAACAGTAAGTTACGCGGACAGACTCCGACTCAAGGAGGATTCTCGGATATACAACTTTCGGATACACCGACTTATACCATTGGTCTGAATCTGAATTTCTAACAGCGATACGCTAAATCTTACTAAAATAATTAGATTATGAAAGCTTTGAAATATATAGGATTAGGCGGTCTGCTCGTCCTTTTGACAATAGGCTGCTCCGACTTCCTGAAAGAATATTCGCAAGACACGTACTACGTTTCTTCCTATGAGGATTTGGATGAATTATTGGCAGGGGATGGTTATCTGCCCGTGAATGGTTGCGGTAGTAATATGGGGTATTTTATCCATTTTTTAGCCGATGAAATCGAGGAACAAAATAGTTATTACAGTGCCTGGGGCGGTGGTTTTGCTTCTGGTGCGGACAATTTCAGACGTAATCTGTTTGGATACTACACCTGGCAACAACGTGTGGGACAAAACGATTCCTATACCGGTTTTATCACTGAAAACGGGACCTGGACGGAACTCTACCGTTTGATTAATGTCATGAATAACGTCATTTCCAGTATTGAGGATGTTCCTCAAGTATCTGCCGATGAACGATTGGGAGCAAAACGTGTAAAGGGCGAAGCTCATTTTCTGCGTGCCGCCTATTATTTTTGGTTGGTGAATCTCTATGGTAAACCGTATGACGTTGCTACCGCGAAAGAAGATCTTGCCGTACCCCTCAAAACGACAGAGAGTGTGCTCGACATCAAATTCAGTCGTAATACGGTACAGGAAACCTATGGCCTGATTTTGTCCGATCTGAAAACCGCTGAAGCCTGTTTGGCGGAAACAGGAGAGGCCCGCAATATTTATCGGGCGGACTTGACAGCCGTGAATTTATTGCAGAGTCGTGTTCATCTGTATATGCAGAATTGGCAATTGGCCGCAGACTATGCGGATTCCGTATTGGTAAGACAAAACACATTGGTTGATTTGAACAGCCGCCAACCGTACGACGGATTTCTTTCAGAAGATTCCGAAGAGATGATTTTCTCCATGGGAGATAATGATATTCCCAACTTTTTCTATTATGAATATAAGTCTTACAGGGTTTCTCACGAATTATACGACGCTTACGAGGAGGATGATTTACGGAAGACGCAATGGTGGTGGAAAAGAAACACGTTCATCGGTAGCACAAAATTAGTACGGGGTCCCGGTATGACGGATGACGGAGATCCGGAAGAAAGTGACTATTACAATAGATATTACAATGTGGCTTGGGGAGGAAAAAAAGCGCCTGTTTCTGACAAGTTCTGTTTCCGTACGGCCGAGGCTTATTTGAACAAAGCCGAAGCTTCCGCATACTTAGGACAGGAGGATGAAGCTCGCAAATGGCTGAATGCTTTACGTGCCAAAAGGTATGTTTCGGGGAGTAGCTATGAAGTAATCGGTTCTGGCGAAGAATTAGTAAAGGACATCCGCGAAGAGCGCCGTAAAGAGTTCGCATTGGAAGGATTTCGTTGGTTTGACCTCCGTCGCTATGGGGTATGTGAGTTTTATCCGGAATCGAAAGAATTGACTCATAAATACACTTATTATGCAGACAAAACGACTATGGAAGAAGCCCATTTATTTGTGTTGAAAGCAAACGATCCGGCCTACACTCTGCCGATCCCACAAGAGGTATTGGATTTTAACACGGGTATGCCGAACAACGAACGCCCTGTAAGAGAATTTTCAGTAATAACCCCAAATGACAATTGATTATGAAGACACGATACAACATCCTCTATATAAGTGTGTTGTTTCTAACAGGAATGACGGCTTGCGCCAAGGAAGACACTTTGACACCCGAGGTGGATACCAATATAGATTGCTTTGCCCCTGCCGCGGATGCGATGGATGAGGAATCTGTGCTACGGCGCACTTTTTTCGAACAGGAAAACTGTTATTTGCTCTTTAGTGATACGCTTCGAAGAGAAGAGTTGGGAAAGGATTCCAATGGTGATATGCAATATTTTATTGAACTGTTGGATGTCAACTATTCCGTGGGCGCTAGTACGAACTCGTCCCTTACCTATTCTTACAAACTGTTGCAGAGCATGGAAGAGAAGAAGCAAGCGACCTCCTTTTTGCAAGAGTATGTATTGCCTCACTTGTCCGCGTCTATAAGACCATTCTCCTGGTTTTTGTCAACGGATATCCAATATCCGGACGCTATGATGGGAGGATCGATGACCTCTACTCTCACGGTTTCCGGTGAACGTGCCGTCGCGTTGGCCGTCGGGGACATCCTGACCTTATCCGAGGAGGGAAAAAATGCGTTGGCCGAGTCGTTCTTTATCTCTTATTTAGGGGGCTCCTTTATGGATAATGAAGCGGCTTTGGAAGAGTTCTATACTGCATGCGGCAATCTGCATGAAGGAAAGTTTAGTATCGCCGATAACCCTCAAAAAGATATGACTCTTAATCTACATCATTGCAAAGAAGCGGGCTTCCTTGTTGCCGGAGTGCTTAAAATTGGTAGTTATGTGATTCAACTGTTAGGAAAGTATCCTGATAAGACGGATGACATCAACGCCTATGTCGAACTGATTTTCAGTTCTACGATGGAACAGATAAAGGTGGACTATGCGGAATATCCGAAAATTATTGAGCGCGCGCAATTATTGAGCGATCTGGTAATAGAATTAGGTTACATTTATTAATGAAGGAGGAAAAAATGAAATGGATAAATAAATTATTGTTAAGTATCGTATGGGTAGGATTGGTTGCCTCCTGTAGCGATGACGATTCACACGAACTGCCGGTTATTAGCCCAGTATCGACCGGGACATTCACGGACACAAGAGATGACAACACCTATAATTATGTGCGTATAGGCAATTTGGAATGGATGACGGAAAACTGCCGTTATCGTACGTCCGATTGCAAGTATTATGTGGATTACGGGAACACGGGACAAACTAATCCCTCGGATGTCTATTCCGATAGGTATGGTTTCCTTTATACCCTTCTCGATGCCCCAAACGCTGTACCTGAAGGTTGGCGCATTCCTACCGATGAAGATTTCAAGCAGTTGGAGCGAGCATTGGGTATGTCTGCGGCAAACGCAGATGAATTGGATTGGCGAGGCGGCGGGACAGGTACATTGATGCGGCAAGCGGAAGAAGGGACCCGATTGAATTTTCAATTGGCCGGTTATTATACTCCATATATGATTATGCAGACACCGGGATACCGTTTTATGGGAGCGTATGGATTCTATTGGACGAGCACCAAAGATGAATCAAAAAACGGAGAATATTATTTCTATCGTAAGCTTTATTACGAATCCGATCAGGTGTATCGGCAGAGTATAGAAAACAACGCGCAATATTTGAGTTTGCGTTTGGTACGTAATGCCCAATGACATAGAGTGAGATTAAAATTTGAATGCCATGAGAATAAAAATTTTTATTTTAGCGTTGTTTATAAGCCTTAATCTTTGGGCGCAGAAGGAGGGATTTGTCATCCGGGGTTACATTCCGGGCATGCCGGATGGCGTGAAAGTTACTTTGATGGAGAAAGAAGGGAAACGCTCTACAAAAGCGGAAACTATCGTAAAAGATGAGCGTTTTGAGTTGAAGGGGAGAGTGTGGAAAAGCCACGCGACTTTGACCCTTTTGGCCACGCAGGATTGTCCCCTTTGGTTACAATATGATTGACCCTTTTGGCCAAAATCGCATTGACCACTTAGTTTACCTATTGTCATAGATTTTTTTGTGTAGATTTGAGTACCCGAGTCCTGGTGTAACGGGGACGATAATAAAATCTATACAAATGGATAAACGAATCAAAAACATTTTAAGATGTTATGCGGTCGGCATGGGAATCAAGGAAACGGCGTCCACGTTTCATACTTCCCGTAATACTGTCCGCAAGTATGTCCGCTTGTTCCTTTCAAGCGGCAAGAGCATTGAACAGCTTCTTTCCCTACCCGATGGGCAGTTGGATGAACTGTTCGGCTGTACGGAGTCCCGGCATCGGGAACCTTCTTCCAGAAGGATCGAACTGGATGCCTTGCTTCCCGGATATGTATCCCGCCTGTCACGCAAAGGCATGAGTGTCCGAAAACTGTTCAAGGAATACCATGCCGAATATCCGGACGGTTTCCGGTTGTCTTCCTTCAAACGGGCTGTCCGTCAGTACAAGTTTCACATCAAGGTCGTCGGTCATGTCGAGCACTATGCCGCAGACCAGATGTATATTGACTTTGCCGGTGATAGGCTTGAAGTCGTTGATGAAATGACAGGTGAGACGAAAAGGCCGAGGTGTTCGTCGCCATTCTTCCGTTCAGCCATTATACCTACTGCGAGGCCGTATGGTCCCAACGCAAGGAAGACCTGATAAAGGCATGCGAGAATGCCATGCAATATTTTGAAGGCGTTCCTGCGGCTATCGTCCCCGACAATTTGAAGGCGGCCGTTACACGCAGCGACCGCAACGAGCCTGCCATCAATGATGATTTCGCCGCTTTTGCCGAACATTACGGCTGTGCGGTCTATCCTGCCCGTGTACGCCACCCCAAGGACAAGGCCTTGGTTGAAAATGCCGTAAAGCTCCTTTACCGTTCCATTTACCTTGATATGGAGGGAATGACATTCTCCAGCCTGGAGGATCTCAATACCGCTATCCGTATCTCCCTGCTTGATTTCAATGAAAAGGTGATGGCCGGACGGGAGATGTCACGCAAGAAAATGTTCCTTCAGGGAGAGAAGGACTATCTTCGACCGCTTCCCGTGAAACGTTACGTGGTGAAAGAAAGGAAGCTAATGACTGTCGGGAATAACTCTTACGTCTCGTTGTTCAAACACCATTACAGCGTTCCAAAGGAGTATGTAGGCAGGCGCATGACGATTCTCTATGATGCCGACACGGTGGAAATCTACTGTGGCATGAGCCTTGTCTCCACCCATGACCGCTGTGACATTCCTTACGCTTATTCCTGGAAAAAGGAGCACAACCTGCCGGGACACTATGGTCCCTATGACAAGGACTTGGAGGAACTCTTCCGGCGTGCCTCGGAAATAGACAATATTGTATTGAACTATCTACGGGAAGTGGAGCGTGCCATGCAATATCCACCCAAAGCGTTCAGGTCATGCCGTGGCATCCTGACCCTGGAGAAAAAATACGGTCGTGACCGTCTGGTTGCGGCTTGTGCATGTGCGGACCAGAAGTTGCAATACGGATATCAGGCCTTGCGCGAGGTGCTTGAACTGGGAGAAGATGCGGATTTCCTTCCCGATGAGGACGGGAAAGTACAGCCCAACGTGACTTCCCCGGCTCCATTGACCCACAAAAATATACGTGGACGTGAATATTACAGAAAGGACAAACAATAAAACTCATATTTATGGAAGTAAACAATAAAACAGCTCCCGTAACGGGACAACAAGACCAGAATACCATATCACTGGATTTAATGAACCGCATGAAATTGCATGGTATGGCAGAGGCTTTCAGGGAAAGTCTTGCCGGTACCACTCCGCAATCCATGACTGCGGACACGTTCCTGTCCATGCTCCTTGCACGCGAATGGGACTATCGTGCACAGGCTGCCATTGCACGGCTTACCAAGAATGCGGCATTCCGCTACAAGGCCTATATTGAACAGATTGACTATGCCACGAACCGGGGGCTGGAGCGCAACCAGATGGAACGTCTCGCCACCCTTGATTTTGTGCATAAGGCACAGAACCTTTTCATTACCGGTTCTTCAGGAACGGGGAAAAGCTATCTGGCCTGTGCCCTCGGCCACGAAGCATGCAAAAGGGGATTCCGGACCTTCTATGCCAATGCCCCGAAACTGCTCGGTGCGCTGAAAGTCGCCAAAGTCAAAGGTACACTTGAAACGGAACTCAAGAAGATTGAGCGCTGCCAACTACTCATCCTT
Source organism: Odoribacter splanchnicus DSM 20712 (assembly GCF_000190535.1). Lineage (GTDB taxonomy): Bacteria > Bacteroidota > Bacteroidia > Bacteroidales > Marinifilaceae > Odoribacter > Odoribacter splanchnicus. The sequence continues at coordinate 380,947 of NC_015160.1, forward strand.
GACGACCTGTTCATCGTACCGCTTGACGCAAAGGAGCGTCCCATACTGCTTGAAATCATCGAGGACAGGCATGAACGGAAATCCATCATCATCACATCGCAGTACCCATCCTCCAATTGGTATGACATGGTAGGTGACCCGACAATAGCCGATGCAATCCTTGATCGTATCATACATACAGCTCATACCATAGAGCTATATGGTGAAAGTATGCGAAAGTTAAGGTCTAAGAAAAACGAGAAATTTTAAAAGGGTAAAATAAAATTGACCCCCAACACCAGGACTTTAAAGGGTCAATCATATTGTAGCCAAAGGTGGGCAAATCCTGCGTGGCCAAAAGGGTCAAAGTCGCGTGGCTTTTCCAACACCCATAATGCACTTAATTGCACGATTGTCATCATTTTTTGCGAAAAAGCTTCGCAGATCTGAAATTATTTTGTATATTAGCTCACGGCTTTGAAGTTTTATCTTTATTCTTTAGCGATTATAAAGATACTCATTTTCAGTGAGTTACACAAGCTTCAGAGCCTTTTTTATTCCAAAATTACGTTAAATCACGCTTGTGAATTTTCACTTGCGAAACTTTAGTTATCGGTTATTAACCCTTTGGGAAAGGAAGATGATGAAGAATACGATGATGATTTGTCTAGCCTTATTTGCAGCTTTCGGATGTACAGGTCAGAGTAAGGCAGGTAAGGGTAAAACGCAGGAATTGACGACTATGGAAAATCAGAAAGAAATTTATCTGGCAGGGGGATGCTTTTGGGGAACAGAGCATTTTATGAAACAGATCCGGGGAGTGGAAGCCACTCAGGTCGGTTATGCAAACAGTACCGTTGCCGATCCGGATTACCGGCAGGTATGTAGCGGACGGACCGGGGCTGCCGAGGCTGTGAAGGTGGTTTACGATCCGGCCGAAGTGGGATTACCTCTGTTGCTCGGCCTTTATTTTAAAACCATAGACCCCACTAGCCTGAATAAACAAGGCAACGATCGCGGGACTCAATACCGTACCGGGATTTATTATACGGACCTTGCTGACCGTGAGGTGATTGTCCGGGCCGTGGACGAACTGTCGAAACGATACGATCGTCCTTTGGCGATAGAAGTAAAACCTTTGGACAATTTTTATCCGGCCGAAGGTTATCACCAGGATTATCTGGACAAGAATCCCGGTGGATATTGTCATATCGATCCGGCTCTGTTCGGGCTTGCCCGTCAGGCCAATCTCCGGCCGGCCGGTGAAGGGATGAAACCCCCGCAGACGGTTTACCGCCGTCAGGACGATGCGACCCTGAAAAAAACATTATCCCCCGAACAATATGCCGTTACCCGGAAAAATGCTACGGAACCGCCCTTTCAAAATGCCTATTGGAACGAATACCGGGAAGGGATTTATGTAGATATCACAACGGGTGAACCGCTTTTTATATCGGCCGATAAGTTCGATTCGGGTTGCGGATGGCCGAGTTTTTCCAAACCTATCGACCAGGGGCTGATCGATGAAAAGACCGACACTTCCCATGGTATGCGCCGGACTGAAGTACGCAGCAAGACTGGTGATGCTCATCTCGGACATGTGTTTAACGACGGTCCGAAAGACCGGGGCGGATTACGCTATTGTATCAACAGCGCTTCTCTGCGTTTTATTCCCAAAGAGGACATGGAAGCCCAGGGGTATGGGGCATATTTACCCTTGTTGGACAAAAAATAAGATCGTGTTTCCCTAAGTGTGTAAATTTACTTCTGTACAACAGGCGTTTACAAGCCATGATTGCTAAGGACTGAAAATCGGAGAGTTTCAACCGGAGAATTATTTCCGGGATTTGTTCCTGTGTAAATTCCATAATAATTCATTTTTGAAATTCGTCATTACAAAAATAAAAATTACTGGGATTTACACACTTTGGGGTACACTATCCGGGCGAGCCCAGATTTTACCTCAAAATACCTTTTCCCCTTCAATTTGCCACAAATAAAAAAGAGTCAGTTTTAGCTAACTCTTTGATTTTCAGCGGAGAGGGAGGGATTCGAACCCCCGGACCTGTGACAGTCAACGGTTTTCAAGACCGCCGCGATCGACCACTCTGCCACCTCTCCAATGCGGATGCGAAGATAGAATGAATTTTGAAAAAAAACAAAATAATAAGAGTTTTTTTGTAATTGGTCATTGGGGTGATCGTTGTGATTTAGTTGTTTTGTTTTAATAGATTGATATACAAAATTTTATCTGAACCGATAGATTTATCGGTTCCGGGGATTTTTATAGAAATGTTTTAGCAACAGGTAACCGGCGAGACCGGCGAATACGGAACCGCTGATGATACCTAATTTGGCTTGGTTGAGCAGGGTAGGACCGATGTCGGGGAGCCCGGCATAGGAGAGGTTGGCGATAAACAGGGAGACGGTGAAGCCGATTCCGCCCAACATGGATACACCGAGAAGGCTACGGGCATCCATGTGTTCCGGCATGTTCAGTAATTTGCTTTTCACGGCCAGCCATGTAAATGAGAAGATGCCGAGCAGTTTGCCCAGGACGAGGGCGATGAATACGCTGAGTGTCACTCCTTCGATGTCGGCCAGGGTGAAATGTTCGAAAGAGATGCTGGCGTTGGCGAAGGCAAAGAGAGGCATCACCACGTAGTTGACCAGGGGATGCAGGTTATCGTCCATCGATTGCAAGGGACTGATCACTTTGTCGGAGACCGATTCGACATGACGGAGGATAGCGCGTTCCGAGTTGCTCAGCATGTATTTATTATTGGCCATGTCGGCGGTTTCGGGAAGCTTTTGCAAGCTGGCCCGGATTTCTCCGACATATTTGTAGATGTTCAGCTTGGGACGTGCCGGGACGGTGAAGGCTCCGATGACACCGGCGATGGTCGGATGAATCCCCGAATTCAGGAATAAGTACCACACGACGATGCCGAAGAAGATATAAAACAGCTTGCTGTTGATTCCGGCTTTACCGCCTATCCACAGAATGAAAATAATCCCTAATGCCCAAAGCAAGTATTCCAGGATCAGATTACTGCTGTAAAAGGCTCCGATGACAATGATGCCACCGATATCGTCTACTACGGCGAAAGTGGTCAGGAAGATTTTCAGGCTCAGGGGGATGCGTTTCCCTAGTAAGGATAATACTCCCAATGAGAAAGCGATATCCGTGGCCATCGGGATGGCGGCTCCCCGGCTGGCAGGGCTTTCGGGGCAAATCAGGGAAAAGATGAGGATGGGGACGAGCATTCCTCCGCAAGCTGCGACAACCGGAAGTAAAGCTTTGCGGGGTGAAGAGAGTTCGCCGACCAGGATCTCCCGTTTGATTTCCAGACCGACGGAGAAGAAGAAGATTGCCATCAGCGCATCGTTGATCAGGGACATGAAGGTCATATTCCTTCCGTGGACGTGAAAGAGGTTGATGTCTCCGAATTGCAAAATGACCTCTTTGGCAAAAAAGGCATCGTAGGTTTCGCGTAAGGGTGTATTAGCTATGATCATTGCGGCTGCGGCAACGAAAAGCAAGACGGCCCCACCGTTTATCTTTGCTTTGATAAAGTGACGTAGGGGCGATTTGAATATATTATAATCCATAAGTTTTCATTTTTTTGAACCAGAGGGCAAACTGTTCGATTCCTTTCCCGAGTGAGGTGGTGGCCCTGTAATTATAATCGGTATGGAGTTTGGTGGTGTCTGCCCAGGTCTGATACACATCTCCGGGTTGCATGCCGACGAATTCTTTCCGGGCGGTTTTACCCAGATGTTGTTCCAGGAGTCCGATAAAATCCATGAGCTGAACCGGAGAACCGTGACCGATGTTATAGATGACGGCCGGTACTCCCGGGACATCTTCCCGCACTAAGCCCGGGTGGTCGAGTATTGTGACGATCCCGGCGATAATATCGTCGATATATGTGAAATCCCGGGATAAACGTCCCTCGTTGAATATCCGGATCGGTTTATCTTCCAGGATAGATCGGCCGAAAAGCATCGGTGCCATGTCCGGGCGTCCCCAGGGACCATAAACGGTGAAAAAGCGTAGTCCGACAGTCTGGAGGCCGTAGAGCCGGGAGTAGGTATAGGCCATCAGTTCGTTACTCTTTTTGGTGGCGGCGTAGATACTGACCGGATGATCGGCCCGCGCATCTTCGCGGAACGGTACTTCGGTCGAATTGCCATATACCGATGACGAAGAAGCGAAAATCAGACGGGGAATATGATGGTGGCGGCAGCCTTCCAATATATGCAGAAAACCCGACACATTGCTGTCGATGTAGGTCTCCGGATGTTCGAGGCTATAACGTACTCCGGCTTGTGCAGCCAGGTTGATTACCGTATCGAAGGTCCGGGAAGCGAAAAGTGCGTCGAGGGCAGGTTTGTCACAGAGGTCCATTTGCCTGAACGTATAATTGGGGTAAAGGGTAGAGCGGTATTCCTGTTCTTGACGGGAAAGATCGATTCCGCATGCTTTTAAACGGGCTTTTTTCAGGGATACGTCGTAATAACTGTTTATCGAGTCGATGCCATAAGTGGCTATGCCTTGCCGGGCAAGAGCTTTTGCGAGGTGGTAACCGATAAATCCGGCACTTCCGGTAATTAAAACTTGCATTAGGTTCGTTGCTTTAATTAAAAAGTAAATTGCTGATTACTTAACAATCGATGTTTATATTTTTGATACAAAGTTAAAAAGTATTTATAACAAAAATAGGTATATCGGATGAAATAAAAAAATTAAGTCGCCATGAATTGACGACTTAAATTACTAACCCTAAACAGAAACAAACTATGAAATTGATTCTTACACAAAGGTAATACTAATTGTGAACGCTTCAAATTAAATATTGTTAATTAGACACAATAAGTATGTGCCTTTTGTGTATGGGGTTAATCACTTTATTATGAGTTGTTTATTCGTCTTCACAAAAGAGCCCTTTTTCTAGCCGGATGGGAATAATCCGGTTGGCTAATCCGGCATCGTAGGGGAGTTTTACTTTGATATAATTGTCTGTGAATCCGCAGATATACTGTCCGATTTTGTTGTCTTCGAACAATACAGGACGGGTTTCCCCTTCGAACCGGTGATAGAAAGCGGTTAATTTTTTTTGTGATACGGAAATCAGCCGGTTTACCCGCCGGTGTTTTTCTTCCTGAGGAACGGTCAGGGGGATATCCAGCGCTTTGGTTCCCTGGCGTTCGGAATAAGGGAATACGTGAAGCCGTGAAATGTCGAGCGTCTCGATGAACCGGAGGGCGTCTTCGAAACAGGCTTCGGTTTCACCCCGCATGCCGGCTATGACATCGACGCCGATAAAAGCATCCGGTAGCAGGTGGCGGATGGTGCGGATCTTACCGGCGAATAATTCCCGGTCATAACGCCGGTGCATGAGCTTCAACACTTCGTCGCTACCCGATTGCAAGGGGATATGGAAATGGGGCATGAAGCGCTTGGAGGTTGCTACAAATTCAATGATTTCGTCGGTCAGCAGGTTGGGCTCGATAGAAGAAATCCTGAACCTGGCAATCTCTTCCTGGCGGTCGAGTTGTTGCAATAGTTGTAAGAAATTCATATCCGTGCCCCGGCCGAAATCGCCGGTATTGACACCGGTGAGTATCACTTCCTGGATCCCTTTGCCGGCCACCTCGCGGAGAGCGTCGAGGATCCGCGGCAGACTGGCACTCCGGCTTCTTCCGCGGGCAAAAGGAATGGTGCAATAAGTGCAGAAATAGTCGCAACCGTCCTGGATTTTCAGGAAACAACGGGTACGGTCGCCGAAAGAGTAGGCCAGGTCGAAATTGCTGATTTTGAAAATATCACACGAGTGAGGTTCTTGCTTTTCCTGTTCTTCGAGGTGTTGCAGGTAGTGGGCGACATTGAATTTTTCTCCGGCCCCCAATACCAGGCTCACTCCGTCGATAGCCATGATTTCTTTCGCTCTGAGCTGGGCATAACATCCGACAACTACGATATAGGCGCCCGGGTTGTGGTGAATAATTTTACGGATCAACTGCCGGCCTTTTTTTTCGGCCATATCGGTCACGCTACAGGTATTGATCACAAAGATATCGGCGCCTTCTTTATCGGCTACGGTTTCAGTGCCTTCTTTTTCAAGGCTGTGCCTGATGGTAGACGTTTCTGAAAAGTTCAGTTTACAACCCAAGGTGATATAAGCGACTTTCTTCCCTGCAATATTCATATTTGTACCGACTGCTATTAAATTTCTATAATCGCTTGCAAAAGTAATGATTTGGCTTGTAATTTGCTATCTTTGTACAGTACTGTTGAGTTTTTATTTTTTACTTTTAACCTTTACCTTTTATGCGTTATTATATTATAGCAGGGGAAGCATCGGGCGATTTGCATGCGTCGAATTTAATCCGGGGGTTACGGGCTGAAGATCCGGAAGCCGACATCCGGGGTTGGGGCGGGGACCTGATGCGTGAGGCAGGAGCGGAGATCGTCCGGCATTACAAAGATACGGCTATCATGGGATTTCTGACCGTATTGAAGAATCTCGGTAAGATCAAGGCCAATATCCGCTTGTGTTGTGAGGATATCCGGAGTTGGAAGCCGGACGTGGTGATCCTGGTGGATTATGCCGGTTTCAACCTGCGTATTGCCCGGTTTGCCAAAGGGATCGGTTTGAAAGTATTTTATTACATTTCGCCGAAGTTGTGGGCCTGGAATACCGGGCGCGTGAAAAAGATCAAGCGGTATGTCGACCGGATGTATACGATTTTTCCTTTTGAAACGGATTTTTACGGGCGCTATCATTATACGGTGGAATACGGAGGTAATCCGCTGGTGGATGCGATCGATGCCCGGCCTTACCGGGAGGAGACTTTTGCCGGGTTTATAAAAGCGAACGATTTACCGGATAAACCGATCATCGCTTTACTGGCCGGCAGCCGGAGCCAGGAGCTGCGTTATGTGCTGCCGGCAATGCTTCGGATGGTGGATCATTTCCCCGATTATCAGTTTGTGATCGCCGGGGCTCCTTCGATGTCGGATGCCGATTATGCTCCTTACCTGAAGGGACGGGAGGTCCGTATTTTGTATGGGCAGACTTATCGTTTGTTGAGTCAGGCGAAAGCGGCTCTGGTTACCTCGGGTACGGCGACCCTGGAAACGGCTTTACTGCGTATTCCCCAAGTGGTTTGTTACAATGGCGAAGGAGGTAGGTTGAGTTATTATTTGTTCAAGACCTTCGTTAAAGTAGACTATATTTCGTTAGTCAACCTGATTTTCGGTGGGGAAGTCGTCAAAGAGCTGATGATGCACCGGCTGACCGAAAGAAATATCCTCAACGAGCTCTCCCGTATCCTGTACAGCGAACGTGACCGGGAGAAAATGCTCCGGAATTACGATGAGGTGATCCGCCGTTTAGGGCAACCCGGAGCTTCGGCCCGGTTTGCTAAAATGATGGTACGGGATGCTAAGAATTTAATCGGTTAAAGCCGGGTTTTAATATAACTTTGTAGTTATTATGTGCTTTTGATATTTTAGTAAACCAGTTTTACATTATCGATCCAGAATTTGGCGTCCGGGGCACCGATGTAGGCTCCGCCATGGCCGGAGGAGAAACGGAGGATAATGTGGGTGGGAGTAGTGTCGGGAGAGGCCCAGCCGATCTCCTGGATGGGGACGATCTTCCCCTGGCTATTGGCGGCATATTGTGTCGATTCACCTTTTACCAGGTCCATATAAGGCTGGTAAAAATCCTTTCCGGTAATATCTCCGTAATGGATTTCTATCCGATGGCCGTTTTGCCATTCTTTTACTTCCTGGTCATAACGTTCGTAGGCTGTGCCGACGCGTTTGGCAAACAGATTCCCTTTTTCGTCTTCCCAGCGGTATTGCAGCAATAGGCTGGCTTCGGCATTATTCTGTTCCGGGATATCGACGATACGGCTGAAACCTGTCGCTTTGATCTGTTTCCCGCCCGGCTCTACTTTATAATCGAATTCCAGGGCTTTCGGTCGTTTCGTGAAAGGAATATTGTTATTGAGTTTGCTTTGCGGATTTTTAGTGTCCCGCACGGGTTCCATCACTTCACCGACAAATATCGTTCCGGTGGCTAATACCGATATATTGATCAATCCAAGCACTTTGACGCGTTCCATACGGGTTTCGAGCCGGGCACAATAACCGGAATCCCTTTTCTCCGGGAATACGGTTACACTGGCTTTCACCACTCCGCTGACTTTAGCCATGACGGTCGACGTAGCCCACGGAGATATACTGTTTTTATAAGGGGTGTTGTTTTTCAGCGTATCGCCCGGTGTGATCTCATACAGATATTTTGTATTTCCTCCGATAACAAGGGATTCGTCGACTACCCGTACCATCCACTGATTCATATCTCCGTAAGGAAATAATTCGGTGGTATCGTTTTGTGCACGCAACTGTCCGGCAAAGGATAGCATAATAAACAGGCTGTATATCGGTTTCATAGTAACAGATTTTAATTGAAATAGATGTATTGCCCCTTTGCTAACAAAAAAGATGCCAATATTAATGTGAAAATATGTAAATGCTAAAATAATTATCGGGTGAATCGGGGGATTCGTCGTGAAAAAGGGGGAATGTATATATTTAAATTGTAGGGGGGGAGAACAGAAAATACATTTGTAACGTGAAAATGAACTTAAAAGATACATTATGAATGCATATTGGAAAGGGATAGTCCTGGGACTGGTCGTGTTGTCCGCCCCGGTGATGGCTCAGGAAAAACCGGCTGTGTGGGATTTGAAATCCTGCATTAATTATGCCCGGGCACATAATATTCAGATTCGGCAAAGTCGGATCGCATGGGAAGAAAGTTTAGAAAATACGAAGCAGGCTAAAGCGGACCGGCTGCCTTCTCTTTCTTTTACAACGGCTCACAATTATGTGAACCGTCCCCGTCCCGAAGCCGGTGATAAAAATTCGTATTCCGGAAGTTATAACCTGAATTCTTCCGTATCTCTGTTCGAAGGAGGAAAAATCCGGAAGAACGTACAACAGATGGACCTGCAAAATGAGGTGCAGGGGTTGACGATCAAGGAATCTGAAAATAACATCGAACTGGCGATTACCCAAGCATTTGTCCAGGTATTGTATGCTGACGAAGCGGTGAAAATTAACGAAGGGACGGTAGAAGTTTCCAAAGCCCAGCGGGATCGTGGCAAAGCTTTATTGGAGGCAGGAGCATTATCGAAAGCCGATCTCGCTCAGCTGGAAGCTCAGTATGCCACCGATAAATATCAGTTGGTTGTAGCCCGGACAACGCTCGCAAATGCTCAGCTGGAATTGAAACAATTGCTCGAATTAGGGGTGAACGACCAGATGGAACTGGCTATTCCGCAATTGACAGATGAAAGCGTGTTGGTCGTTTTACCGTCTAAAGAGAGTGTTTACCTGACTTCGCTGGGAATCATGCCGGAAGTGAAATACAACCAATTGAATATCCGGGTAGCGAATCTGGAGAAGGAGAAAGCGTGGGCGGGATATTTACCTGACGTTACCTTGTCTGCCGGTTTAGGAACCAGTCATGTTTCGGGTATCGGCACGGGGTTCGGGACACAGACGAAACACAATTGGAGTGAAAATATCGGTTTGACGCTGAATATACCGATTTTTAATAAACGTTCGACCAAGACGGCGGTCAATCTGGCTAAACTGAATATCGAGAATGCCCAACTCAATTATGAGAACGTACAGAAAGAATTACTGAAATCGGTAGAGACGGTTTATCAGGATGCGGTATCGGCGCAGAACCGTTTCCGTTCGGCCCGGGAGAATCTGACCGCTACAGAATTGTCTTTCGAGCTTACTCAGGAACAGTTTTTCCTGAAAGCAAAAAATACGGTAGAATTGATGACGGAGAAAAACAACTTGCTGGCTGCCCGGCTCGAGTTGATACAAGCCAAATATATGGCGATCCTGAATCAGCAATTGTTGAATTTCTATCAGGGTATAGAGATCAGTATCCAATGATAGAGGTATGTGAGAACCAAGTGATTGTATGACAATATAAAAAAGAATATATGAAAAAAGGGAAATTAATAACGATCGGGGGAGCTATCGTAGTTCTGGCCTTGTGCGGATATTTCTTTATGGGTACTTCTTCAAAAGGGAAAATCAGTTTTCAGACTGAAAAAGTGACCCGTAATTCGATGACGGATGTCGTAGTGGCGACAGGGACGGTAGAGCCGGTGACCAAGGTGGATGTCGGTACGCAGGTTTCGGGTATCATCGACCGTATCTATGTCGACTACAATAGTGTTGTGAAAAAAGGGCAGCTGATTGCCGAGATGGATAAGGTGACCTTACAGGCAGAACTGGAATCGCAGGAAGCTCAGCTGGCGAATGCCAAAGCAGAATACGAGTATCAGCAAAAAAATTATGCCCGCAGTAAAGTGCTGTTCGAAAAGCAACTGATCAGCGACAGCGATTATGAAGAGGCAACGTATAATTATGAAAAGGCTAAAAGTACCTACGAAAAGTCGAAAGCCGATATTGTAAAGGTGAGAAGAAATTTGGGATATGCCGTGATTACCAGTCCGATAGACGGTGTCGTTATCAGTAGGGAAGTGGAAGAAGGACAGACGGTGGCTGCCGGATTCGAAACTCCGACTTTGTTTACCATTGCTAAAGATTTGACGGAGATGCAGGTGATTGCAGACGTGGATGAGGCCGATATCGGCGAAATACGCGAAGGACAGCGGGTTACCTTTACCGTAGATGCCTACCGGAACGATGCGTTCGAAGGGGTTGTGACTCAGGTACGGCTGGAGGCTACCGTGGAATCGAATGTGGTGACCTACGAAGTGGTGATCAGTGCACCTAATCCGGATCTGAAACTGAAACCGGGATTGACGGCTACCGTGTCGATTTATACACTGGAGAAGAATAACGTATTGACTATTCCTCCCAAAGCATTGAAATTTATGCCCGATCAGGCTTTGGCCGAAGCTAATGGAATCGTACTGAAACCGATCCATGTGGATAATTCTGCCTTACAGAAAACAGTGTGGGTGAAGAATGGACAAACGTTGGAAGAAAAAGAAGTACAGACGGCTACTGCGACGACTTCACTCCTGGAGATCACCGGTGGTCTCGCTGAGGGAGACGAGATTGTCGTGGCGATGGAACAATCCGGTAAAAAAGCGATGGGAACTCCGCAACCCGGAGAAACAGAATCCAGTCCCTTTATGCCGAAACCACCGGGACAAGATAAGAAGAGTAAGAAGTAAAATGTAAAAGGCTATAGGCTGGAAGCTATAGGCTAAAAGATGGGGAGGAGGAGATAAGGGGGAGTTGCGGGAAATTGGTGGAGAAGGTAAATCGATGATTTAGAAAGTAGAGGAACTTAGTAACTCATTAACTCAGCAACTTAGTAACTTAGTAACTCAATAACTCAGCAACTCAGTAACTCAATAACTCAGCAACTCAGCAACTCAATAACTCACACACAATGAATGCTATAATTGAATTAAAAGATATCAAGCGTGATTTTCTGGTAGGAAATGAGACGGTACATGCTTTGCGGGGGGTATCCTTTGCTATTCAGCCGGGAGAATTCGTGACGATCATGGGGACCAGCGGATCGGGGAAATCTACTTTACTGAATGTGCTGGGGTGTCTGGATACGCCGACAGCCGGGGAGTATTGGCTGGACGGGTATTCGGTCCGGCAGATGGGAAAGAATGAGCGGGCGGAGCTGAGGAATCATAAGATCGGTTTTGTATTCCAGTCTTATAACCTGCTTCCGAAGACTACTTCGATCGAGAATGTCGAGCTTCCGTTGATGTATAATCCGGCGGTTTCGGCTAAGGAACGGGAAAGACGGGCGATAGAAGCGCTCGACTCGGTAGGGTTACATGACCGGTTGTATCATAAGTCGAATCAGATGTCCGGAGGACAGCAGCAACGGGTGGCTATAGCCCGGGCATTGGTGAACGATCCGGTATTGATTTTGGCCGATGAGGCTACGGGAAACCTGGATACCCGTACTTCTTTCGAGATTCTGACGTTGTTTCAGGAATTGTATGCCCGGGGGAGGACTATTGTTTTTGTCACCCATAATCCCGAATTATCGGCGTATAGCAGCCGGACTATCGTGTTGAAGGATGGGCGGGTGATTCAGGATACCCGGAATGAAAAGATTGCTTCGGCTAAAGAGACGCTGGCGGCTTTACCGAAGAATGAGGATTAATTAAATCGAAATACAATGAATTTTGCGAATTTATTCAGGATCGCTTTGCGGGCCCTGGGGAATAATAAGATGCGGGGATTTCTGACGATGTTGGGGATCATTATCGGTGTCGCTTCGGTGATTACCATGCTGGCTATCGGTCAGGGATCTAAGCGGAGTATCCGTGCTCAGATCGCGGAGATGGGTTCTAATATGATCATGATTCATCCGGGTGCGGATATGCGGGGAGGGGTACGGCAAGATCCGGCTGCCATGCAAAGTCTGAAACTGGACGATTATCAGGCGATTGTCGATGAAACCCGTTATGTTTCGGCTTGTTCGCCATCGGTGAGTAGCAGCGGACAAGCGATCTACGGATCCAATAATTATCCGACCAGTATCTATGGGATAAATCCGGATTATCTTGAAATTCGTAAATATACCCTGGCGGAAGGGGATATGTTTACGGAGGAGGATATTCTCGGATCGGCGAAAGTCTGTGTCGTCGGGAAAACGATCGTGGATAATCTGTTTACCAATGGGGAAAATCCGGTGGGGCAAATTATCCGCTTCGGAAAAATACCTTTCCGTATTATCGGAGTCCTGACATCGAAAGGTTATAATACAATGGGGATGGACCAGGATGATCTTATCTTAGCACCTTATACAACCGTCCAGAAACGTATCCTGGCCATCACCCATTTACAAAGTATATTCTGTTCGGCGCTTTCTGAAGATCAGACCGAACTGGCAGAAGAGGAGATTGCGAGTATCCTGCGCAGGAATCACAGGCTGAAAGAATCGGATGACGATGATTTTAACATCCGTTCCCAACAAGAACTGAGCTCGATGATGAATTCCACAACGGACATGATGACGATGTTGTTGGCGTGTATTGCGGGGATCTCTTTACTGGTCGGCGGTATCGGGATTATGAACATCATGTATGTGTCGGTAACCGAACGTACCCGGGAAATCGGACTGAGAATGTCTATCGGAGCGAAGGGGCGGGATATTCTGGCCCAGTTCCTGATCGAGGCGATTCTGATCAGTGTGACCGGTGGATTGATCGGTGTGGTGTTCGGTATCGGAGCCTCGTGGGTGGTCAAGTTGGTTGCGGGATGGCCGGTATATGTGCAGCTGTATTCTGTTGTACTGTCGTTTGTGGTCTGTACGGTGACGGGAATCTTCTTCGGTTGGTATCCGGCACAGAAAGCTTCTAATCTCGATCCGATCGAAGCGATCCGGTATGAGTAGTTTATTTACCGGTTGATCCGGTAAATAAACAAATAAATCTTTATCTTTGTAATATGAGTGACAAGAATAAAATTTTAAAGTTTCTGATCCAGGTGATCGGCTGGGGATTGGTATTCGGCTTCCCTCTTTTTTTCACCTGGAAAGAGGGAAATCCGATGACCTGGGTTAAATTTCTGGGGTATGTCGGTGTTCCCATCGCTTTTATTACTGTATTTTATGCCAATTATTTTATTTTTATCGATCGCTTGTTGTTCCGGAAAAGGTTATTGGTATTTATTATTGTCAATTTATTCCTTTTTGTGTTGCTGAGCTTATGTTTACATGGATGGCAGGAGTATTATTTTATTCATTTTGTCAATGAGGGACCGAGGCATTCGAGACCTTTTCCTCCACGGAGTGTTTTTATTATCCGGGATGGAGTGATGATGGCTTTGGTGTCGGCTCTGAGTGTCGCTATCCGGATGACCGAAAACTGGTATATCCTCGAGCAAGAAAAAAAAGAATTGGAAAATGCCCGTTCCGAAGCGGAATTGCAGAATCTGAAAAGCCAGCTGAACCCTCATTTCCTGTTCAATACCCTCAATAATATTTATTCCCTGATCGCTATCGATCCTGACCGGGCCCAGTTTGCCGTCCATGATCTGAGCCGGCTGTTGCGGCATGTGCTGTATGAAGACAATCAGAAATTCGTATCGCTCGATCATGAATTGAATTTCATGAAGAGTTATATCGAGTTGATGAGTCTGAGGTTGTCGGGAAATGTAGAGTTGAAGGTCGATTTGCCGGACGATGGGAAAGGTGTGCTGGTCGCTCCGTTGTTGTTTATCACTTTGATCGAAAACGCTTTTAAACACGGAGTGAGCCCCACGGAGCCTTCTTTTATTCATATCCGTTTCAATTGGTTGGAAAATTCAGGAATCTGCTGTTACATTGAAAACAGTTATTTTCCCAAGAAAGAAACCGACCGGAGCGGATCGGGGATCGGACTGGAAAATTTAAAAAAACGGCTGGATTTATTGTATCCCGGAAAATATGATTTGCGGACAGAACGGGAGGGAAACAAATTTGTCGCTCAATTAAAGATCGGAAGTTGAAACGGATGGAACTGAATTGTTTGATAGTCGATGATGAGCCTTTGGCTTTGGATTTGATGGAGAGTTACGTCAAGCGGACACCTTTTTTGAAATTGGTTGCCCGTTGCTCGAATGCTTTGGAGGTGTTGCAGGTGTTACGCGAAGAGGCGGTGGATCTGATCTTCCTCGATATCCAGATGCCTGAACTGAATGGGTTGGAATTGTCCCGGGTGTTGGATAAACAGATCAAAGTGATTTTTACAACCGCCTTCGAACAGTATGCTTTGGAAGGTTTCCGGGTGGATGCGCTGGACTATTTATTGAAGCCGGTCAGCTATCCTGAATTTTTAAAGGCCGCTAACAAGGCGTTGAATTGGTTTGAGAAAACCCGTGAAACGCAGGGGGACAGTCTGGAAGAGGATTGTATTTTTGTAAAATCGGATTATAAACTGGTCAAGGTCGAATTGGCTAAAATTTGTTATATCGAGGGTTTGAAGGATTATGTAAAAATATACCTCGAAGGGGTGACTTCGCCTATCGTTTCGCTTATCAGTATGAAATCGCTTGAAGAGATGTTGCCGGCTTCTTTTTGCCGGGTACACCGTTCTTTTATCGTCAATCTGAATCGGATCACTGTCATCGAGCGAAACCGGATCGTTTTCGGAAAGACTTATATTCCGATAGCAGATTCCTCGAAAGATAAATTTATGGAATTCCTCAATAAGCGGACGATCAAGTGAACGGAATTAGGGTTTAAATGCTAATTTTGTGGCCAAATTACGTGGTTTATGTCACACTTACCTACATTAATTACGGATCTGGCTCTTATACTGGCTTCTGCCGGATTGATGACCCTGATATTCAAGCGTCTGAAACAACCGTCGGTATTGGGGTATATCGTGGCCGGTATTCTTGCCGGACCGCATATCACGTTAACCCCGACGGTTATCGACAGCGGAAATATTCAGACCTGGGCAGATATCGGGGTGGTATTCCTGTTGTTTGCTTTGGGATTGGAATTCAGTTTTAAAAAGTTAATGAAGGTAGGAGGTCCTGCTATCATCGCTGCCCTGACTATCATTGTGGGTATGGTGGTTTTGGGTTTTATCGTCGGGGTAGCGATGGGGTGGAAACAGATGGACAGTATCTTTCTGGGAGGTATGCTGGCCATGTCGTCGACTTCGATTATCTATAAGGCTTTCGAGGATTTGGGATTACGGACACAACGTTTTACAGGGCTGGTGTTCGGAATTTTAGTCATCGAGGACCTGGTCGCTATCGTCTTGATGGTGATGCTTTCTACGATGGCTGTCAGTAAGAATTTCGAAGGGATGGAAATGGTGTATAGTATCGGGAAACTCTTGTTCTTTTTGCTGTTGTGGTTCCTGACCGGGATTTATATTATTCCTACTTTTTTCAGGCGTACCCGTTTGCTGATGGGCGACGAGACCTTGCTGATCGTCTCTCTCGGTTTGTGTTTCCTGATGGTAGTGTTCGCTACAGCCGTCGGTTTCTCTTCTGCTTTGGGGGCTTTCGTGATGGGGTCTATTCTGGCCGAGACGATCGAAGCGGAAAAAATAGAACGTTTGGTGAAACCGGTGAAAGATTTGTTTGCCGCGATATTTTTTGTTTCAGTGGGGATGATGGTCGATCCGGGGATGATCGCCCAATATATCTGGCCGATTGTGATTATTACGCTTACCGTTTTGATCGGACAGTCGGTATTCGGTACCCTGGGAGTGGTATTGGCCGGTCAACCGCTGAAGACGGCTTTGCAGTCGGGATTTTGTCTGACGCAGATCGGGGAGTTCGCTTTTATTATCGCCGGCTTGGGCATGACGATGCACGTGACCAGTAATTTTTTGTACCCGATCGTGATCGCTGTAGCCGTCATAACGACATTTCTGACTCCTTATATGATCCGGGCTGCCGAGCCGGCTTATCCTTATGTCGAAAAACATTTGCCACGGAAATGGAAGCGTTTTATCGAGCATTATACTTCCGGTACCCGGGTGGTCAATCATGAAAGTAACTGGAAGCGTTTACTGACCTCGCTGATCCGGATAATGGTAATTTATTCGGTGATCATCATCGCTATTCTGATTCTCTCGTTTCAATTTCTGGTGCCCTTGATCCGGGGATCGCTGCCCGGTTTTTGGGGAGGGTTGTTGTGTGCCGTTCTGATTTTGTTATTGATCGCCCCTTTTTTGCGGGCTATCGTAGCCAAGAAAAACCATTCGGCCGAATTTCAGTCTTTGTGGAACGATGGTTATTTCAGCCGGGCTTATTTGGTGTCGCTGGTCATATTCCGTTTCGTGATAGCGATATTGTATGTCATGGTAGTGATTGTGTCGCTTTTTAAAGCTTCTATCGCTTTGTTACTGGGAGTGGCTTGCGTGTTGGTGGCCGGGATGTTTTATTCCCGTTACCTGAAAAAGCAGTCTATCCAGATCGAACGGCATTTTTTGCGGAATTTCCGGGTAAGAGAGGTGTATGCCCGGCATGCCGGAACACAGATGCCTCCGAAATTTGCCGGGCATCTGCTGTCACGGGATTTACATATGGCCGATTTTATAATTCCGTCCGAATCGTTATGGGCCGGATATACGTTGGCCGATCTGGCTTTGGGAAGTCGCTTCGGGGTGATGGTCGTCGCTGTTTTCAGGGGACAGAGTTGTATCAATATTCCGGGTGGTAAAGAACGCTTGTTTCCACAAGACCGGGTGCAGGTGATCGGTAGTGACGAGCAGCTGGAACGTTTTGGGAATAAACTGCAGTCCATGACCTTGCCACCGATGGATTCAGACCTGACACAGAGCGAAGTATGCCTGAAACAGTTTGTGGTCACCGAAGATTCTCCTTTTAACGGGAAGAGTATCCGGGATTCCGGAATCCGGGACAAACACAAATGTGTCGTAGTCGGTGTGGAACGGGGAGCGGCCTCGTTAAGAAATCCGGATGCCGATACGGTGTTCGAAGCCGGCGATCTGGTTTGGGTAGTGGGGGAGGAAATGAATGTATACGAACTGATCCATTAATCCGCTTTCCGGTCGGTCCGCCATAAGAAAAAGAGGGCGATCAGTGTGGCCATCAGGTCGGCGAAGGGGATGGCCAGCCAGATGCCTGTCAGTCCCCACCAGTGTGAAAACAGTCCCAGGGCCGGGATCAGAAATAAGAATTGACGGGAAATATTCATGGTGATGGCTTTAGGTGCCTGCCGGATCGACTGGAAATAGCTGGTGACGATCAGTTGAAACCCTAACAGGGGCATGGCGAGAAAAGTATACCGCAGCCCCTCTTCGCTGAGTTGTAGCAGAGTCGGATCGGAAGTAAAGGCTTTGACCAACCAGGGAGCGAATGCTTCGCCGATTATAAAGCCGCAACAGGCGATCAGACTTCCCGTACGGATGGCTTTCCGCAGGATATGGAGCGTCATCTGCCGATGGCCCGCTGCATAAAAATAACCGATGACAGACTGCATGCCCTGGCATATTCCCATGAGCAACATAGAGACCTGGATGGAATAACTACTGATGATCCCGAAGGCTCCGATAGCGTAATCTCCTCCGTTGTTTTCCAGATAACGGTTCATAATGATATTCACCATACCTGTGGTGATGTTCATGATAAAAGCGGCCATACCGATTCCGACGATGGAAACTAAGATCGGAAACCGGGGAGAGAAACATTTACTTTGGAGTTTCAGGATATTGGACGGACTTCTGAAATGACGGATCACCAATACTGAGCTGATGCACATAGATAGGGCTGTTGCAATGGCTGCTCCTTCAATGCCCAGGCCGAAACCGAAAATGAAGATCGGGTCCAGGATAATATTGGCAATCACTCCTGCGAAGACGATGGTCATCGATTTGCGGGAAAAACCGGAGGCACGGATGGCATGGCAATAGGTGAAATTCAGATTCGTCAGCAAGCTGGCCGGGATCAGAATGGACATGTATTTACGGGCATAGGGGATAGTTTGCCCGCTTCCTCCGAAGATATCCAGGATAAAGTCCAGATGATACAGGGAGTAAACGATCAGAATCGTAGATAACAGGATATTCAATACAGTGGCATTTCCCAGGATACGGCAGGCCAGGGAACGGTTGCCTAAAGAAATCGAAGTGGAAATGCGGGCAGCAGCTCCGACTCCGGTCAGGGTGCCGACGGTACTCAACAAAGAAACACAAGGAAGCGTCAGGGCCAGTCCGCAGATAGCCAAAGCGCCGGCTCCCTGCCCGATGAATATCCGGTCGACTATGTTGTACAAGGCCATGACCACCATGTTGAACATAGCCGGGTAAACATAGCTCCTGAAGAACTTGCGGATGCTTTGTTTTTCTTCGGTATAATTGGGAAACAGATCTGCCAAGATAGATTTCGTATGATTAAGTCCACAAAAGTAGTGTAAATTCCATAAAATGTCATACATTTATCTACAAACTGATTATTCTCTCTGCAAGTCCTTGAGCCTTTGGAAAAAATGTCAGGTTTTCATCGGTTCCGTTTGGAGAAATGGTAACTAATGTTATTTTTGCAAAAGAAAAATCAACATTTTATTCTATGACTTACGATTACGCACATCTCATTTGTTTTTCTCCGACTCATTCTTCTCATATGATTGGTGAGACCGTTTTGCAAGGTCTGGGAACCGGGCACGTTTCGGAAACCGATCTGACTTATGAAAAACCGGAGGAAAACCTCACGATTCATTCCGGAATCACGGTGATTGTCGTTCCGGTATATGGGGGACGTATCGCAGAAACAGCTTTGGAGCGGATGGAAGGCATTTACGGACAGGATTCACCTGCCGTTGCGGTGGTCGTTTATGGTAACCGGGATTACGACGATGCTTTGCTGGAATTGAGGGATTGGTGTGTGGCTCACGGGTTTGTGCCTGTTGCCGGCGCTGCTTTTATCGGTGAACATTCTTATAGCAGACCCGACCGGCCGATAGCCGGAGGAAGGCCGGATAATCCGGATTTACAGAAAGCGCGGGCTTTCGGAGAGCAAGTAGGGCGGTTATTGAACCGTTTTCAGACTTTGGATGAAGTGGCCCCTATCGTGGTAAAAGGAAATTTCCCCTATAAAGTAAAAGGTCCCAAAACCCCTCAGACTCCTGAGACGGTAGCTGAATTATGCACGCAATGCGGATTTTGTATCGGGATTTGTCCGGTGCAGGCTATTCGTTTGGAAGAAGAGATCGTCAGCGATGCCGGGCGTTGTATAAAGTGTTGTGCGTGTGTAAAGCAATGTCCTAATGAGGCGCGTTTGTTCGAGACTCCTTATACCGATCTGTTGTTTAAGAATTTCAGTACCCGACGGGAACCGGAAATATTTCTATGACATGAAACGTTTTTTATTCTGGCTGGTGGTAAGTTGTTGTATCGTCGGATTCACAGCTTCGGACAATCCGGATTTTTTTACCCGGGTCGTTCACAACTTTATGGTTTTACGACAGGCCAGAATGCAGGAAAAGGTTTGGTTGCATACCGACCGTCCATCTTATCATGCCGGAGATACGATCCGGTTCCGGGCTTTTCTGGTCGATGCGGCTACCCACCGGCCTTCTCCTTATAGCCGTTTCGTGTATGTCGATCTGGTCAACCGCCGGGATTCGGTGCTTAAAAAGGTGAAGCTGGCCTTGATCGATTCTGTTTTTGCCGGCTATTTAAAGGTACCGGAGGATATTCGTCAGGGGGAATATTTTTTGCGGAGTTATTCTTACTGGATGCAGAATCTGGGGGAAGACTATATTTATGAAAAGAGAATCCATTTAATCAATCCGTCGGATTCGAAGGTGTTGACCGGAGTCACTTACCAGGAAGAGCAAGGAGAAAAATATGCGGTTGTCCGGCTGTCGAATTCCCGGAAGGAACCTTACCGGAAGCTGGCTGTCGATTATCAGTTGATCGGTAAGGGCAAAGAGGGCAAAGTACACCGCCGGCGAACGGATGAATCCGGAAAGGTCAGGATTAATATAGGGGAGTTGGCAGATCCTTCGGATGTCCGGATTCGTTTTTCGAACGGTATTCCTTATGAATTCAGCCGGACTATTCATTTGCCTGCCGATACGCTCGATTATGCTGTGTCGTTTTTTCCTGAAGGCGGGGAGTTTATTCCGGGGACAAGGCAAACCGTCGCTTTTAAAGCGATCGGTAAAGATGGGTTATCTGTCGATGTGGAAGGCTATCTGTATGACGAACGGGATAGTATCGTGGATATTGTCCGGAGTATTCATCATGGTATGGGATGGTTGAACAGTCCGTTGGAAAGTGGGAAAACGTATTACGTGAAGGTGAAGTCTGCTCAGGGACTGGAAAAAAAATTTTTTCTGCCCGAAGAGAACCGGTCCGGTATAGCTTTGAGTATCCGGCAAAATGGCCGTGAACTGTCTTATCGGGTGATCGGAGGAGAACAGGCGGTATTGCCGGATAGTCTGTATCTGATAGCCCATACCCGGGGGCAATTACTAGTGTGTACTCCCCTGGAGGGAAAGTTGCATGGAAAACTGTCGGCCGTTAATTTCCCGGAGGGAATATTGCATTTGTGTCTTATGGATTATCGTTGCCGGATCTATAGCCAAAGGTTATGTTTTATCCGTCATCCGGAAAAAACGGATCTTCGTATCGGAACGGATCGGGACGGATATATGAGCCGGGAAGCGGTCGATGTTGAACTTATTTTAAGCAGTGATTCGCTGAGGGAGGGGCGTTTTTCGCTGTCTGTGACGGACGATGCTGCCGTGTTGCGCGATTCCCTGCAGGACAATATTGTTTCTGAACTGCTGCTGAATTCCGATCTGAAAGGGTATATCGAAGATCCGGGCTTTTATTTCCGGGAGGTAAACCGGGCTACGGACCGTTGTCTGGATCTTTTGCTGCTGACACAGGGATGGACTCGTTTCGATGTCGGTGCTGTCGCTGCCGGAGAGTTTGAACAACTCGATTATTATATGGAACGCGGACAGACTATTTCGGGGAGAGTAAAAAACTTCTGGGGAAAAGAGGCAAAAGATGCACAATTGACTTTGCTGTCGACAAATATGCAGTTCGATGTATTGCAGGCGGATAGCACAGGGCATTTTTTGGTGGAAAGAATTTCTTTCCCCGAGAATACCGGTTTCATTGTACAGGCCAGAAATAGTAAAGGGAGAAAAGGGGTAGAAGTGATTATCGATTCGGAAGTATATCTGGCGCCTGAGATTCAAATTCCGTATGAACGTCGGCAAGCGAACGGAGAAGATGAGTTTTATAAGCAATTCGGCCGTGATTTTTATTACGACCATGGCGTGAAAGTATATGTGCTCGACGAAGCTTTGGTCAGGAGGACTCCTCCGAAAAAAAATTATTCTTTCTATGATGCTTCGGCCCGGTATATGCTGGATTCTGCCCGGTTGGCTGCTATGAAACAGAAAGATATGCGTACGGCCCTTATGGAAATTCCCGGTGTTATGGTGATCGGGGAGGAAATCACTTACCGGGGCAAAAAACTACATTTGGTATTGAATGATTTTCCGGAAGAATTCGACCGGATTATGATGATGAATCCGGAACAGTTTTTAAGTATCAGCCTGTTGGATGAAAGAATGTCTTATTTTTATTTTGGGCAGGAAGCCCCGGATGGAGCGTTGATATTTACAGAAAATTTCGATTACCGGCCGGAACGGTTAAAACAGAGAGGCTTATCTGTATTCAGACCGCTAGGGTATCAGAAACCGGTAGATTTTTATATTCCCCGTTACGATGTCGACTCGGTCCGTCTGGCCATGGCCGATTCGACGGATATACGTCCCACCGTTTACTGGAATCCCAATATTAAACTGAAAACTTCCGAACCTACTCATGTCCGCTTTTTTATGGATGATGCCTGTGACCACTGTACTTTTGTCCTGGAAGGAGTATTGAATGATGGTACGGTGTGCAGAAAGGAGAAAAAGATCAGTTTGCGGCGTTAATTCAATTATTCTTAAAAAAAAGAAAAAAAGTTCTGCTTTCTTTCACCCTTTTTTTCTTAAAATCTGTTTCTCTTTACGAAAACAAAAACGTTCGTTTCTTTTGGCTGGAATCCGCTACAAGAAAATGGACAAATGAAAATTGAAAACGGACAATGATTGGAAGCCCCTGCTTCCATTAAAAAACGAATAAGGAAAGTGGAATGAAAAATAAAAACAAGAACATACTCACTGATTATCAGAATAATATAATAAATATTCCAAGTACTGTATTACCTTGCCACTTAACCAAGCGTTCCGCAAGGGCTAACGAATTTATAAACTTTATGAACTTTACAAACTTTCAACTAATTTAATCGAACGAGTATTGTTGTTGCTGGTCGCCTCGCAGTTCTTGGGGATTTCTCGCATGGATGAACAGGATAATCGTGTCGGCTTTCGGTTTTTGCCCCTTTTTAGGCGTTTTGCAGATGAATTTGTAATCGAACCACACATCGGCCTCGCTTTCCTTGATCCGTGCCTGTGCAGGCCTTAAAACCTTTTGGTCGATCTGTGCGTTCGAGTAGGAGGCCGGGATCTCCAGGTCTTTACAGAATTGCTCGATCGAGTAATAATACTCCCGTCTGTCCCGTTGGCTGCAAATGATCTTGTAGAGCCGCTTGGTGTAATTGCCCCGGAGGGTTAAGGCGATGTTCTTCCCGTACCTTGTACCGCCGACACCCGTACCGTAGTAGAGCAGGAAAGGGATCGCCCAGGGGTTGAGCGTCAGGGCTACCCGGTTTGTGCCTTTGATGTTGTGTACCGTCGTTATCACCACCCCGAACGTTTCCACTGTCTGGTGGATATTGGGATGCACCCAGCGAAAGGAAAAGTTTTTCCGCATCATGGCGATAGCCTCTTTCAGAACTTTGCTCTTGTTGTTTTTCCCCCCGGCTTCGTCGCATTTGATCTCGACGACAGGCTGGTTAAAGAGGTCCTTAGGCAGTTGTTTTTCCCTGGTCATGTGTTGCTGGATCTGGTCGCTTATCAGCGTCAGGAGGTTTTCTTGCCACTCGGTCACGGAGTACTGGCCGAATGTTACGTTATTCGGCTGGATTAACATTACTTCTTCCTCCGTAGGAGGAATATAGAGGATGATGTCGTTGGTCGCCATAGGCTTTTTTTTGAGTTCGGGACAAAGTTAAAGAAATGAAAGATACCACCAAAAAATACTTGGTATTTTTTGGTGTAACCTTTAGTAAAATGGGTATTTATTGGAGGGGGTAATTTTAGTAAAATGAGTATTTTATGTTGTGTTTTTTTATTTATAATTAACTGAAATACAAATTGTTATAAATGAAAAAACGCTTTCTTACAAAGAACCTCTACAAAGACTATTCTCTGTAAAAAGGGGAAACTCAAATCCTCGATTATCATCGACGAGCTGCCGACCATCTATTTCAAGGGCTTGGACAACCTGATTGCGACGGCGCGAAGCAACAAGGTGGCCGTGCTTCTGGGATTTCAGGATTTCTCCCAGTTGGTACGCGACTACGGCGACAAGGAGGCCAAAGTCGTGATGAATACCGTCGGAAATATCTTCTCCGGGCAGGTCGTCGGGGAAACGGCGAAGACGCTCTCCGAGCGTTTCGGCAAAGTCTTGCAGAAGCGGCAGAGCATAACTATCAACCGCAACGACAAGTCCACATCCATCAACACGCAGATGGATTCGCTCATCCCGCCATCGAAGATTTCCTCTCTGGCTACAATGTTTTTTCGCATCTTGCAATGTCCTGTTGCAATAGCCACAGTAAATGATTCGGCAGATGCCGTTACTGTAACGTTTTATCTGTCCGGGTTTCCACTCCGCAGTAGAGAAAATTCTTCGATGATGAAGATACCAATGCACAAGGTTGTGGGCAGCAGATGAAAGACAATTTCATCGGTTACGCGATAGAGGAAATCAACGAAAAATTTATCGTCCGACGAACGGCAGTCACACGATTCGTACCAGTGGCGAAAGCCCCTGCGGTCTACCTTTAACCACTCCAAACGTACATTCTCCTTTGCAGGAAAACAACTGTCTAATGTTACCGCGGCAAGTATCTGTACCTTTGCTATGGCTCATTTGCCGTCAAAGTTCCCGAACCATATGAAATAGTCGTTGCCGCTTGCACCTCCTCGCATTGTATCGAAACGAAAGTTCGCCACAGCGTAGTTGTCTTTCTCAGTCTAACGGAGATTCGTTGCCCAGGGTTACTTACTTCTCGGAAATCGTAAAAACGGGTTTCGAGATCATGCTCGTATTTCCCGAGTTATTCGGGGATCATCATTTTGATTTTCCTCACAGCCCGTAATCAATCAGCAGCTTCAGCTACAACTGATTACGGGCACATAGTGCTTTTGAATTTTTATAGACTGGTATTTTGTTTTTTAGTTTCAAATTTGAATCAGCAAAATCGTTCGTCATATTATCTATCGTATTGCTCGTCCATTCCTGTCAGGTGGTGTGTACGTGCCACGGGATTTCGCTCCCGTGAATAAGCACATTTCGAACGGTGTGTTCCGACAACGTGCTGCTCTGCTCCCAGTATCGCCCTCGATCAGGGGATGTCGGACAGAGCGACGGAAGGAGTAGCTCCAACGAGGCAGGCGAAACAGCAAAGATTCTCTTTACAAGTACTGTCTTCAATTTTTCAGGGGCAAAAATAGGAAGTCGGAGCTATTTTCTGTTAACGATTTTATTGCAAAAAGTGTTGGATTTACAACAAAGTGATTTGAACAGACAAACCGTGATAAACATTGCCGGGCATTTTAGCCGAAGCGATAGTCTTTCAGATACGAGACACTCCGTGTAGTTACGTGAGCCCAAAGGGCAAGAAGTGCCCATGAGCAAGTTTATATAAAGGAAGTACGATTGGTTATTAGAATCCGATCGTACTTCCTTTAATTATCCCTTTCCTCCTCCAAGTACGAATCCAACAGTAAGGCTGCAGTGCCGATTCGCTTTTTTTTCGATCCGGTAATCGACGGTGATGCATACCCGGTGGAAGAATTCGGCTCCGACACGAGGCATGAAGCACACCATACCGGTCGCTTGACGATGAGAACCCGCCCCAATTAGGCTGCGTATCGTCGAACAAGACCGATGCGCTCTCCTTATGAAAGACATATCCAAATCTGGCGAACAGCGAAATCCAGTCTGTACGGAAAAAGCTGTAATCGGAAACAGCCGTCTCAGATGAATATAGGGGTAGAAATACTGAAATAAGCATTGGTCGTATTGAAGCAGAACGACGCACCACCCAGAAACAGATGTACCTTAAACATATAACCATCAACAGGAGTCAGAGAAAATCTTGTGAACGGTATCTTGACATCCATACTTGTAAACGCTCCGAATTCCAGCATGAAATCTCCACCCTTATAAGCCTTGTTGGGAATATGTTGGGCTTGAGTTATCTTCGCCGATACCCAAAGGTATATTATTAAATGGCATATTTTAAATAATTGATTGATCCAGTTTAAGGACTGTCCAACAAGTCTATTCGGAACGGGATGTGCTGCAGCCCCAAAGTAAACTGCAAAGTATTACGATGCTACCAAGACGCAAAGAGTTCATCCACATACTGCTTTGTATTATTGTTATATTTTTGTTTTATCTGCATGCTTTCTGGCATATTCGTAGTCTTCGTCCGTAAATTCGAAGATATATTCCACACTCCTTTTTACCTGCATTTTTTTTTCGAAAGCTGTTGCGGAACAGAAATTATGGTAGGTATCGCCATCCTCCGAGTGGTGAGTTATTGTGGTTCCATCGTCGAATTTAATCTGTGCATCAACTGGATTCGGTAAACCATATCCACCATCGATACTGTGCTTTGTTGTGAAAGTTGTGCCGCTTTTTAGCGCAACCGAGCCGGTTAAAAATTCGCTACTCGGTTTCTCTACAATTATTTCGACATCGTGCTGGCTGGCATTCTCAATGCGGATCTCCGTATTATATAGATAATCTGTGTCACAACTGAAAAGCATAGAGAAGAAGCCAAGCAGTAGCAAGGTAAAAATCGTTCTGTTAGTTTTCATAGACAGCGAATAATCGGTTGATTGTTTCCGGGGTTAAGTTATACAATTGCGCAGCATACTTATTTTTCGCTGCATAATCCAGCAGCAGTCGCTTGACATCAGCAAATGTCTTCGATCGGAAAACGATATCCTCTCCATTTGGCACTTTCCATAAGTACTCTGTTATTGGTATAATAAGCAGCATTTAAGGCTGCCGCCTTTTATCCGGCAGCAGCCTCGCAATGATAAATCACTTTATCAGGTCGGCAAGATTGTCGTCGGTGAAAACGTAAGTAAACCGGAAATAGTTTGTAGCCAATTTCTCTACCTGATAATTGCTCCTATTCCGAATCGCCTTATTCGGTTCTAATAGAATCGTTTTGGAATCATCTATTGTCATACGACACTCGATCTGCGGAAGATATTCGAAAGGAAACCCGATCGCATCCGGTGTAATGTCTTTCACTCCGTCCGACCAAAAATCAATGCAATAAGTTTGGGTCGGAGCCATTATAAACGTAGTAGTTTCAAGTATCGTCCAGGATATAATAGCTCCTTTTATTTCGATCTTGTGAGAAGATTCATTTCGATAGACCCATTCTCCATGATGCACATATTCGGTGTGAGAAGTATCGCAACCCGATAACAGCCAGCAAAACATTACAATGCTACCAAGACGCAAAGAGTTCATCCACATATTGCTTTGTATTATTGTTATATTTTTGTTTTATCTGCATGCTTTTTGGCATATTCGTAGTCTTCATCCGTAAATTCGAATGTATATTCTACACTCCTTTTCCCGGATGCATTTTTTTCAAAGGCTATATGGGAACAGAAGTTATGGTAGGCATCGCCATCCATCTCTCGATGTGTTATTGCCGTTCCATCATCGAATTTAATCTGTGCCTCAAGCGGATTAGGCACATAATATCCGCCCTCTGAAGCTTTCTCTATTTTGAAAGTTGTACCGTTTTTTACCGTAAAAGTACCAGTCATTAATACAGTACTCGGCTTCTCTACAACAATCTCGATATCATACATGCTATTATTCTTAATCAATACGGTTGTGAGATGTACATACGCACCCTTACCCTCGGTACCGCAACCGCATAACACAGCAAGCAGTCCCATGAGAATTGTACTGATAAATAATGGTTTAGTTTTCATAGACAGCGAATAATCGGTTGATTGTTTCCGGGGTTAAGTTATACAATTGTGCAGCATACTTATTTTTCGCTGCATAATCCAGCAGTAGTCGCTTGACATCAGCAAATGTCTTCGATCGGAAAACGATATCTTGAACGACTGATACGGGCATGTCATGAATTTCGTCATCCGGATAGATGGTATTCCCTTGATGATATGCTCTTTGATTGAAATCATCGATCAAATCGATAAACAGCGGAGTGTAATTACGATCATACACTTGCGGATTCCATGCTTGAAAATTGTAACTGCCATTTTCCGGATAAGCTGGTAATTTGTGGAATACTCCTAATTCTTTATATTCTTGATTGGTCAAAACATATTGTACGCACCGTGCCCAACTTTCCAGCAAGCTCGTTTTGCATTTCCCATAAGTATTCCTGTTATTGGTATAATGAGCAGCATGGCCCAACTCATGGCATGCTGTGCTGAATACTTCGGACATTTCTCGCCAGCCGTTGTTACCTTGGCCATATATGCGGATATCCGACCATATCCCCATGCCCCATTGTCTATTATAGTCTCCGTTTATGCCGTTTCCTTTCTTATGAAGATATGCAATTTTTTCCTTTCGGGAGTTCGTCGGTCTTTTCAATCCATTCGTATTGCCATAGTAAAAACGATATAAAGCCCGATGTATAGTTGCATAACGAATTGATTTATTGGCAGAAATATACAAATCCCAATTTCCGGTCTTTTTCGGGCCGTTATAATAGGCTTGCACGATATTTCCATCTCTTATATCCCAGCGAGATGTTTCCCATGCGATACTGTAATTTGCAGGACGTTTAAAGCGACCGTTGCAGGAATAATATCCATTGGCATTTGTATAGCCGATGTACGTCGTGAACCAGCGACGGGCACGAACTCTGACATAATTAAGCGGAATTGCACCGCCTACAATATTATCATAGGCTGTAATTCGGCCCGCCGGTCTCCATTTACTGCGTCCACGTGTTTGCGGCTCTGACTCTCCGTCTTCTTCATTGCCGGTCATGCGCAGGGACTCTTCGACCAGCGCATCGGTCAATACTTCGCTCCATTTTGTACTGGAGCGGGTCATAATTCCCTCATCATCTTCTTCATCCTTGTCTTCATCGGGAATAAACAGGTCGGAAAGAATCTCATAATCTACGCCTATGGTACTCACCGCAGGCCACTTCGCAACCTCGATAGAGGCATATTGAAAAGTGGGCAAGCTGTCCGGAATTGTAGGATCATGATAATAGCTGCCATATTCCTCAATTTCATAATCCAGCGGAATATCATACCAGATAATCGTAGAATCCTGCAGGATTAAATCCAGTTCCTCGGATGAGCGGGGATGAAACTTCACGTAATAATGCGTAGGCTGAATATCCATGTCTGTAATTCCGGCTCTGGTTTTCGGTGAGAGGTTTTCCAGAGCTTTACGCATATTCTCCACTGAATAGGGATTTTTAAGCCGACGTCCCAGCACAGTCATTCCGTCCGTAACAATGGCATGGGAAGAGGTTTGAACCAGAGTCTTCGGCTGTAAATCGGCATCCTTTTCCTGACAGCCGGCCAGAACTCCGAAACAGGATGTGGCAAATAATACTTTTAGTACTTTCATAAGCTATTCGATTTTGTGCTTTGAGTTTGTTGCAAAAATAAAAACTCCGTACCGAAATCCATTTGCGATATAGTGTTTAAAATCTAATACTTTTCAAATACACCCATTGATAAACAGTGTATTGCGGCGATATTTTTCTTTAATTTCTAACAAGGGGCTGACACTTATTCGAACAGTGCTATGAACAGCTCCTTATTCTCGGCATCGGATGCCTTTATGCGGGATTTCAACCTCGATTTGCGGGCATAGATATTGGCGACGCTATCGTGCATGAAGAGACTGACGACTTGCGGGGAGAATCCCCCGAAAATGTAACATAGCAGCCGTAAGTCCGCCTCTTTCATTTTCGGAAAGTCGCGTCGCAGTTTCTTCATGACATTGTCATGTGCCAGGTTCACGATTTGTTCCAATTCTTGCAGCATCTCTCCGTTTTCGGAGAACCCGTCGATAAGCTCACGCACCTGCCGAACCATCGCGGCCTGTCCGGAAGCGGTGTTTTCCCGTTCGTAGAGTGTCTTCCCGATGCGATCCACGATTTCGAACCGGGAAGCTATCACACCTTTCAGCCGGGCCTCTGTACGCTGTTTCTGCTCCATGCGTCCGGAAAGGTCGAGATATTCGGCCCGCATCTCCCGCACGAGAAGCAAATGCCGCTCGCCGCGCTCCTTGTGCAGGCGTATCTGTTGCCGGAAAACGCAGCCCGCAATGCCGAGCAACAGAATCCCGGCTCCGATCACCGCCAGCTCTCTTTTCCTCCGGTGCTCCAGCCTGTAATCGTAAAAAGCCGCACGTTCTCGGAAATACTCTTTTTCGATCATGTCGGCCGAACTCTGCAAGGCGGTGCGGGTCAGCGAATCGTTCAGGCAGATGAAGCGGTCGATCTGCCGTGCCGCTTCCCGATAATTTCCCGCCTGCATGTTCGCCCGGTAAGCCGTGTAAAGCAGCATGGGACGGTCTTCGGCACGCAGGATTCGCCGTGCCGCCATTTCGATGGAACGGAGAGCTTCGGCCGGACGGTTGCGGAGCAGCTGCGTTCGGGCCCGCGTACACATTCCGGAGACTGTTGTGTCGCAGAGTACGGACTGCTCGATACGGCGCAACAGATCTTCGGGAATGCGAACCGTATCGGCTACGACGTACAGCGTGGCGAAATAACCGAGGCTTTTTTGTGCCAGCGATTCGTCATGCGCATCGTCGGCCAGTTCGAGCGCCATCGAACAGTCGCGGCGCGCCCGGGCCAGGTCATTCATCCGCAGTGCCGAGGCTGTCATGCCCAATAATGCCTCGGCCGTATGCTTACCGTCTTCCGTACGCATGAACAGGCCGCGGGCTTCCCGGTAGTAACGGTAGGCCCGTACGAAATTTAATTCGGAACAGTAAATATCCCCGATACGCAAGTAAAGCAGTCCGAGATAGCGGGGTTCGTCAATGCTGTGGAGATACTCCTCTACTTCCAGAAACTGTCGCAGGGCGCCGGGTTTGTCGCCTTTCTGTAATTTACTTTGGGCTTGATAATAGAGAGTTCGAAACCGATTTCGAGTCTCTTTTGGGTGATTCCTATAATATTCCCAGGCGATTTGAAGCATGGAATCCGTATTTTCGTCAGTTTTCGTACGGTTTGCCGCAATAGTGTACAGCAGGGAGTATTTAGCTCGTATTGCTCGATTGCCGAGAAATTTGCGCGGAATATTTTTTAAGGTATGCAATGCACTGTCGGGAGCTGTTTCAAGCTGTTTTTCCGTGCGTACGAAAGTATCCGCCATCTGTTCATGCTTTGTACAACCGAAAATTGATACGGCTGAAGCAAATAAAAAATATATGTATTGTTTCATCTTTATTAAGATTATCTGCCCTCGAAAATAATGGAGAGAATTAATATCTGCAAATCCCCCCCTCCTTTTAAACTATTCATATATTTTTTTTCAGTATGCTTCATGTAATGGCTGAAATTTTGCCTATACTTTCATCCTCCTGTATAGCGGATAAATTAGTTTCGCAGGATAGCGATCGTACGAACCGTCTTATTCTGTCGCTGTATCTATGAGTTACTTCTGTCGACAGTTTCAGATTGTTTTTCAAATAGGATTCGAGTTCGTCTATTTTATTTCGAACCCATTTTGATACGATAAGTTTACGCATGCATATCGGGCTATTTGTCGAATTTTTGGTTGCCGTCCCCTCACTCGGAATGATGGTAACACAGGAATAGAAGCGGAGCTACTCTTGAAGTTTTTTAATCTTCGGGGTAATCTTTTTTATGACGATAGTATAAGCGGACATATAATCAGTTTAATGCTGACGTTTGGCAAAAGCAATGTATTTTCGCCGTTGATAAGCAGTTTTTACAAAACGAGGATATTTGAAAAGAAACAGGCTGGTTATGAATAACAGCATATCCAGCCTGTTCTTTCACTGTTTCCAGCATCCTTTTACAACTTGAGGCCTTTGCTCTGCATATTCTCCCCTGCGGGCTTTGGCCTTACTATATGTTCACGCGGGAACTGCGAAGTGCCGGAATTACTGGAGGATAGAGGGACTGTTACCGTTGATTGTCCTTCGCCTGTCCGTTCCAGCTCGTTACCGTTTGTCATATCCGGCGTGTTCTGTATAGTCTCGCCGTCCCTTTGTGCCTGCTCTTGTCCGGCTTCGGGCTTGGGAGGCGTAAGCGTAAGCTGTATCTTGCGTTCCAACGCCGCGACCTCCGCTTTCAAGGCTTTCAACTCGTCCTCCTTTTTCCATACCCCACCGACCGTTTCCTGCAAAATCGGGATGTCTCGCTCGTAGGTTACGTTCTGCGCCTTGTATTGCTCCACGAGCTTGGGTATGCGTTCCAGCGCGTTCAGGAAGTTCATCGACGCCGCTTTGGTGTCGGCCATCGCTATCTGCCCGTTGTTGTAGGTGTACTTGAACGCCCCCTCCACGAAGAAACGGTTCTGCTTGACCTCCTTGCCGTCTTTCAACAGCGGTTCGGTCTTTACGAGCAACGGAAAGCCGTACAGCTCGCCGATGCGCACGTACTCGCCTCCCGTCGTGGCGTTTTTGGCAATCTCCTGCAAACGTGTCCCGACGCTCTTGTGGTCGGTGGCGTCCAGCCCGTCAAGCCGGATAATATTAATCTTGTTGCCCTCCTTGTCGGTCTGTACCCGCGAGAGAAACGCCTCGTAGTCGGCGGTCATCTTGACGATACAGTCGTTGTTATGCGCGAGCTTCTTGGTGTAATCCTCCAATTTCCACGAGGAGGCACTCTTGGCCTTGTAGAACGCTTGAGCGGTCTGATCCGGGAAAAAATGAACGGGGATGTCCGGAATGGAGATGTGTACATCTTTATCAACAGGCTGAAAAACCGTATAAAGCTTCTGCACGCAGAAACGGGAGGTCTGGTGATGTACGGGAAACTGCTTGAGGAAGGAACTTTTAAAATCCCCGCTTATGATCCTGAAACCCACTCGTACCCCATGACCTGGAGTGATCTTGTCATCATGGTGGAAGGCATCAACGAGGACAAACGAAAGGGAAGGCAAAGACCATAGAGGAGCTCCGTGCCACGATAGTTGAACTGAACGCTTCCCTTGCATGGTTGAAAAGGAAAGTGTTCGGGAAGATGAGTGAGAAATGCAATCCTATAAACAACGGGGACCCCATGCTCCCTTTTGATTACGGCGACTTGGGACAGATAGAGGCGGAAATCGAAGCGGCCAGAAACAAGGCGGCACAGATTATCACCCCCAAACCTCAAGTCGCCGGTAAAACTCCACGCCGCAATCGGATTATCATGGACGACCTTCCGGTCGTGACGGTTGTCATCGAGCCGGAAGACCTCGACCTTGGCAAATACGTCAAGATAGGCGAGGAACACACCAGAACCCTTGAGATGAAACCCGGATACCTCTATGTAGTCGTCCCTTAAAAACAATATTTCAGCGTGAAGTTTGTAAAAGCGAAGTTCACGCTGATTTTTCTTATAAGCCACAAAAGAACTCTCATAGCTCTTTTGAAGTTATATGCGGCCGCAGCTAATAAGAGATTGATAGCATCTCCTTTCACACCTTTATAAAAGTTGCGAGATAATCTGTAGTCTTCTTTGAGATGTCCTATCGTTGGTTCTATGCCTGCTCGTTTACAAAATAGTTTGTGTTTCTTTCTCTTTTGGTAGTAGGTGTCTTTTGCTTTAGGAACGCCCGGGATGAGTATCTTTGTATCCCCAATCTGTTTCACACCTCTATACCCTCTATCTGCTGCCAGGTTATTAATATGTTTCCCGGTCATCCTTTGGGTTTGTTCCAACGTCTTTTGTATGGTATGCCCATCGTATTCATTCCTAAAAGAGCATGCACCAAGAATAAGTCCTGACCAGGAGCGAAGAATGGATACCTTATTACCAAACTCGTATTTCTTATGTTCCTTGCCTTTACTGATACAAACCACGTCCGGTTCGTGCAGAGAATATATTTTATTTTTTGACTTACGGTTCTGAGAAAGAACCTTGTAGTATAACTCAAACATCTTCTCATAGCCATTCCTTCCCTCTAGATTACGCTCGAGTTCTCTAACCAATCGACCTGCTATGGTTTTCAGTTGCCTGTCTGCCTTAAGGGCTTTCTTACGATTCTTGGGATGGTTACGAAAGCGCTGGGCACGGTAAATTCCTTTCAAAGTGCGTGTATAACTCTGCCGTAGAGGAAGAGACTTATCATGAACTATCTTCAAAACGTTTTTGATTATCTTTTTATGCAACTTCGCATCTGTAGGATAAGTTATATTCTTCTGCTGTACAGTAGAATCTATGAAAGCCGTATCAAAATGGTCTTCATCATCCTTATCCGTATTGACACGGATGCTCTCTGCCAATATTATTTCCATGCCTTTCTCACCGATACGTTTTCTGAAGTGAACCAAGTCAGACGCATCACAGGGCTCTTTGGGAGTAAATTCAAGTTGTCCGCAAAAATATTGGTAGTAAGCATTCTCACCCCATTGTAAAACCACAGTTTCATCAGACACATTACGCAAATGTTTTAAGATTAAAAGACCGCACATCAAGCGAATAGGATGGGCGGGGCGACCGTTCGTACTACAATACAAAGGCGAAAAAGCATCATCAAAACTCTGCCAATTTATCTTATGGCTAAGTTGGAAAAGGGGGTGTTAATGATTAAGCATATCCTCCAAAGAAGAGAAGAAAGAGAGCTGTTTAGATGTACGTTTTAACATAAATATCTGCAAGATTTATACTGTAAAGGTACGAAATCTTGCAGATATAAGCAAATAATTTGAGTTATAATAAACTGTAAAACAGGAGTGTATGAGGTATTTAAGGGACGACTATTTAGGATATCTACTTGGTTTTGTTTTGTTCGTATCGTGTTCGCATGAGCAGGATAAGAAGCAAAGGACTAGTTCGATCAATTTACGCCAACAATACGTCAAAACAAACAAGTTTTTAGACGTCGATATGTCGAAATTTCTTCCGGGGACTCAAACTCAAGCTTCGGTAACTGCCGAAGATTCGGCTCAGATGTTTGTGGCTTTGTATTGTTTTTATAGTCATGTGAAAGTGGTGGACGATGCCTACGTGTGTGATTTGACAAATGCGCAGGAGATTCAGGTTTCTGAAAGGGTTTTCAGATCTTTATCGGAGAATTTGCAGAAGACGAATCTGCAAATTCAACGGTTGAAAGAACAAGGCAAAAAAGTAACTATTTCTGAAATAACTCCCGAATACCTGAATTCCCTTTTAGAAAATAAGTGAAATCAGATAGACTGGTTTCACTTATTTATTTTGTCGGATATCTATATTGCTGTTAGCAAGTTTGTACTTGATTTTAGAGTGGAAGGTCCTATTCTGATTTACTTTTCAGTCCGCTTCGTTCCAGCAATGCGTCGATGGTCGGTTCCTGGCCCCGGAAGCGTTTATAAAGTATCATCGGGTGTTCGGAACCGCCTTTTTCCAGGATATTTTTCCGGAAAGATTCGGCGGTAGCCTGGTCGTAAATACCTTGTTGTTTGAAAACAGAGAAAGCATCTGCATCCAACACTTCCGCCCATTTATAGCTGTAGTAGCCGGCAGCATAACCTCCTCCGAAGATATGGCCGAAACCGGTAGAAAAACAGCTGCTGTCTACGGGCGGAAAGGATTCGGTCGGAGCCATTGCCTGATTTTCGAATGCCTGGATAGAACCGCTGACAGGAGAGGTGACCGAATGCCAGGCCATGTCGACCAGGCCGAAACTCAATTGGCGGTCGTTTTGGTAACCACTCTGGAAGTTGGCTGCTTCGTGGATCTTAGTGATATATTCCTGGGGAATTTTCTCTCCGGTCTGGTAATGTACGGCCCAGGTATCCAGCCACTCTTTTTCAAGTGCCCAATTTTCCATAATCTGAGAAGGTAACTCGACAAAATCCCGGTAGACATTGGTCCCTCCGGTAGAATTATAAGTACATTGGGATAACATCCCGTGAAGGGAGTGTCCGAACTCGTGCAGGAAAGTGGTCACTTCGTCGAAGGTCAGTAGGGAAGGTTTGCTGGCTGTCGGTTTGGTAAAGTTCATCACCAGAGAAACCAGCGGCCGTACGTCCTGCCCGTCTTTTTTATGCTGGCCTCTGAATTCGGTCATCCAGGCACCACCGCCTTTGCTTTCGCGTGGGAAAAAGTCCGTATAGAGAACGGCAAGAAAACGGCCGTCCCGGTCGTATACTTCGAAGGTTTTTACATCTTCATGGTATTTGGCGATATTGTCCACTTCTTTAAAAGTAAGGCCATACAATTGGTTGGCTAATCCGAATACCCCCTGCTGTACATTTTCCAGTTTAAAATAGGGTTTTAGCATTTCGTCGTCGAGCGCGTATTTTTCCTGTTTTAATTTATTGGAATAATAGGCCCAATCCCAGCGTTGTAATTCGCCTTTAAATCCCTGACGCCGGGCAAATTCTTCTACTTCCTGTTTTTCGGCCAGGGCATGAGGATGAGAAGCGGCCAGCAGCTGACCGAGGAAGGTATTCACCATCTCCGTGTTTTGGGCCATACGGTCGGTGAGTACGTATTCGGCATAGGTCGGATAGCCCAATAGTTGTGCTTTTTCCAGGCGGAGAGTAACCATCTTCCGGATCACCTCTTTGTTGTCGTATTGGTTATCCCGGTTTCCCCTCGAAGCATAAGCCCGGTACATTTTTTCCCGCAATTCCCGGTTGTCGGCATATTTCATAAAAGGAATGTAACTGGGGGCATGCAAAGTGAACAGCCAGCCTTCCAATTCTTTTTCTTTTGCCGTCATCGCAGCCATTTCGACCGCTCCTTCAGGAAGACCTGCCAGATCTTTTTCGTCGGTAATGTGGAGGGTGAATCCGTTGGTTTCGGCCAGGGTATTTTCGTCGAATTTTAATCCCAGTTGGGATAACTCCATGGCTATTTCCTGAAATCTTTTCTGGGCTGCACTTTCCAGGTTGGCTCCTCCTTTAATAAAGGATTTCCACGTATCTTCCAGAAGAGTAGATTGTTCCGGTGTCAGACTTTGCCGGTCCCGGGATTCGTATACTTTTTTCACCCGTGCAAAAAGTTCCGGATTCATGTATACACTGTTTCCGTATTCAGTGAGTTTCGGCGAAACCCGTTGGGCGATCTGTTGCATCTCTTCGTTGGTGCAGGCGGAGTTTAGATTGAAAAAAATCGAAGAAATCGTGCTCAGTTTTTCTCCGGCCTGATCGAGCGCCACGATGGTATTTTCAAAGTCCGGAGCTTCTGCCGAAGTTGAAATCGTTTTAATTTCTTGCTTGGCTTCCTCGATGGCCTGGTCGAAAGCCGGTTCGTAATGCCGGGTTTCGATGCGGTCGAAAGGAGGGGTTTGATGAGGGGTAGTGAAATGCTCCAGCAAAGGATTGCCGGCCTGCTTTTCGCTACACGAAGTTATCGATAAGATAAGTGTCGTCATACAAATTATCGTTTTCATTTATATTTCTGTTTTGTTTACGGCAAAAGTAAAAATTAATCTTCAAAATCTGTACTAAGTTTATATTATTGGGAAAATAAAGCGGAAACAATGGCTTTGCTATAAATTATACCAGGATCGGACTTTACACTAGTTTTAAAATTATAAATTGTAGTTAAAATTATATATATTTGTCCATCATTTATGTCCGGCATGTTGTCAGATTCAAAGATATTGCAAACACTTCGGGAAAAAGAACCGCTCGGTATGGATGCCTTGTTCGAAAGGTATTACAGACCCTTAGTGGTATTTGCCGAATCGTATTTGCATGATTTGCAGAGTACAGAAGATTTGGTACAGGAACAAATGGTAAAGTTATGGTCGAAGCAGACCTTTGCCGGTATCGTTCCCGAGGCATTGGGTACTTTTTTGTTTACCGTAGTGAAAAATGCTTGTATCAACTGGCTCGAGAAGAAGAGATTGCCTGTAAAAAGCCTGGATCTTCTTCATTATCAGATCGCTTTGGAAGAGGCCGAACGTTTGGACGATTCCGCGGTGGAACTGATCCGGGGAGCCTTGGAAAAATTACCCGATAAAACCCGTCTCGTGGTTA
Source organism: Odoribacter splanchnicus DSM 20712 (assembly GCF_000190535.1). Classification (GTDB taxonomy): domain Bacteria; phylum Bacteroidota; class Bacteroidia; order Bacteroidales; family Marinifilaceae; genus Odoribacter; species Odoribacter splanchnicus. The sequence continues at coordinate 418,786 of NC_015160.1, forward strand.
CGGTGGTTATGTTGCAGGAGAAGATGTATAAAGAGGCGGCCGAGGAATTGGGGGTGTCGGTAAATACAGTAAAGACTTTATTGAAGCAAGGCATGCGGGAATTGAGAGAACTGTTGAAAGATAAGCAAGAATTAATATTTTATTTTTATCTTCTGCATGCTGAATGTAGAGAACAGAATCCAATATATGATCACCTTTAATTCGAATGTTATGATAAGAAATCTTTTTCTGTTAGTCGTGTTTTTAGGTTGTGTTAGTTTGCGGCATGTAGAGGCTGCCATCGATATCGTACCTAAGCCGGTGAAATTAGTAGAAACCGATGGCCGGTTCGATATCACTTCCGCCTGTTCCATTGTGGTGAATGACGATTTGAAAACTTGTGGGGAGTTGTTGGCAGATTATCTTCAACCGGCTATGGGGTATCGTTTAGCAGTGAGTAGTAAAGCGGAGAAAAGCAAGCCGGCTATCCGTTTAAGCCTCGATAAGAGCTTGAAGAAATTATCTGAAGAAGCCTATCGGTTGGAAGTTACCGGGCAGGGGGTACGTATACAGGGGGCTTCGGAGAAAGGAATATTCTATGGTATCCAGACGTTGTTGCAATTGCTTCCTGTCGAAATCTTTCAGACTGAAGTACAACCGGTAAGCTGGACCGTTCCCGGAGTGCAAATCGAAGATTATCCCCGGTTCGGATGGCGTGGATTTTCACTGGATGTATGCCGTCAGGTTTATTCGGTAGATTTTATTAAAAACTGTATCGATTGGCTGGCTATGCACAAGATGAACGTCTTTCACTGGCATTTGACGGATAATGAGGGATGGCGGATAGAGATTAAAAAATATCCGGAGCTGACCCGTACCGGTGCATGGAGGGGACCGAACGAAAAGTTACAGCCTACTTTTTGTTCGGGATACTACCGTTATGGCGGTTTCTATACGCAGGAACAGATCCGGGAAGTGGTCGGTTATGCTGCTAAACGGCAGGTGATGATTATGCCGGAAATCGAAGTGCCGGGACACAGCCGGGCGGTAGCTGCTGCTTATCCTGAAATTCTTTGTGATTATATAGATCCCGGGAAGCACGAATTGTCGCAGAATTCCTGGTGTGCTGCCAATGAACGGGGATACGAAATCCTGGGGGATATCCTGAAAGAAGTAGCAGGCTTGTTTCCTTGTCCATATATCCATATCGGAGGGGATGAAGTGGAGATGGAGTATTGGGAAAACTGTCGCCGGTGTACCGGATTGATGAAAGAGAAGCATTTTGAGAAACCTGCCGAGGTACAGAATTATTTTATCCACCGGGTAGCGGAATTAGTCGAAGCTGCAGGGAAGAAAATGGGAGGCTGGAGTGAGATTATGGACGGAGGAGAACTGCCGTCGGGTACGGTAGTCTTCTCGTGGATCGGACTGGACCATGGTATCGCTGCTGCCCGGAAAGGATTACCGGTGGTGATGATGCCTGGGGAATACTGTTATTTCGATATGGGACAGACTCCGCTGGAGCGTGGACATTATTGGGCAGGGATGGTGCCTACAGAGAAAGCATATGCTTTTAATCCCTTGATTCCCGATAGCCTGAAACCGGCTGAAAGAAAAAATGTGCTGGGAGTGGAAGGGGCGATCTGGTCGGAAATGATGGATCGTCCGGCCTGGCATTGTGAATATCAGATGTTCCCGCGTTTGTGCGTTACGGCAGAAATCGGATGGACACCCCAGGAGCAAAGAGAATGGACCGATTTCAAGGGACGTCTGGATAGGAGTCATTATATGCGCTTGTATCAGAAAGGCATTCGTTTTCGGGTACCTTTCCCGGAAGTTACTTATCAGAACGGGGTATTGACCGCAGCGGCTCCTTACTCTGGGGCAGTGATTCGTTACACGGCCGATGGTAACGAACCGACCTGTTTCTCTCCGTTGTATACCGGTGAGATAAAGACAGAACAACCTGAAAACTATCGGTTTAAGACATTTTTTACGCCGCATTGGGGAAGTATTGCTGTCGGTATCGAAAAGTACTTGCATCCGGAGATGAAGGTGACAACGACTATCGACGCTCATCCGAAATGTCCGGCCCAGTTGCTGGCGGATGGAAACGAAAAAACTTTTTTCAGGAGTAACCGACGGGTAAAAGACGGGGATACCGTTTTGTTCGAATTCGAAAAACCTTTGGATTGCCGTAAAATAACGATCAAGAGTGGAGCTTACCAGACCAGCCATTATATCATTACCCATGCTATTGTCGAAATATCTACGGATGGAGAGCGTTTTATACGTTCCGGCTGGTTCGATGCCGAAGGGGACAGTGAAGTGATCTGTACGGTTCCCATCAAGGCTTTGCGTATCGTGTTTACCGAACCTCAATACGAAGAACGATTGGTTTTACAGGATTTGAAGATCGAGTAGGCAAAAGGAAATTTGAAAAACAGAGCGTGTTTGTTGAAAATATTGTTCTATCTTCGTAGGCCGTAAGATGTTTTATTTTATGGTAGAGGAGAAAGAAGATCGGTTCACATTATTTAAACAGGGAGATGAACGTATTTTTCGGCAATACTACGAGAAATATTATCATGCATTATGTCTTTGGGTGGTGCGGATTATAAAAGAAGAGACAAGAATGCATGATATCGTTCAGGAGGCTTTTATTGTTTTGTGGAACAGCCGGATGATTATAGAATCTGAACTACACCTGAAAATGTTTCTTTATCAAGTGGTTCGTAACCGCTGTTTCAACTACTTGAAAAGTAAACGGGTCGAGGAAAAATATATTCAGGAGTATCTGCAAATGGAAGAAGAAGGGGGTTTCGAAGATACAGTGCTTGAAGAAGAAGTACATCGTATTGTTGCACAAGAAATTGAAAAATTACCCGAGGAACAAAGGAAAGTGGTATATTTCCATATGGAGGGAAAAAATAATCTCGAAATTGCTGAAATCATGCAGATTTCTGTGAATACGGTGAAAACCCATAAAGCCAGGGCCCGAAAAACATTAAAAAATAAATTAGATAATCTTTTCATTATCACAGTCTTGTTGGGACTGTGATAATTTTTTTCTCTTTTTTTACTTTCCTTGTCATTCTCTTGGCCTTTTTAATTGTATTATAGTTAAAAGAGCTAAAAGTCTGTGACGTTATGAATAATTACGATGAAATAGAGCGTAAAATTTCCCTGATCAAAAATTATTTGGAAGACAACCTTAGTGTTGCCGAAGAGGAAGAATTGCGGGTATGGTTGGATGAATCGCCGAAACATCGGGAAACTTTTCAGCGAATCAGGGATAAAAAAATATTGTTTGCAAAGTTGGAATATCGGCAACGGCAAGAAACGGAAACCGATTGGAAAGTGATTTGCCGGAAGACGGGTATCGGCTCTTCCCGTCGTTTGTGGTATATTCGGGTGGCACGTTATGCAGCTGTTTTCTTCGGATTATGTCTGGGGGTATGGTTGTATTTCAGGGCTCAGGTGTCACAGCCTCAGGAATCGACATTGGCTGCTATTTCTATGGATACCATTTGTCCGGGATATAAACAAGCTTATATCGAGTTGAAAAGCGGTGAACGAATTGCCTTGGGAAATACCGGGAACAAGCAGGAGAAACGAATCGAGGGGATGGTTTTGAAAGAGGAAAAAGATGGAGTTATGATATTGCCCGGTGATTCGTTGGCCGATAAAGCAGTAGCGGTGGAAAAAAGTTGGATCGTGGTGCCGAGGGGAGGAGAATATCAACTGATTTTACCGGATGGTACGAAAGTGTGGTTGAATTCCGATTCGAAACTCGAATTCCCGAACACTTTTGTAGGCGATGAAAGAAGGGTGAAGTTGGCCGGTGAAGCGTATTTCGAAGTGGCTAAAAATAAAGCTAAACCTTTCCGGGTAGAGGTAGAGCGGGTGGAGGTCGTGGTTTTAGGTACTTCATTTAATATACATGCTTATGATGAGGCGGTTAAGACTACTTTGGTCGAGGGCGCGGTAAAATTGAATGTCGCCGGTAAGGCTTATTCGCTTTCTCCCGGTTTTGAAGCTAATGTCGATCAGGGAGGGGTGAAAATAGTGAAATCGGATGTCTATGAGCAGATTGCCTGGAAGGATGGAAAATTTGTATTTCGTGAAAAACGATTGGAAGAGGTCATGTCGATCTTGTCCCGTTGGTATGATTTTGAAATTTTCTACCAGAATGCGGCAGTAAAAGATTTGCATTTTACGGGCAATATTCCCCGGCATACTACGATTAATGAAGTGTTGAAATTTTTGGAACGTACTCATCTGGTACATTTTAGTGTGGTTGGGCGAACGGTAATCGTATCTGAATAAACGTCCCTATATTTCGTGAGGAAAGCAAATATTATAATTTTAATAAAAGACTAGCCACCGGAAACTGGTCCTTTCCGATGGCTAAATTAAACAGGGATATTCAGTAAATGTCCCTATAAAATACAATGGCATATGAAGATGCCCCAGTATAATCACTTCATATGTCATTTTTATTGTCATTTTTCTGTATTTTCCCATATACTCTTATAGGCAGGACATGACGTTCCGGAAGAAGTCTGACGACCTCTTCTGATTTTTTCGTTAAAATCATATCATGCTGCTTTCAGCGCTCTGTTCCTGACCTTATCTATCATCAGTATGGCATTTGCCGTATGTATTCCAAAGAAAATCCAAAGGATTTCCGTTTTCCTGTTCCGTGCCTTTATCCTTGAGAGTGAGTAATGTTGCTTTTGAGTGCCGAAGCTGCCTTCAAGCCTGGTGGCCCTTTCTTTGGAGAGTTCACTTCTGAGAACCTTTCTCAAGGATTCATCCCTGGCCGCCCTTCCCTTGCGTACAAAGGATGTTGATATTCCATATTTTGTACAGAACTTTCGGTTGGCATTATTGGCATATATGGAATCGGCAGCCACGCATCTTACCCTCACATTCATGAGCTTCTGCTGCATGCGGATGCAGTCCTTCAGGCGTATACCTTCGTTGAAAGCCTTGAACGAAAGATGTTCGATGAACGATATGCCGTCTATCTGTATGTTGTTGACCTTCGCACCGAACTCGACGGACTTTGTTTCCTTGCCTCTTACAATGGGACGTACATAATGACGGTCAATGCTGACGATGCGGTCCCTGACCTTCTTCCCTACAAACATTTCCTTTTCCTGTACAAGAACCTTTCTGATGATGGAAAGACGTTTCTGGTAATCCTGGGTATAGCGGAGTAAGGTTCCGTACTCTCGATGAATCTCATCCCTCTGTATGAGGAGCTTTTCAAGAAGCCTGATCATACGACGCTTGAGCATTCTTGTCCTCGAAGCCTTCCTTTTTCTTTTCTTGCAGTAGGACAGATAGGACTCCGCTACATTCCTGTATTTGTTGCGGGGACGTCTTATGCCAGGTTCCACACAATGCCTGCAGATATATCTATAGAGCCATTCAAGGCTTTCCCAAAGGAGTTTCATGTCAGTAGGATAACGCATATGGCTTTCATAGCATGTGGCATCGGCCATACAGACGTGAAGGCTGTCAAGATAGGGTTTCCAGTGTGAAGCCAGCACTTCCTGGAGGGAATCAATATCAAGACGGGACGCTATCTCATTGCGGATAGCACTGACTATCTTGTAGTTGGTTATGGGGAAGGACGGACTTATCATAATCCCGCAGAACATCTGGTAGTGTATGTTCCCGTTCAGATGTTCCACCAGCTGCCTGTCAGAGAATCCGGTGTATGCCTTCAGGACCATAAGGGCAATCTTTGCGCAGGGACTGAATATATTCCTGCGCCCCAGATGCTGGTCCGACAAGCCCACAGTCTTTGCTATATGCTCAAATGGAAATACCGAATGAAGCCGGACAAGCTCACTCTCATGAAAACTTTTGCGGTATCTTTCCAGAATATCAAATTCTGTAAACCCCAAAGTAGGGTGAATTTCTGAAATATTTTGTACTTTTGCCATATCTTTGTTGGAAAATTTCCCCCGTTTTGGCTTCCAAACCTTATTTGCGGGGGAATACCTAAAGATACAAAAAAGCCAACTAATTCGCAACATTTTATGTATGAATTAGTTGGCTAATTTTATAGTATTTACTGAATGTCCCTCTATAACTCAGTAACTCTATAACTCAGTAACTCTATAACTCAGTAACTCTTTTCAACTCTTTTCAATCTCCAATTCGACGATTTCGGGGTTATGGTCGGATAAGAATAGGGTGTCGTTGAGTTGTGAGAAAGGGATGTACGAACTGATTACCCGGATTTGTGGGGTAACGAAGATAAAATCGATTTTTTCACATTTTTCGGCCGGTATTTTACCGAAATTATGGTAAGTGAAATCCACTCCTGTCCGTTTTCCGGCCACTTTGTGGGCATCTTTCAGAATAAATTCGTTGTTGGTAATTGTTTTATAGGCATCCCAGTCTTCCGATACATTAAAATCTCCGGTGAGAATAGCGGGAGAAGTCCCAACGATTTCTTTAATTTTTTCGATAATCAGCAGGGCACTGTTCCGGCGGGCTTCGGTACCTATGTGATCGAAATGTGTGTTTACTACCATAAGGATTTGTCCTGTCTTCTTATCTTGTAATTTTACCCAGGTTGCAATCCGGGTCAAAGCGGCATCCCAACCGACCATTCCGACACTGTCCGGTTTTTCACAAAGCCAGAAAGTATTCTGGTCCAATAGGGTATATTTCGCTTGTTTAAAGAAGATCGGTGCATATTCTCCGGCTGTTTTTCCATCTTCCCGGCCGACTCCGACAACTGTATATTCGGGTAAGCCGGTTTTCAAGACTTCCAGCTGGTGATGCAAGACTTCCTGCATGTCGATGATATCGGGATCGACCCTGTGGATAAAAGCACATATACTGTCTTTGCGGTGTGGCCAGCTATTGGGACCGTCTCCTGAATTATCGTAACGGATATTGAAAGTCGCTAAACGCAGGGACTCAGGCTGTTGTTGGGTACAGCCGAGGGCCAAAAGGCTCAGGATAAGGGTGGAAAATAGATTCTTCATGTTATTTATTGTTAGATCTCCAAAGCTAATAATTATTGAGGAAATTTTTAGGAAAAAGAGGACGAAGTATGAAATAAATGCTTTGGACAATCACCTGGACCGGAGAGCTTCCGCAAAGAAAGACTAGAGGATATAAAACGGATTTAAACGTAGGTATAATTTTTTCTTTCTATTCCGATTTCGGGTTTTATACCGTCAGACCGGTTCGCCTGGACCGGTCCGCTAAGGCTTTCCTTCACTGACCGGCGGAACTCCTCACTTCGTTCGTCAAACACCACCGGTCAGGCGTTCGGAAAACCTAACCGGACACTCGTTCCTGCTCCAATGGTCTTCCGGCATAAAACCCTTCATCTCACGGCAGAGCTTAACCGGCAAAGGAAATACAAGCGGAAATCTACAACAATAGGAAGCCGGAACATCCGGCTTATTTCCAGGGAGATTGATATTTCTCAAATCAAGACTAATCTGTAATTCAGTGATAACGCAAGTCGAAGGTGATCGGGATTGGAGACCATTGGAGCTCTGGCGAGTGTCGTCTTGCTTTTTCTGAACGTCCGACCGGTGGTGTTTGACGAACGAAGTGAGGAGTTCCGCCGGTCAGTGAAAGAAAAAGATAGACGACCGGCAGGAGCGACCGGGTCGCCAATTCCGATCACCGGAGACGAATTAGTAACGAAATAAACCTACGTTTCAAACAATTAGATCTCCACTGTTACAAAGATTTCAGAAGTCAAGTCTAACCGTTGTAACTATAGAAAATAAAAAACGGTGCCACTCTCTTTTAAACCCTTGTTCCCGTTTAAACTGTTGGCACCGTTGTAATTGTATTGCCAGAATCTTAATTCAACATCCTGATCAATTCACTGGCCTGTTGTTTCATTAATTGATTTTGAGATTGGTTAGCCAGGTTATTGGCGATATTGGCATATTTTTTTGCAATGTCGTTGAACCCGCATTTTTGGGAGATTTTGACATAATTGTAAATCGCGTCGAAGTCGGACTTCGATTCGACAGTTTTTCCTGCCCATAATTGGATCACTTTCAGGCGGGAAACATCATTCATGATTTCCAGAGCTCCGGCAGTGATTTCTTTGATCATCTTCCGGTTTTCCGGGAAATAGCGAAATAACTTCCGGGCTTTGTAAAAATAATCTTCGGCATTTCCGGATAACCGTAGTTCTTTGATATTGAAATAATCCAATACAACATCGTAGTGCTCGTATCCGGTTTCTTTGATCCGCTTCATTTGGTTTTCGTAATCTGCCTTATTCTGGAGATAGAGTTGTTCCAAATGGTTTACCAACACATTGTCTAATTTCTGAAAAACATCGTCTTTGGAAAAATGCTGGATGAATTTATCTTGATTTTCAAAAACATATTTGAGCTGAGGTGCATTGATGTCGTTTACATAATCCCGTACGATCATCCAATTGTAATCTTTGAAGTAATCGGCTTCACTTTGGGTTTTGAAATAACGATTCAGTATATCTTGTCCCGACTTCCCTTGTTTACTCAATTCTTTTAATAATTGCATGGTCGTTTGAGGGTTTGCCGGATTTTGTTCAAATGTTTTGACCAAATTATCCAGACTTACCGTCGTTTTTTCAATTGCAAAACCGCTCCAGGTACTCCATAAAATCACCCCTACTGTTAATAAAAATCTACACTTCATATCAACCTTCAATTTTATATTAAATTTACATCTATAAAACACCTAAAGAGCCTAAAAGGGTGAAGTAAAAATCGATTTTAACTTACGATTTAACAGATTTTACATATAAAATTGACGATTTGCAATTATATCCATTCGTTTGGTATAAAAATGCAACTTAAAACGTTTACATGAGGCAAGGTTTTTAGTTTGCTCTTAAAATTAAATAAAACACGGAAAATATTTTAAGAAATGCAATGATTTCCTGGCTGAAAATATTAATTTGTCGCAATATTTATTAGTTCGACCGGTTTATGAGAAGAATTATACTGTTTTTACAACTGCTGTTGGGAGTGGAGATGATTTATGCTCAGACGGAGACGGAAATATTGAATTATTCCCGTTTGTCTTATGCAGGATCGGCTCGGGCAGCTGCTATGGGCGGTGCTTTCGGAGCTTTGGGAGGAGATATTTCTTCCTGGAATCTGAATCCTGCCGCTGTCGGGGTTTTCCGTAAATCTAGTGTTACCTATACTTCGGTATTGAATTTCTCCGGGAATGAATCCGGGGAGCTGACTGCAAGGAAAACTTCTTATCTGATCGGAACGGTAGGAGGGGTACTGTCAGGGTACGTGAAGGATGAAAAAAGTGATTGGAAAGGTTTTAACCTGGGCTTTTCGTATACTGATCTTTCGAACAATATTCAAAATACCCGGCAGCAGGTGTATCATTCCCCGACTTCCCTGACGGATGTCTATGTTTGGCAAAGTCAGGGATACAAACCGGATGAATTGAATATTTTTACAACCGGTCCCTTTTATGATACCTATTTGTTATATCAGGACGAAAATGAAAGTTACCATTCTATTTTGGAAACCGATGGAGAAACAGCCGAATGGGTCGATCAATATCAGGAGATCCGGGAAAAAGGTTACCTAGGCGAGTTTTCAATTGCCGGAGGAACGAATTATAAAGATAAATTGTACCTCGGAGCGGTACTCGGTATACAGTGGACCTATGATAAACAACGTATTCTTTATTCCGAGATTGCAGAAGAAAATGCTCCTTCACTTCTGGATTTTTATGAATTCCGGCAATACCGTCGCACCAGAGGTACGGGGATCAATTTGAAACTAGGGCTTATCTATCGTCCGGTACCGGCTATTCGATTGGGGGCCGCTATTCATTTGCCGACCTGGTTTACGATGGAGTATACACTTGAAAATTCTGTTCATACTTATTTTACTACGCCTACCGATCCTTCCGTCGGACGGGATAAACAGGAGTATGAAATATCCAATAGGGCTTATGGAACCTATTATGATCCTTATCGGTATCTGGCTAATGTACGGACTCCCTGGAGGGCGTTTCTTTGTTGGGGACTTGTGTTGGGGCAACACGTGATGTTGGATGTGGATTATGAATATGTCGATTATAGCTCTGCGAAGTACAAGCGTCCTGCGAAGTGGATTTACGGCAGTTATGAGGATGACTGGGAAAAGGATAAAATAAAAACTTTATCCCGGAGTGTCGATTATGATCCGATTAATCGGGCGATCAGGTCTCTTTATCGTCCTACCCATAATCTTCGGGCCGGAATGGAGGTCCGGGTGAACAGTCGGGTGAGTCTTAGGGGAGGATACGGACTTCAACAAAGTCCGTATAAACACGATGTTGCTTCTTTCAATAAAATATACACCTATGCCGGAGGGATTGGATTGAGTGTGGGCTTGTTCTTCGGGGATCTTTCTTATACCCGCCGTTATTCTAAAAACGAAACTTGTTTTTACAATGAAAATGGTATCACTGCCCAGCCTTTGGCTAACAAATATACGGATCAGGAAATCCGGTTGACCATAGGGTTACATATTCGTTCATTATAAATTTATCGGGACAATAAATTTAGTGTATAAAGCCGATGGCCTGCGGGTGTTTTGTTACGGCCGTAAGGGCGGCTGATAGAAGTGAAAGTTTAATGAACGAAATACTTGGCAGGGATGATGAACTTTATAAAAAACGATATTTTAGTAGTTACAGCAATTTCAAGGGGTACAAAAGTTACAACGGTTGGAGCAATTCTGAAACTTTTGTATCCCTTGAAACTTTTGTCACTGTTTAATTTTCGGTTTCTTCCGCAATTAATTCCGGATCGGGTTCGTCACCTGCGAATACCAAACCGATGGTATATTGGTTCTTACCTTTATAAGCAACGAGTTTTTCTGCAGTTGCGGTCGAAATACGAATACATTTTTCCGGGACTTCCTGACGGAGCAGGTATTCTTTCAGGACTTGGTTGCGTCTGTCCATTAATTGGTGGGTCAGTTGGTTCAGTTGAGTCGAGTCGGCCAGTGAAAGAAGTTGGTCATCCAAATAAGCCGTTTTTTTGTCCTCACTGACCTGGGTTCCGACATAATTGAGAAATTGAATGTCTTTCGTATCTATTTCCATTATTTTACTGTAGTCGATCGGTAACAGGGTAGTCTGTGATTTCTCAGGGTGTTGCTGTAGATAATAATTGCGTTTTACATAGAAATCGGCCAATTGTACCTTACTTTGCTGTACATTGACAAATTGTTCCAGGAGTAGGGTCATCTCCGGTTTGGCTTTTATAATTTCGGCTAATTGGTTGATTTGAGTCAATTGTTCAGGAGTAAAGTCGTTCTGTACTGCTTCGAATGGAAGATTTTTCAGTTTTTCTGGAGAGAAACCGAGGGAATTTGCCAGAAAGTTAACCGGAGAAACGGCTACTTTCACCAATAAATTGGTCAGGGTCTTAAAAATGATTTTCCGGTAAGAAAATTCAGGAGAGTTGATGTCTCCTTTTACAGGTAAATCCATTCGAATCAGATCGTCTTTGTCTTTGATCAGATATAAAGCTGTTTTCAATGGGATGTTATAATCGGGTTTCGGATCTTTGTGTTTATTTCCGACTTCACATTTGGCTATATTCAGGTTATTACGTCCGTCCAGCATACTCTTACGGATATTGTTCACGCTGCTGAAAGAAAGGATCCCTTTTTGCAATGGATAACCGAAATATTGCATGCTATAAGGAGTGAAAGTTTTTAAATCCAGATTCTTGATACTGAGTAAGATATCTGTATTGCTGAGATCGTCTAATTTCCCTTCGTAGTTGAAAATAATGGTCCCTCCATTTTTGAGGGTACTGCTGACTTTGGCCTTATTTTCTTGAGTGAGACTCAGTTGGTCGGCAACCAGATTGATATTTTCCAGACTGAAAGTGAAGGGGTGACGCAAGGTCTGATCTTTGAAGGTGAAAAGCGAATTATTGATCCGGAAGGTGCTGACTTTGAAATCGGGGGCTGTTGCTGTAGTTTGAGGTCCGGCAGCTGGAGTTTGTTCTGCCGCCCCCCGGACGGTATCTTCGGGAGTTTCTGGGAACAGGTCGCTCATGGTATTTCCGTCTTTACGGAGTTCGAAACCGGTTTTGATACCGTTGACAGCGATCGTGTTAAAATGAAAAATAGCTTTTCCGGGGTTGATCGTTTCCATATCGATATAAATGCTATCGGTAGCCAAGACTTCTTTGTGACTGGCGTCTGCAAGTGACAGGTGGTTTATACCCAGATTGCCACGAACCACTAATTCGGTTACATGTTCGGCGTTACCTTCGATGTTAAGGTGAGTATTCAGGATTCCGCCGATTGTACTGATCCGGGTGAAATCTGTCAGGTAAGGTTGGATAGGAGCGATTGAGAAATTGGTCAGGTCGATATCCAATAGATAATTGCCTGCTTCCATGTTGTATTGGATAGCCGTTTGCAAATGTCCACCGTCATTGAAATTCAATGCGATGCCGACATCGGTATTTTGACCACTGAAATAAACCCCCGGAATCTGAAGTCCGAAATTTTCCATTTGCCAAACCGAATTACGCTCTAAATCTTTGTAAAGGATATGACCTCCCTGTATGCTGATATTATAGAGGGCAATGGCAAGGGGATTTGCCGAAGTTGTGGCCGGAGAGGCCGGAGAAAGGCTGTCGGAGGCCGGCGATTGTAGAGTAGAAGAAGCCACCGGCTGGGCAGCAGGACTATCGGCGGATAACGTATCCGTTGACCCGAGGGCCAAAAGATCGTCGAAATTGAACTCACTGCCTTGCTGAAGTACCTTTACGCTGGGATTGGTCAGACTAATGTGGTTGATTCTGACTTCATTCGCTAACAGACGATGTAGAGACATATCCACACTGAGGGTATCGAAAGAAACGAAAGTATCCAGATCGTTGGCTTCTAATAATTGGAAATCGGTGATACGGGCATAGCCGGTGAAAATGTTTATGTAGAGTCCTTTGATGTTGATCTGACGCCCGATCAACTCTTTACTATGTTTATTGATGTAGTTTTTGGCGATCGGCGGAAAAATACAAGCGATGATAATGAACACTGCGACGAGAACAGCCACTGTAATAGTGGATATTTTAAGAATTTTCATGGTTAAAAATTTATATATGATGTATGTATTTTGCAAAAATAATCAAAATTTTAGAATTTGGTTTATGAAAAGGGATTTCTATCGATTGCAACTTTTTTAGGCTGAATCATATTTATTTACACAGATAATTTATTGAAAATTATTATATCTTTGTGCGTGCTAAGAGAGCTAAAAAAGCTATAGGCTATAAGCTATAGGTTGGGAGGCTCAAGGTTGCTAGAGACGGGAGAGCTAAAGGCTAAAAGCTGGCAGCGGGGGAGGAGAGTTGGAAGAAGTATGAAGTAATAGGTGAAGAAGGAGGAAGAAGCAGGAGGATAAATGAAAGATAGAATATGAGAGTGGAGATCGATGAACATTCGGGTTTTTGTTTCGGGGTAGTGAATGCTATCCGCAAAGCGGAACAGGAATTGGAGCGGGGGATGTTGTATTGTATCGGTGATATTGTGCATAATGACCTCGAGGTAGAGCGTTTGAGGCTACGTGGATTGAAAACGATAGAACACGAGCAGTTTGCACGATTGCAACATTGCCGGGTATTGTTCAGAGCACATGGAGAACCTCCGGTGTCATACGAGATCGCTCAAAAGAATGAGGTTGAAGTGATCGATGCTTCTTGTCCGGTGGTATTGAATTTGCAGAAAAGAATCCGGAAAGCTTATGAGCAAACCCGGGAACAGGGTGGACAGGTGGTCATCTACGGAAAACGCGGGCATGCCGAAGTCGTGGGCTTGGTCGGACAGACGAATGGGGAGGCTTTGGTGATCGAGAATCCCGAGGATATCCGGCAGATCGATTTTTCGCGTCCGGTGATTTTATTTTCACAGACGACCAAAAGTCTGGAAGGTTTTCAGGCTATTGCAGCTTTGCTAAAAGAGAAAGGCGGGGCACAGGTGGTGGTGAACGATACGATCTGCCGGAAAGTGGCCAATCGTATACCTCAGCTGAGAGAGTTCGCACAGAAACATGATGTTGTCATCTTTGTCAGTGGCGAAAAGAGTTCGAACGGAAAGCAATTGTTCGCTACTTGTTGTGAAGTGAATCCCCGGACTTATTTGGTGCAAAGGGCGGAGGATGTAAAGCCGGAAATGTTGGAGAATGCTCAAAGTGTCGGAATTAGTGGGGCGACCTCTACACCGGCATGGGTGATGGAAGAAATAAGACATAAAATAGAACTACAATAAATGAATTACATGATTTAATTATGGGAAGAATAAAAAGAATTGGAGTACTGACTTCAGGAGGTGATGCTCCGGGAATGAATGCTGCCATTAGGGCTGTAGTCCGGACAGCTATCTTTAATGGCTGTGAAGCATATGGTATCTTCGGTGGTTATCAGGGATTGATCGAGGGAGATATCAAAAGATTGAAATCCAATGATGTAAGCAATATTATTCAGCGGGGAGGAACGATTCTGAAATCTGCCCGTAGTATGGAATTCCGTACACCGGAAGGACGTACCAAAGCCGCTCAGATGTTGGCAGAGCATAAAATCGATGCTTTGGTGGTGATCGGGGGAGACGGTTCTTTTACCGGTGCTAAACTATTGATTCAGGAACATGACATTCCGGTGGTAGGTATTCCGGGAACGATCGATAATGACTTGTACGGTACCGATTCGACGATCGGATACGATACGGCTGTCAACACTGCAGTGGAAGCTGTCGATAAAATTAAAGATACGGCGAGTGCTCACAACCGGCTTTTCTTTGTAGAAGTGATGGGACGTGATGCCGGATTTATCGCTTTACGTACCGCTATCGCCACCGGTGCCGAAGCTGTGTTGGTGCCGGAAGTGGAAACGGACTTGACCGATTTGGAACATTTTATTGAAAAAGATTATAATCCGAAAACCTCCAGTGGAATCGTAATTGTCGCTGAAGGTGAAAAATCAGGTGGGGCTTACAGCATTGCTGAAAAGGTGGCTCAGAAACATCCCGAGTATGACATCCGGGTGTCTGTATTGGGACATATGCAGAGAGGCGGTTCTCCTTCTCAGTTCGACCGGGTTTTGGCCAGTCAGTTGGGTGCTGCCGCTGTCGATGCTTTGATGGACGATCAGAAGAGCATTATGCTGGGAATCATGAATAAAGAGATTGTTCATGTTCCTTTTAACAAAACGATCAAGCATACCAAAAACCTGAATCCTGAATTATTGAATCTGGTGCGGATTCTGTCTATTTAATAGAATCTGGTCTTGGTAATGAAATAACGGTAGGAGCATCCCGCTTTCTTACCGTTATTTTTGTTATTATTGCATGATGAATGAGTTCTCATTCGGGTATTTTGTGAATAAATGGTATTAAAATATTTTTATGCGATATGCTGATGTCATCGTGCCCCTGGCGGTAGAAGGAATGTATACCTATACGGTGCCTGTGTCTCTGGAAAGCGAGGTTCGCGAGGGTACATTGGTATTGGTGTCGTTTGCCGGTAACAAGCGGTATACCGCTTTGGTCGGTCGTATACATGACCAGGCGCCTGTCGGATATCAGGTAAAGCCTATCGAGGATGTCATCGAGAAACAGGTTTCGTTTTCGGCTCTGCACCTGAGGTTTTTATTGTGGCTCGGCGGGTACTATATGGCCACTCCCGGCGAAGTGATGAAGGCGGCTTTACCGGTGGCTTTCCGTTTGGAGAGTTTTACCAGCATTACCCGTACCACGGAGGAAGTGGATTATGCGGGGTTGACTACGAACGAAAAAATCTTACTCCGATTTTTACAGCCTGGCGAATATGTTTCGCTGAAAGAAGCGGAGAAATATCTGAAAATTAAAAACGGGCTTCCGTTGGTGAGAAATCTGTTGGCCCGGAATTACATCCAGATTAAAGAAACAGTGGACGACTTGTTCCGGGAAAAAAAGGAGCGTATCGTCACTTGGGCAAAAGAGTATACAGAGGAAGAATTGGGGGCGTTGTTGGATCGCTTGAAAAGAGCACCGGCCCAATATGCTATGCTTTGCAGATGGATTGAATGGGGTAAAACTGAAATCGAAAAAGGGGAGTGGTTGCGTTTGACCGGACAATCGGCCGCTACACTCAAAGGATTGTGTGACAGAGCGATTTTGAAGGTCGAAGAAAGAAAGATAAGTCGGTTGGGAGGAGACGGAGACGCCGGAGGAAGTTCTTGGCAGCTCAATGCAGAACAACAGGGCGCTTTAGGGCGCATCCGGGATTTTTTCCTTGAAAAAGATTGTGTTTTGTTGCAAGGGGTGACCTCTTCCGGGAAAACGGAGGTATATATTCGTCTGATACAGGAATATCTGAATCGGGGACAGCAGGTGTTGTATATGCTGCCCGAGATCGCTTTAACCGTACAGATCGTAAGACGGTTGCAACGGGTTTTCGGTGACCGTATCGGAATTTATCATTCCGGTATGTCGGATAATATGCGCGCTGAATTGTGGCGGAAGCAATGTAGCGACGAACCTTTTCAATTGATACTCGGAGTCCGTTCGTCGATCTTTCTGCCTTTTCGGAATCTGGGATTGATTATTGTGGATGAGGAACATGACGCTTCTTACAAACAAAAAGAACCTGCACCCCGTTATAATGGCCGGGATGCTGCGGTTATGCTGGGGAAATTGTCGGAAGCCAGAGTCCTGTTAGGGTCGGCGACGCCTTCTTTCGAGTCTTTTCAACATGCGCTTACCGGAAAATATGGGTATGTACAGATGAACAGCCGTTATGGTGGAATTCAGATGCCCGAAATTCGTTTGGCCGATGTGGGAGAATACCGGCGTAAAAAGCTGATGAAAGGTAGTTTCTCTCCCTTATTGCTGGAAGAGATGGAGAAAGTGCTGAGCGAACACAAACAGGTTATTTTATTTCAGAATCGCAGAGGTTATTCTTCCTATGTACAATGTGACCGTTGCGGGGAAATCCCGAAATGCCGTTATTGCGATGTGAGTCTGACCTATTATAAGCAGCGCCATGTACTCGTTTGCCGTTATTGCGGGGCTATCGTGTCGATGAGCGACCGTTGTTCGGTTTGCGGGGAGGGGCATTACCGGGAAAGAACACCCGGAACGGAGCGGATAGAGGAAGAAGTATTACGGCTTTTCCCGCAGGCCCGGGTAGCCCGGATGGACCTGGACGTGATGAGTAGTAAGTCTCGTTTCAGGAGTGTCATCGAAGATTTTGAACAGGGGAAGACCGATATCCTGATCGGGACTCAAATGGTCACTAAAGGCCTGGATTTTGCAAATGTCAAGCTGGTCGGAGTGATAGATGCCGATAGTATGGTCAATTTCCCGGATTTCAGGGCGGAGGAACGGGTTTATTGTATGTTGATGCAGGTTAGCGGGCGTAGTGGACGGAAAGGTGACCGGGGGAAAGTGGTTATTCAGGCGGCGGATGTTAAAAACAGAGTGTATACCATGCTGACCGATGGGAATTACCGGACGTTTTTCGAGCAATTGGCTGCAGAACGGGAGTTGTTTGTATATCCTCCCTTCGGCCGGATGATTCAGGTGGAACTAAGACATAAAGAGGTGGTACCTTTACGGAATGCCGCTAACCGGCTGGCTGTCCGTTTGCGCGGGCAGCTGGGCAAACGGGTGTGTGGGCCTGCTGTTCCGGAGATTAGTAAAATCGGTGGGTATCATCGGCTGATTTTGTTATTGAAGCTGGAAAACGGAATCTCTTGTTCGGGGGTGAAAAACAGGCTTCTTGAAGAAATCAGAATATTGAAACAAGAAAAACAGTGGGGAGCACTTCGGGTCATTTGTGATGTGGATCCTCAATAAAAGAGTGAAGTTATGAATACAAAAGGGTGTAAATTTGTTTTAGGAATTATTTTGTCGCATCTGTTGCGAATCTCTGCTTCTGCTTAGTTTTTTTCGGATTCCTGCAGATAAACGGTAAGAAAAGGTTTTTCTTTATTTTGAAGGGATTTATAACCGGAGTGAGATCTATGTGAACGGTCATTTACTGGGAAAGAGGCCGGGTGGGTATTGGAACATCCCGGGCTTTATCGGTTGAAGACTACTGGTTTGCGTTTATTTACTTTCGATCCGGGTAAAATTTACTTTTCCACTGTTGAAATCCGCGGAAAAACGATCATGGGGATTGTTTATGTAAATTATTTTAACCAATATTGCAGTTCAGTAACGTCTGTGCTATGAGTGGTGACGGTGATGAAGTTTTATATGCAGAATTGGCAGGAGATTTAAGGCGACGGTCTCATCGGGCTTTTGAGCGGATTTTCAAGGAAATGGGACCCCGGTTATATCGTTTTGCCTTCTCTTATCTTATGAATGCGGAGATGGCGGAGGATGTGGTGCAGGATACGTTTATGCATTTTTGGTCTGTTCTGGGAACGCTGCCGGAGGATACACGGGTGAGTACTTATCTTTATGCTTCGGTGAAAAATTCCTGCCTGAATTATTACAAGCATCTCCGTGTGGAAGATACCAACCGGACAAAACTTACCGAAGCCTTGATTTATATGGGGTCCCTGCAATACGAAGAGGGAGAGGACCTGTTCGGAAAGGTGCAGGACTGCTTGCGTAAACTTCCGGAGCAACAGCGCAAGGTGCTTGAAATGAAGATTTTCAGGGATATGAGCTATAAGGAGATTGCCAGAGAACTGAACCTTTCGGAAGTCACTGTGCATACCCATGTCAAGAGGGCCTACAAAGCTATACGGGAGGCATTGCCTGTGGTGTATTTCTTATGGTCTGTCTTGGGTAAAATTTAAAGGATTCCATTTCCGGATCAGTGTTATTCAGCTATTTCGTATTATTCTTCAAAATGTTGACCGGAGGTATTATTGTGTGTGGTTGGTGGAATCTTATTTCTTTCTGAATGGTTCGGGCTATCGGACATATTTTTACTAAAATTAAAAAAAATATGCTTTTTCTTGTCCCCTGTTTTTGTGTAAGGTTGTTTTACTTATAAAGACGGTTAATGACGAGGTATGGAAATAGATAAAATCAAAAAAGTAATGATGGGAAAAGCTTCCCGGGAGGAAAGGGAGGAAGTGGAATCCTGGGCAGGCGGGTCGGCTGAACGGAAGCGATTTGTGGAAGATGCCCGGGGGTTCTATGCCGGGGAGGAAATCCCCGATGGGGAAATAGAACAGCGGATGCGGCGGATTTGGCAGACGATGCCTGTGTCTATATGGCGTCGCAGGATGATTTTCCGTTGGGCTGCTGCTGCGGCTTGTGTTTTTTTGGCGGTAGGGATCGCTTGGAGCGTATGGTTGCCGGGTACGCGTGAAGGCAGGGTGGTGCCGGATGGGCAGGAACAGGGGGTACAGGCGGTGCAGTTGCTGTTGTCCGATGGTAGCAGGCATGAACTCGGGCCCTGTAGGTTGTCCGGTTCGATTCCCGGATTCCGTGTGGATACGGGGGGAGTGATCCGGCAGGAAGCGGTGGAAAGCAGAACGGGAGGAGATACCGTTCGTTATGGCGAAATCATGGTGCCGCGGGGCGGGGAGTATAGGATGGTGCTGGCCGACGGGACACGGGTGATGTTGAATGCAGAGACGCGGCTGCGGTTTCCGGAGGCTTTCGGAGACGGCGAACGCAGGGTCTTTCTGGAAGGCGAGGCTTATTTCGAGGTGGCGAAGGAAAGAGAACGCCCGTTTTGGGTGGATTTCCGCGAGGGGACGGTGCGGGTATTGGGTACACAGTTTAACGTGAAAGCGTATGGGGGAGAGGAAGCTGTGGCTACCTTGGTTCATGGGAAGGTGGAAGTGGCCAGGGGCCAGGAGGCTGTTGTGTTACAACCCGGCGAGCAATGCCGGATCGCAGCCGGTGAAGCGCATGCGCTGATCGTGGGTAAGGCCGACCTGGTGTCCACATTGGCTTGGAAAAATGGGGAGTTCGTATTCAAGGACGCTTCGTTGGACCAGGTGATCGACGAATTGGCACGTTGGTATAATGTGGAAATGGTGTACGACCACAGCTTGTTCCGGGAATCGCGGGTACACATTTATATGAACCGTTCTCAGACGCTCGACGAGGCGCTGGATATGCTTTCCAAGGCATGGAACATCCGTTATGAACGGCAAGGAACAAAGGTCTGGCTTGGGGAGTGGCATACCGGTGGGACTGATAGCGATTGAAATAGTTTAATTTAAGGTTACGCAAAAGGCGATACCTTCCGATAGATTAAGAAACACGGGCGATGCTGACTCCATCTCCCGTGTACAGGATTGCCGATTGCTCAACAATCACTTTTAATTTTACAAACATATGAAAAAAAATTATCTAAGGCAAATTTCCTGCTTGGGAAGGATGGTCCTGAAATGGTGGCTCTGCCTGTTGCTGGGAGGAATGTTGAATCTTCCGGCTACCGCCCAGCAGAAAACGGCACCCCGGGTCAACCTGAAGGTTGAAAAAACATCTTTGATCCGTGCGATCGAAGCATTGCGCAGTCAGACGCGTTATAATTTTCTGTTCAATTCTAAGGACTTGCAGCCCTATACGGATATTTCCGTGCATTTACAGTCGGTGACGCTGCAACAGGCGCTCGATAGTCTGCTTATCGGGCGGAAGACGGGACTGGAGTATACCATTGAGGGAGAAACAGTGGTGATCCGGAAAAAACAGACGCAGGAGCAACAGTGTACAGTGAACGGCCGGGTGACCGATAACCGGGGACAGGCGTTACCGGGAGTGACGGTGTTGGTGAAAGGAACTACTATGGGCACGGTTACCGATGTTGATGGCAACTATAAAATTTCTTTACCTAAGATAGGTTTGACTTTACGGTTTTCATTTTTAGGGATGGGAACTCAGGAAATTGTGGTTACCGGTCCGGAGTGTAATGTAATTTTGGAAGAAGAACAGAATAGTCTGGAAGAAGCAGTGGTGGTTGGATATGGTGTTGTAAAGAAAAAAGATTTGACCGGTTCTGTTTCCAGTGTAGATACTCGTTTGATTGAAGAGTCTGCTGCCGCAGACATTGGTACTATTATTCAGGGACAGGTGTCGGGGCTCCATATTCTGACCGGTAGTGGTGCTCCCGGTGAAGAAGTACAGATACAAATCAGGGGATGTGCTTCCTTATCCGGGAATACTTCACCTCTGATTGTTGTCGATGAGGTACCTATGCCTTCCGATTTCTCTATCAATCAGCTGAACCCTTCTGATATTAAAAGTATTGATGTATTGAAGGGTGGATCTTCATCGGCAATCTATGGTTCCCGGGCATCTGCCGGAGTGATTTTAATCACGATGAAAAAGGGAAGCCGGAATGAGAAACCGTTGATCAGTTACGATTATACCTTTGGAACACGTCAGTTGGTGTCAGATATTAATGTTCTGAATACAGAAGAATTTAAACTTTTGCTATTGGAAGCCACCCGTAATTCTGCCCAGGAGCAGGGGTATACGAATTTGAGTGATTATCGTTATTATAAAGACTATACCACTCCGGGATATTTTGGGGAGGTGAATACTCCCTGGATGAAACTATTGATGCAGCCTGCCAGGGTACATAAACATAATATCAGCGTAAGGGGAGGGGGACACTCTTCCAATTATTCTGTTTCCTATGGCTTAATAGATGAAGAGGGGATGCTGGTGAATACTTCCAACCGTCGTCATAACCTGAATTTGAACCTCGATACCGATCTCAATAAATGGTTGAAAATGGGAGTGACTTTCAGAGGGGATCTTAGTAAACGCGGACAGACGGAAAATTTTAACGTTGCTGCAGAAGCCCGGCCCGATTTACCCTGTTACAACGAAGATGGAAGTTATTATGTTCATAAATATATGTATCAGGGAGAAGAACGGTTTGAATCTAATCCAATGATTGAAGCCAAGGAAAGAGATAATGTGAACCAGGATCTGGGGGCTAATATTACCTCTTATTTAGTGTCCAGACCGTTCGGAGGACTGAGTCTTAGATTACAATATTCCTATAACTATAAACAAAGTAAAGGGCGGGATTTTTATCCGAGTATGACTTTATATGGGAGTGGTGGATACAAAGGACAGAAAGGTCAGTTGACGAATACAGAACGTCTGTCTGAAAATCAGGAATTGATGGGACAGATTATGTATGGGAAACGTATAAAGAAACACAATTTTGATATTACAATGGTGGGAACTTTGACAGATTCCAAAAATTCTTATGCCTCTATGACCTTTGCTGATTTTCCTGATGATAAAACTCAGACTTCAATTTGGCAGGGAGTTACTTATAAAGATCAGATGGGATATGACAAGGGTGCTCTCTTGTTACCTTACGTTGCCCGTGCTAATTATAGTTTTAATGATCGTTATTTATTGACGGTATCCTGGCGTGCAGACGGTTCGTCTCGTTTCTCTCCTGACAATCGTTGGAGTTATTTTCCTTCATTGGCTGTAGCTTATAATTTGACAGAAGAAAAATTTCTCCGGCATAATAAAGTGATTAACTTTTTAAAATTGCGTGCCAGCGTTGGAAAGGTAGGAATGGGATATGTGGATGAATATGGCTGGAGAACATTGTATGATGCTACGGAATACCTGGATCAGCCTGCTATTGTCCCAGGATCGATGGGTAATAATAACCTGAAATGGGAAGGAACTGTTTCTTATGAATTGGGTTTGGATTATGGATTTTTTAAGAATAACCGTATTTCAGGGACATTAGAATTCTATAAGAAAAAGACAAAAGATCTGCTCTATCGGTATACCTTGTCTCCGGGGATCGGCCTGCCTTCTGCAAATGTAAATTTTGCAGCTATAGAGAATCGGGGGATAGATTTTGACATCAATGCTAAAATTATTCAAAGGTTATGCACCGCTCTATCAGCTTTCTGCCATCATCGCCCTGTCCTTTCTGTTGGACAGCATGGAAGCGCATTTATTCAGAGGGTATGTCTGTCAGAGATTGAAGCAACCAGCATCCATGATAACGCCGATATTTCTGCTCGGCAACACGAATAACTAATGATTATATCTTATCTTTCCTTTTTCTTTCACTGATTATATCTTACTACATAACTACAATAAAGGATAAAGCGTTGAAAGAAAAAGGATTAACGTGTAGTAAAGTACTCGAAACAATGGTACTACGCAGTAACTACATTTGCCTTTCTTCTTTCACCGCTTTATTACGGTTAAAAAGGAAATTATATGATATTTGTTATTCTTTGGACAATCCTTTGAAGTACGCTTTCATTGCTTACAAGTACAGATGCTGTGCCTGTCATTCCGCTGACGAGTTTATACTTGCAAGACGTTATCCTTACCTGTGCCGTGAATACGCTGCCTTCTGCCGTTTGTCGGGGTGTATGCGATGTGGCTGTTATTACACCATTTGCAACTCCGTATGTTTCTGCATCGTAACCCTCAACTTCAATGTTCGCTGTCATTCCTCTTGCTATCGTATTCACGTATTTATAAGGAAAGTCTATTGTGCCTTGATGGGCATTTGTTATCTGCACCTTTGCACTGATGGTCTCGGGATAAGGTATAAAATATGCGCCCACCAGCAGTCCTAATATCACAAAGGTGATGATTGTGATACCATAACGGACAATCCTTGACGGTATCTCGCCAATGATATGCCTTACCTTTTCGCTGCGAAGTTCAATCTTGCTGTCTGCCATAGTGTTTCTCTATTATTAGTTGCCCAGTTCCAATTGATTCTTTACGAGGTTATAGTATGCACCCCGCTTTGCCGTGAGTGCTTCGTGGTTGCCTGTTTCCACTACTTTGCCTTTATCCAATACCACTATCTGGTCGGCATTCTTCACCGTGCTTAATCGGTGTGCCACGATAACCACCGTCTTGCCTTTGTAGAACTCATCCAGATGTTCTACTATCATACGCTCGTTATTGGCATCGAGCGAGTTGGTAGCTTCGTCAAGGAAAATATAATCAGGGTTCTTATATACGGCTCTTGCTATTAGGATACGCTGTTTCTGTCCCTGACTCAAACCCACGCCATCACGACCAATCTTTGTGTTGTATTTTAAGGGCAATCCCATTACATAATTGTGAATACAAGCAATCTCTGCAGCCGTCTGCAATCGCTGTTTGTCTATCTCCTTATCGTCTACGGCTATATTGCGAGCTATCGATTCAGAGAATATCACGCCGTCCTGCATCACCACGCCACATTGTCTGCGCCACCACTTTTTATTAAGTGTGTTTACATCTGTTCCACCAATAGTTATTTGACCTCCCAATACGGGATAATAGCCCAGCATAAGTTTGATGAGGGTGGTTTTTCCGCTACCCGACGCTCCGACAATGGCTGTTACTTTGCCTTTGGGGATAGTGAGGCTAACATCATCTATAATAGTTTTCAGTGCATGTGGGTCGTATTTAAAGTTTATGTTTTCCATGTCTATACCCTTATCCTCTTCTTTCACAGAGGT
Organism: Odoribacter splanchnicus DSM 20712; assembly: GCF_000190535.1. Lineage (GTDB taxonomy): Bacteria > Bacteroidota > Bacteroidia > Bacteroidales > Marinifilaceae > Odoribacter > Odoribacter splanchnicus. Next base: position 443,213 of record NC_015160.1, read on the forward strand.
CTCCAATCCTTGCTTTCCGTTCTCATCGTCCATACGGTGGATTTCGTTGATACGTTCAAGGCTTATCTTTACATCTTGTACGGAGTAGAAGAAACTCATCAGCTGTTCCACGGGCGAGTTAAGCTGCCCTATGATGTACTGCACGGCAAGCATCATACCCAGCGTGAGTTGTCCGTGAATAACAGCAGTTGCTGCCACCACGGTGATAACAATGTTCTTTAGTTCGTTGATGAAGATGCTGCCTGCCTCCTGCGTTTGTTGGAGCTTTAGCGATTTCATCTGTACGTTGAATAAATCAGCCTGCACGTCCTCCCATTCCCAGCGTCTGCGCTGCTCACAGTCTTGCAGTTTTATCTCCTGCATGGAGGTAATAAATTCGTAAGTCTTATTATTGTTGATGGCTTGCTGCTCAAAGAGTTCGTAGTCGAGTACCTTTCTGCGCCTAAGAAATAGTGCAAGCCAACCGCCATAAAGCAGACTGCCAAGCATGAAGATGGCAAAGACAAGCCAATTATAGGACAGCAGCACGATACTGAATACTACAAAGGTGAAAAGCGAGAACACAATACTGAGCGTTTGTTGTGTCAGAAACGAGTTTACACGGTTGTGGTCGCCCATACGCTGCATAAGGTCGCCCATCAGCTTGGTGTCGAAGAACGACATTGGCAGCTTTAAGAGCTTGATGAAAAAGTCGCTTACCAATGAAATGTTGATACGCAAAGAGATATGTAGTAAGAGCCAACGGCGGATAAAATCTATGGCAGTTCGACTAATGGTAAGCATCAGCTGTCCCAAGAGTATCAGCCAAATAAAGCCGATGTTCTGGTTTTTAATGCCCACATCTACGATTGATTGTGTGAGGAAAGGCAGAATGAGTTGCAGCAAGCTGCCAACGAGCAAGCCTAAAACAATCTGCCCGAAATACTTACGATATTGCTTAATGTAACCAAAGAGGAACTTAAACGAGCGTTCCTCTGTTGGCTGTTCGTCTGTCTGCTTTTCATAAAATGCAGGAGTAGGTTCTAAGAACATAGCGATACCCTTTTCCTCACCGCCCGAGTGGGTGCTAATCCAGTGCTTCTTAAATTCCTCGAGATTGTATTTAACAAGTCCCTTTGCGGGGTCAGCAATGTAGAAGGTCTTGCCTTTCTTAACCTTATACAGAACTACAAAATGATTTTGATTCCAATGAAGAATACAAGGGTAATGAGCCTCCCAAAGTTTATTAATACTGATTCTTCCGCTGATAGTTCGTAATCCAAGTTGTAAAGCTGTTTCATTAATACCAAGTAATGAGACTCCTTCTGTGGTTGCAAAGCAAATTCTAGAAAGATATTCTATTGAATATTCGATTCTAAAAAAATTACATACCATCGCAAGGCATGCAACTCCACACTCCATCGCATCATGTTGCTTAATAAAAGGGAAGTGATTCATTACATTCTTTCTTTTTCTTCTTCATTAGAGTGTATCTTATCATGCTGGATTGCATGTTTTGACCCGGCAGAAAAACTAAATGTTACGCTGACAAAGAATTTTCGGGAAATGAAATCAAAGTCTGTACGGTGCTCAAAGTCACCGTTCTTGAATATTTGTTGATTCTTTCCTCTGCTATTCAGCAAGTCTTTTACACCAAAATTGATATTCAGCTTGTCTTTCAAACAACTATAATCCCCCTCTATATCTACTCCAAAGTAATCTGATTTCTGAATAAGATAAAGTTGTTTATAATGCCTGATATAGCGTAAATTAGCCATTGCAGTAAGTTGCTTGGACAACCTGAAACGATTAAAACTTGACAGGACAAGCCCAAAGTCATTAACACGTTTGGTACTGTTCCGATAAAAGTTCTCACTTAGTTCGACATTACTTCTGCTATTCCATATACCACACGTGAAAGGAAATTCCATGTATAAAGCTAATTTCTTTAAATTGCCATCATTTCTTAATGTGTAGCGCGTTTGTTGTTCGTTCATCTGTTCGTATACCTCATTGATTTTCCTATCAATAAAAAATGCAGATAACGAGAAAACATATCTTGACTTCAAAACGAATTGTAATCCTGCATTGTACAGCAATTCGCCTTTCAGATTAGGATTACCTTCCTTATAAGATGTTTCGGACAGATGAAAAACAAATGGATTTACCATCTGATACGACGGACGGTTTATCGATTGCGTATAACTAAGCGACAGGGCATTCCCTTGTCCCATGTTTTTTCTCACAAAGAAAGACGGGAAGAAATTATTGCCTTTTTGGTTGTTATGTAATTGGGTTCTAACTCTTTGTTGGGTATTCCATTCTGTATATTCGTCACGTAGTCCCACTTGAAAATCCCAAGGTCGTGAGGAGTACCTGTACATTCCATATATCGCATATCGTTGCTCATCATAACTGAAATTATCCCGTTGGTCAACATCTTCCGATAACACTCCTCCTAATGTCGTGTTTCCGAGATATAGCTTATTATCATAATTGATACCGGCATTGACATACTTGACACCAAGCGTAAACTGATGGCGGTTGAAGAACTTTGTAAAATCTACCTGTGCACTATATATGTTGATGTGTTCGAATGAGGGTTGCGATTTAGATATAATACTATCCCCACCTATACCTAAGGTGTATTTATTCTCATACTCGTACAAATCATGTTCTCTTTCTCCTACATAATCAGCAAGAAGGTTCAGCTTACTGCCCAGTGTATCTGTTTTCCATTCATAATTTAAAGTAACATTATTGGTATTAGGTCTTAAAGAGTATGGAGCATAACTTAGAATATTTGTTTGATTAGGACTATTATCGGTAACGGTAGAATGAACCCAACAGGCATTGGCATAATCCTTTGCATAGTTGCCCGACCATTCTACACCTAAATAATGCTTCGGAGATATATAAAAGTCGATGCCCAACTTAGGCATATAATAAAGACTTTTATCTGTAGTTTCAGATATACTGTTGATTGTAATGTTTTGTCCATAGTCGCTTTCGGATATCTTACTATGACTTGCCGACTGCCCTAACGCCATATTAGCATAAAGAGCAACGTTCCCCCACGAATAGGTTACCCCTGCAAATTCCGAAAATAGATTCTTGCTTTTCCGTTCGTATTCACTGCCCACATAACCTGATAGTCCGTACTCATGTTTCTTCTGACGGTTAATAACAAGAACACCCGTGCCTCCTTCTGCATCATACCCGGCTGTTGCCTGAGGCAGCAACTCCAAATTCTTTATATCATTACCGCGCAAGGATGATAAATATCTTTTGAGCTGCGCCCCACTTAACCTTACCAATTTTCCATTTTCATATATTTTGATACCATTGCCCATAATGGTAATACCACCTTCTCCATCATAATTTACACCCGGAATCAAATTCAAAATATTAGAAAGAGAACGTGCCTTTAACAATTTACTATGTTCTACACTAACTATCATTCTGTCAGCTTTATATTGAACAAATGGTCTTTCTGCTAATACAGTTACTTCAGAAAGATTTATTGTGTCTGACATTGAGGTAGGTTTGTTCTGTGCAAAGCCCGTTAGTACACATTGCAAAAAACAAAAAGAAAGAATGTATAAATACTTTTTCATAGGGACTTTGGACAATTTACGTCAGGATAATCCCAATGTTTTGTGCCATATTTTCTTACAATATCTCTATAACATACTTGTTTAGGAATTCTACAAGCTTCATAGTCTTTACAGGTCTTACATGGACTTTCATCTGATATATTAGATTGTTTGAGATAATAAAGATTCAAAGCTGCTTCTGAATTCCAAATATCATTAAGTGATTGTTCTAAAATATTACCCACAATAAATTTAGGATGCCAGTATAATTCTTCACAAATAGTAACATTTCCATCTGGCAGAACAAATAATTGGAGATAATTACCAGAGCAAACACTTCTTTCATTAAACTTAGCCCAAGTCTTAGTGGAAGAGTTTGTATCTTCTTTATCAAGACCTGAAGATAAGATTGGAAAGTTAGCCTTATTCTGTAATTTTTTACACAATGCAGATATAGATGCTTGAGCCTCCTTTGTGGGAGCAATTGTCCCTTGAATGGCGGAATTTACATATATAGATTCTCCGCCTATATCAGGCTTCCAATAAAGAATGTTGGACAGACTTTTTATAAAGTGAAATATTGATATAAAGTCCTCTTTTGTAGAATTCCTTTGTGTTAAAATTGAATGTATTGCAACTCTTATATCATATTTGTCTAAAAGTTGTAGAGTCTGTTTTACATTTTCAATATATTTGTTATTTATTCCTAACATTCGATTTAATGTTTCTGGAATTAGAGAATCAAGTGAAAATTGCAGTTGGGTGCATTTATTTTCAGAAAGAAAACTACAGGATGATCTGCAGTTTTGTCGGATAAGTTATCGCCACCTGTCAATGTTACCATTTCTGATTTTAAGAGAACTTCAGACTCCTCTAAAAAACTCTTTTTAATTAAATCTTTCATAAGGACTATATAAATATGCCTACTCGTTACTATTAGCTTTTCGGCTACCACTCCTGTTTACCAGTATGGTCTGGATATAATATTGTCAACTTGGCTATCCAATATAAACTCACCCTTGTAGGGATAGTTTCTCTATTGGAATCAAAAAGCATAGTTTGAAGCATGGATTTTTAGGCTTCGCTTTACCCTCCGTTACATACTCGAACTCTATTCAATATGTTGGAGGTGATATATGGGGTAAGAACAGTACTACTTTCATAAGCATATTTTATTGTTGTTTTTGCAAAAATAGTCTTTTTTCTTTAGATTGCAAGAAATTTGCCCGGAATTTCAATGAAAGTCGAAAATTTAATAATTAAACTGCCGTAAAATGCACACTAATTGACCTTTGGGCATATTCATGGCTGTTCGTTTTGACATGTATGTGTCCGTATGTCCCATCTATGGAATTTTTCTCACGATTTCTTGGAAGGTTGGTGTTTATCTGCAAATTTTCGTATAGTTTTCTACGTTTCATACATAGCAAAAATATGAAAGCAAAAGGCCTCTACCATGTATTTTGTATAAAATATATGGTGGAGGCAATTCCAATAAGATAAAGAGAGTATTCTCCTGCCTATACTTTATATTTCTCTTCCAACAACCATTCTAAGTCCGAAGCCTTATAAAGTATTTTCCCTGCAAACTGTGTGTAGGGAATAATCCTCTTGTCCCGATAGTCCTGCAAGGTGCGTGGGCTGATATACAGCTTCTCGCATACTTCCTTACCTGTAAGAAAATGCTCACCGCCAAATAGCGGCTTGTGTGTCTGTGCCACTTCCTTAATTCTCTTGCTTACTCCGCTGATAGCTGACAGCACCACCTGCATATCGTCAGCCTCTATATTCAAATCTCTTACCTGTTCCATAATCTTCGTGTCTATTTGTTGATTTTAGTTTTTCCCGTTTCAGCTTTCTCCGTTTTTGTTTGGAGCAACTGTTCCACGTCCTCACGCTTGTAGTAGCACTTATGCCCGATTTGGGCAAAGGGCAACACACCCGTATCACGGTAGTGCTGCAAGGTGCGCTTGCTGATATTAAGCAGCCTGCACACATCACCGTTGTGCAGCCAATCGGTGTGCCTGCTTCGTTCCCCGAATGCCTTGTGGCAGGTCTCGGCAAGGTTGAGTATTTCGTTCCTCAGCTTTGCCCAATTTGAATCCGTAATGATAAAATATCCCATTTCCTTATTATTGTTTTGTTTGTAATTTCTTTTTGTTTTGCGCTTCATCGCACATTTCTGCCTGCAAAAGTAGGATGTGTTTTCCATACCTCAAAGCAACAGGGAAGAGCAGGGAAATACAGGGAACTTGAAGGAAAAGGCAACGCATTTCATCGACTGGCATTTACACTTTTTGCCATATTTTCTTCTTTCACCATTCGTTTAGTGTAAAGATACGTCGTGCCGATACAATTCTATCGATGTTGTTCAAGTGGCAGCTTGTGGCACTTTCAATGTAGCCAAACGCTACCACATCTCTGCACAGATTCTATCGTTTGCAATATCGGTGCAGAATATTGCAAACATGCGCAAGGGGTACACTATTGTTTTTGCCTTTTCTTGTCGTTTTATCCTCTGTTTTGGCTTAAATCATCTTTTTTCTTTTCCCACCTCCATAAAAAACATGTGAACTTTATAGCAGACGGGCGCAACATTATGCAAGCACTCCCTGAATGCTTGGAACTTTCCTGTTCTCTTCATAACTTCACTCTTGGAAACCAAACCAAGCATATAATGAAAAAGAATGCAGATAAAGGTAAATCGGAGGGAGGAAACAATATGCCCAAGCAAAGGAAGACTTCCTCCAAAAACGGTGAGATAGAAACTTATCTCTCCTCTCGCTATGAGTTCAGATACAACACGGTATTGGGAAGAACCGAAAGGAAAGAACAACCTGATACTGGTTATCAACTCGTACCTCCAAGCCGTTCCTCAATTTCACGAGACAATGACACTCCACGAGCGCAGAATCCCATTGGTGCGGTGGCAGACACCATTGTTAGTGCAGCCGATGAAGTTGTGGAAGGGTTAGGCGATTTGATTACACCATCCACACAAGGCAATGACTATGCTGAAACAGCATGGCAGCGCAAACTTAGAAACCAAGCCAACAGAAAGAAGAAGCGAAGACGTGGATTATAGTCCAATCACAAATCGCATTATAAAAGTGCAGAAAGAAGAATATCTCATTAAAAACGCTTGTTATTCGCAAGCAAAGTATTATCTTTGCAAACAGAATAACAAGCGTTCTTTGTTAGGCAGAAAACAGCGGAGCCAAGTAGTTCGCTCGTTTCCAAATCGTTACCTATTTAGTTTTACCAACAAGGTAACTTCTTTATTTTCAATAAGTTGTATTTTAAGAATTATCTTGCCGTGCATTTTTCTGGGACTTGGATAGTAAATACGGGCCATTGATGCGTCGTGTGCCTGGGACGCTGAGCAATAATAATATGGAACGTTCCGGAGTCCGGGAGGCCTATAATCTGATTCTGGAGGATCTGGATTATGCTATTGATTACGGGCCTGTGTATAAAGATGTTTTTTCTGCTTCCAGAGGATTGGCAAAGGGGTTCAAAGTGGAAGTTTTATTACTGAGGGGAACAGATGAAGATTACGCGAAAGTGCCGGAATTGGCAAATGAAGTACTTTCTAATTATGAATTTAAGTTGGAAGAGAGCTTTGAGGATGTTTTTAAAAACGGTTATAAATCTACTGAAATCATGTTTTCCCGTTTCCTTTCTGCTAAAAAGTTGGCCGACGTGGATATGAATGTCGCCAGTATAAAGAAGTTAATGTGTGGAAAATACAAGCCCAACGACCAGTTTTTCGATATTTTCAACTCAACCAATGACATCCGTTATGCTTTGACTTTTGATTCGGTACTGTATGAACAGTTTAATTCGACAAATAAGACGTTGATTTTAAAGAAATTATGGCGTACGGACGGAAATTGTCCGATGTTTTATATGCGTTTGGCTCAGATGAAACTGTTTCAGGCTGAGGCGTTGGAACATAATGGGGCGTCGGTTGCAGATGTGTTGGCTCCTTTGAATGATTTGCGTCGGCGTTCGGGCAATGTGCTTTTAAAAGCGGAAGATTTTTCGGACAGGGATGATTTGGTCAGAACCATATTTTATGAAATCGTCCGGGAAATGGGACTGGAAAATGGGGCTGAATGGTTTGCTGCTGTCCGGATGCGTTTATCTTCAGGTAAAAGATTGATATCGGAACTGAATCCTGTTTATTCAGATGATAAACAGTTAGCCTGGCAGATTCCGGACGATGAGGTAAGTTACAATACCCTGATGGAGCCTAATCCGGTGTTTATACGGGAGTAATGAATGTTTAATGATTTTAGATTGCTTGTTATGAGATTTAAATATATATTGATTCTATTATTAGGATGTTGTTGCTGGAGGTGTAACAGTATCGATGATCGTTTTGAAGAAAAAGATAATCTGCGTCTGATTATGCTGGAAGCCATAGAAGAACCTTATGCAAATCCCAAGGATGTGTATGTATATAAATTGATGGCGCAGAGTATGAGTGGACTTGAACGGGTTGTTATTTCGAATGTTAGTCATGAACTGGATTCTGCTCCGGCTTTACCGACAATTGTATTAGTGGACTCTGTTACAGTGGATTCAAATGGATATTTAAGCCGTCCGGTGAAAACTGCAATTATAGAATATCCCATCGTTGTTCCTCCTCTGCCCGGAGAATCAATCAGCCTGGATTTTACGGTGACTGCTGTCAATGGGAAATTCCAGACTATAACCTCTTCGATGCTGGTTGCTAATTATAAAGAAAGTAAGAAAGGGCTCTTTTTTGCCAATACCTATACTTCCAAGAATTATGCTTTTTACTCTTCGGAAAAAGATGCTCTTTATGGTGTAAATCCCAACTTAGCTACTTATTATAAGAGGAATATTCCTTATATTGATTTTTATTCTATTTCTGACGGCGCCAGGGAATATTTTATCTATTCACCCACAGATCCGGAGGTCGTTGAAAGACTGAAAGGGCAGGGAATTACGGATTATGTACTGACGGAGATGCGGAGAACCCGTATGGTAAAACTGGAGGATATAAATTTTACAAAGGTGAAAGATAAAGAGATTCTAGCCATAGATTTTACAAATACAGTAACGAAAATTCAGGTAAAAAAAGGTGATAATATAGGTTTTATAACGGAAGACGGCCGGAAAGGTATTATGAATATTGCTGGAGCCTCCGGCAGATACATCGATTTTAAATGTAAGACCCAGACCATTCCCCAATAATCAGGGGAGGTTTTTGGGCATCCTACTATTGCCGGTATTTGGGCCGGAAAATGTAACCGGGCAGAAAAGCTGCCCGGTTATTATATTAGGTAGTTATATACATATTTGCACTCATAAGCGTACTTTTTAAATAGTAACGGCGGTTTTAACGGTTATAAAGGTTTTAAAAGTCAAGTCTGACTGTTGTAACTAAAAACGATACAGAAATACTGTTTCAGGTCTTTAGAATCAATTGTGTGTCGGTGTTTCCGCTTCTTTCCGCTTTTTTTGGAAGTTGTCCACTACGAATGCAGTAAAAATCGGAAAAAATACCATGCCAGAGGCGGCTAAGATAACAGCCAGCGATTGGCCTAATTTTGTGACGCCGAAGATGTTGGAACCGACGGTAGTGACGTTCATCAATGACCAGTTGAAGGCATCCCAGTAGTCTTTGACCATGGGGTTTGGGCCATGCTCGACGAAGTAGAACATGATGCTGCAAAAATAAATGATAACAAAGACGATGGACAGATAGGTGACGAACAGATTGGTTACTTTACTGCGGGTCATCCAGCTGACGATGATCGATATACCGTAGATACCCCGGGCGATAGGAATTAAACGCAGTAAAACCCAGGTGGCATGGGAAAGATGGGCGGAAGAAATATATACGATATTCAGATAGGGGATAGAAATCAATAATAAAAAGATATGATGACCCAGAAAATGCCATCCTTCCTGACTAAAATACCAGCGGACAAAGAAATCTGCCAGGAAAATCGTACAGACCATTAAATGGGTATTCAGAATAAAGCGTTCGGATAAAATCGTTGTTGCAGATAATAATTCGATAGAAATAATTACCAGAACCAGTATGCTACTGAGCAATACCATAATGTTCAGGAATTTTACGATAGGTTTATCGTTCTGTACCATGGTCTATGGGTTTATAAAATTTGTAAAGTTCATAAAGTTTGTAAAGTCGGTGTCCCCTGCGGGTACTTAATTTACGGGACTTTCGGTGGGACGCATCGGGGACGTAAACGAAGCGCTCGCAGGGGAAACGACTTTATGAGTTATTTTATAATTTCTACAGTGTCGCCACTGAAGACATTGACTCCGAGTTCCCGGGCGATGTATTTGATGGCAGCTTGTGCTTTCACCGAGTTTCCGGCATCGTCTAATGGAGGTGCAAAGGCTGCAATACCGAATACGCCGGGCAGACAACCCATCACGCCGCCACCGACTCCGGTTTTGGCAGGGATACCGCTGGTGTAGATCCAGTCGCCGGTGTGTTCGTAGAAACCGACAGCAGTGATCAGGGAAATGATATGGGGCATCAGGGATTCATCGAATACCTGTTTACCGGTTACCGGATTTTTACCTTTGTTAGCTATCGTACAACCTGCTATCGCTAACTGTTTGGTCGTTACTCCCATAGAGCAATGTCGGGTATAGAGATCCAGCGACATGTCCGGATCGTCGTAAATCCGGTTGTAATTTTTCAATAACCAGGCGATAGAACGATTGTTGAAATTTGTGGCGGATTCCGATTTGTAAAGTTCGTCTTGTAATATTAATTCGCTACCGCATAGATCGGCCATATTGTCGGCAATAGCAGCCCATTTCGAATTGGGATCACCGATGGGCTTAACCATACTATCGGCACTGATAGCGCCGGCATTGACCAAGGGGGTACTCGGATGATCCTTTTCCAGTAAGATTGCCATGATGGAGTTGAAAGGAAGCCCGGTTGCATCGGCGCCTATCTTTTTCAATACGGCTTCGGCTCCATATTGTTTGAGTATCAATACAGCTGTATGGACTTTAGAAATAGATTCGATACCGAAAACATAGGTTGTATCTCCGGCTTCGATGACTTCTCCCGTGGGTAGACAGACAGCGATACCGAAAAGGTTAGGATCGATTTTAGCCAGGAAAGGGATATAGTCGGCATTCTTTCCGCCTTTCAGATTTTTTACTTTCTCATGAGCTTGTTTGACAATGGCTTCGAGGTCGGTTATTTTTATGGTCTTTTTCATGATTCAAAATTTAATTTTTTCTGTTCCGGATTTATTGAAAATAAGCCGGAACAGAAAAAGGGATTATTTTTGTGAAGTCGGGTTCTCTTTTGCTCCCAGCGTTGGGGGAATTGTTGTTTGCCCGGTCGATGTATTAGTCTGAGGAGTGCCGGCCGGGGTTGTTACCGGAGTGGGGGTTACTGTGGCTGGGTTTGTTGTAGTAGCAGTAACCGGAGCAACTTCCCAATGAAAAGGTTGGATTTCCGTATTCGGATCTTTCCAGGACGGCTTACGCAAAGAATAAATAATCAGTGGTATGGCTACAAAGATAATGCACCCCAGGATCAGTACGGTAAACCATACGGTATTACTTCCGGTTGCAATCTGAGAAGGTGGGATAAAGCTTAATACGAATGCCAGCAGGGCACCCAGGAAACCGATGCCTGCCACTATCCAGATCAGGCCGTTTCCTTTCCGTCCGATAGCGAAAGGACGATCGGCTTTGGACATTTTATACCGTAAAGTGATGGCTGCTGTAAACATCAGCATGTACATAATCAGGTATAGCAATACGGTCAACTGTGAAAGCATCTGATAGAAAGATTGGACAGAAGGCATGACAACAAATAATAAGGCCAATAAAGTAACGATGCACCCCTGAATGATCAGGATGTTTTTCTGTACTCCGATTTTATTCGTTTTTTGGAAAAAAGGAGGCAGATAACCGGCTTTACCGACGGCAAAAATACCTTTTGACGGACCGGCAACCCAGGTTAGAACTCCGGCTAATACACCGAACATCAAGGCGATGGCGATGATTGGCGAAGCCCAATGAATATGAAGATAAGCCAAATAATTGTCAAAACCGACCAATAAACTTTGGGTTAAGTTGATTTCTTTAGCCGGAATAATCAATCCCAGGGCAAAAGTACCTAGAATAAAAATGACTACGATAATGATGGCACCGATAAAGATGGCTTTAGGATAGTTCTTACTGGCGGGTTCTTTTACATCCATAACGTGAATACCGGACATTTCCATACCGGCATAAAACAGGAATATACTGGAAGCTAATACCAGGTTATTGAAATTAGACAGGTCCGGGAAGAATCCCTGACTCATATCCATGTTGTTATGCCCTCCGGTTGCTAAATAGATAATACCGAAAAGAATCAGTAAACCGGCCGGAATAATAGTTCCTACCGTTGCGCCGATTTTTGAGATTTTACTTACCCAGCCCAATCCTTTCAGTGAAATAAAAGTGGCTAACCAGTAGATGACCAATACAGTGACCAAGGTAAAGACTTTGTTGGAAGCCAGTGCTGCATCATGTACATTATTCATGCCAATATAGGCAATGGATACAGCACCGAAGGTCAATACGGTCGGATACCAGATGGTACTTTCGATCCATTGCAGGAAAATAGCCAGGAAGCCGTATCTTTTTCCGTAAGCTTCACCGACCCAACGAAATACCCCACCTTCTTTGTTGGAGAACATGGCCGCTAGTTCGGCCGCTACCAACGAAGTCGGGATTAAAAATACGATTGCAGCGAACAGATAATAGAAAGCCGAACTCAGGCCATATTCGGCTTCTGCCGGCAGACCACGAAGACTCACTACTGCTGCAACGTTCATGATAGCCAGGGTCATTACGCCGATTTTTGCCGCCGTTCCTGTTTTTTTGGAATTTGTTGCCATAGTTTGAATAAATTTAATTAATAAATATAAGCTTGAAATTAAGTGTTTTATATTTTTTGAATTTGTTATCGCTTTTGCTGTCCTAGGTACGAGTTTGATAAAATGAATGTTTAAATCCTTACATTATTTAACTTTGACGGAGGAAATCCTTTTTCCTTGAAGTGGGATAAGAAGAAAACAAATTAAACCGATATTTAATTGTATAATTTTGGATACTTTTGCAGGATATCTACTAAACAGTGATAAAAATGACAGTTGCAGAAGCACAAACGCTTTGTTTGAAGCAGGGAACCCCTTTTTATTCCTATCGTTTACCGGGAGAACGAGAATCTGTTTTCGGCGCTCAGCTGGACGGTGAAGTTGCCCCTTTCCGTCAGGTTGGAGAACAGGGAAAGGGATTTATTCTGGTTCCTTTTGCCGAATCTGAAGAAGTACCTGCCTGGTTTATCCGGGGAGATATAACCTTTAGGGAGGTAACGACGGATATTGAAATCCGGACCGGCTTAAGCGGGACTATGGGGCTAACCGATATTAAACCCGGGCAGGAACCGGATATTTCCTGGGAAGAATATGAAAGTCAGGTGGCGGCGATGGTAGCGGCCTTAAAACAAGGTCAGGTACGCAAGATGGTTTTGTCCAGAACAATTACTTTACAGGAACGGGCTTATGAAAAAGCGGCTGTCTGGTATACTGCTTTGGCTGATCGTTATCCGGAAGCTTTTGTGTTTTTGGTTTTTGTTCCTGGTAAAACCTGTTGGTTGGGAGCGACACCGGAGATTTTCTTGAGGCAGTCGGCGGCTGGAACCGAGACTATGGCTCTGGCGGGTACCCGAAGGGTAGGAACATCAGGAGCTTGGGGGCAGAAGGAGATCGAGGAACAGGCTATCGTAACGGAATATATGGCAGAGCTGTTAGAGACGGTATGTGGAGAAAAATGGCGACAGGAGGGCCCCTTTTCAAAACAAGCCGGACAGGTTGAACATTTGTGTACCGTTTTTCGGCATGTGGGAAAACTGACTCCCGGGCTGACCGACCGGGTACGTCGTGCTTTGCATCCGACTCCTGCGGTGGGAGGGGTACCTGCTGGATCGGCTCTTCCGATGATCAGGCGGATAGAAGGACGTAACCGGCGGTATTATGCCGGGTATGTGGGGCCGGTATCGGGTGACGGATGTTGGGATTGGTTTGTGAATTTACGTAGTATGGAGTTGTGGCCCGATAGAATCAGATTACATATCGGAGGGGGGATTACGGCCTTGTCCGATCCCCGGAAAGAATGGGAAGAAACTGAATTGAAATCGAGGACCTTGTTGGATATCGTACAGTATAGCGATAAATAAATTTTGTCGTCGGAATATGGAATACTTAACTACAGATAAAGAAGGAATAAAGATATTGATAGAGGTTCTGAAAGAAAAAGGAATCCGTCAGGTGGTATTATCGCCGGGCTCCAGAAATGCTCCTTTGTTGGTTGCATTTGCCCGTGAGAAACAAATCAGGCACTTTGTCGTGCTCGACGAACGGAGTGCCGCTTTTATGGCTCTGGGTATGGCGCAACAATCGGGTGTTCCGGTGGCTTTGGTATGCACGTCGGGGACTGCTCCTTTGAATTATGCACCGGCGATAGCGGAAGCATATTACCAACGTTTACCCTTGATCGTGATCACGGCCGACCGTCCGGTGGAATGGATCGATCAGGACGATAGCCAGACAATCCGGCAGCAAGCGGTTTTCCGGAATATTGTAAAGGCTTCTTATCAGTTACCGGCCGAACTGTTCCATGCAGACGAACACTGGTATGCCAATCGTCTGGTCAACGATGCTTTGAATACCGCTTTGAAAGGCCGGCAGGGACCTGTACATCTGAATATACCCTTGCGGGAATCGCTCTATGGGCTGAGGGATTACCCGGAGCGGGAAGTAAGGACGATCGAATGTATCGATCCGGCCCCGAGTCTGTCGGCCGGGGTGATGCAACGTCTGGTGGATATCTTCGATCATTGTCCGAAGGTGATGATTCTGGCCGGATTTCATCGGCCTGATTTCCGGTTGAGAGAAGCGCTTCATCGGTTGGCGGGTTATCCGAATGTAGTGGTATTGACAGAAACGCTGGCCAATGTGACTTCTGAGCGGCATATCGGAACGATCGACCGGGTATTGGCAACGGTAAAAGAGGCAGAGCGGGAGGAATATCGTCCGGAGTTGTTGATTACTTTCGGGGGACCGTTGATTTCCAGGCATGTGAAAGCTTATCTGCGGAAATTCCGGCCTCGTTGGCATTGGAGTATCGATCGTACCGAGCATCCGGCCGATACCATGCAGGTACTGACGACTCAGATCCAATTGGAAGCAGAATGTTTTTTTCCGCAATTGGTAGCGGTGGCCAAAGGTAGGGCATCTGATTATGCTTTGCGTTGGAAAGAAAAGAAAGAATCGGCGGCAGTACGTCATGAGGAATTTGCCGGTCGGGTAGAGTGGTCGGATTGGAAGGCTTTTTCGCTTATTTTGCCGGCATTGCCGGAAGGATCTGCCTTGCAGCTGGCTAACAGTACTCCTGTGCGTTACGGACAACTGTTCGACTATTTTCAGGTGAAGCGGGTAGACGGAAACCGGGGGACAAGTGGGATAGACGGCTCGACTTCGACAGCAGTGGGGGCTGCCTTGATGAGGGAAGGAATAACAACGCTGATCACCGGGGATATGAGTTTTCTGTACGATTCCAACGCATTGTGGAATAAATATATATCCTCTCGTTTGAAGATTATTGTGATGAAAAATGGCGGGGGTGGTATTTTCAGATTCATATCCGGTCCTTCGGAACTGGAAGAGTTGGAAGAATGTTTCGAAACCGGGACGGAGGTAGATGTCTGCGGATTTGCACAACTTCATCATTTCCGTTATTTCAAAGCAAGCGATGAGGTTGAACTGGCCGGTGTTTTACCTGAGTTCTTCAATGAAACCGAATGGCCCGTGATCCTGGAGGTCGAAACCCCACGTTTGAAGAATGCAGAGGTGTTGAAAAGTTACTTCCGGAGTTTACAAGGAGAATGATAATATATTAAATAAAACAGTTTATGAGAAAGTGGCAAACCATAAAAGAATACGAAGATATCAAATTCGATTTCTTCGAAGGAATTGCAAAGATTACGATCAACCGTCCCCGGGTGTATAATGCTTTTCGTCCTCAAACGAATAAAGAGATGCTGGATGCGATGACGATTTGCCGGGAACGCAACGATATCGGGGTTGTCGTGTTGACAGGTGCCGGAGATAAAGCTTTTTGTTCCGGGGGAGATCAGCATGTGAAGGGTGTAGGAGGATATATAGATGAGAACGGGGTGCCCCGTCTGAATGTACTCGATTTGCACAAGGCAATCCGTTCACTTCCCAAACCTGTGATCGCTATGGTCAACGGTTATGCTATCGGAGGCGGGCATGTGTTGCATGTAATCTGTGATCTGACTATCGCTTCCGAGAATGCCCGTTTCGGACAAACCGGACCGAAAGTAGGGAGTTTCGACGGAGGATTTGGTTCTTCGTATCTGGCTCGTTGTGTCGGACAGAAAAAAGCACGTGAAATCTGGTTTCTTTGTCGGCAATATACAGCCAAAGAAGCCGAAGAAATGGGAATGGTCAATAAAGTGGTTCCCTTCGAACAATTGGAAGACGAGACGGTGGATTGGTGTAAAACCATTATGAAACGTAGTCCTATGGCTATCCGAATGATAAAACGGGCTTTGAATGCCGAATTGGATGGGCAACACGGACTGATGGAATTTGCCGGAGACGCGACTTTGATGTATTATTTGATGGCTGAAGCCCAGGAAGGGAAGAATGCCTTTTTAGAGAAACGGGATCCGGATTTCGATCAATTTCCCAAATTTCCTTGAATTCTTTATTCGATCAGGTTATCGGTATCATGTTGAAAGCATCTTTTCAGAAATATCGGCTTCATTTCAAAGAACCTTCCGGGACGTCCCGGGGGATTCTGTTGGATAAGGATACTTATTTTATCCGGATTTGGGAGGAAGGCGCGGAGACCTGCTTCGGGCTTGGCGAGTGTGCTCTCTTCCGGGGATTAAGTGCTGAAGACCGGCCGGATTATGAAGAAAAGCTGAGAGAGGTTTGTAATCGTATCGCTGAAATAGAGATAGCCTCTCTTCAGGAATGGAGTTCGATCCGTTTTGGTGTGGAGATGGCATTCGCCGATTTGCGGCAAGGAGGAAAGCGGATTTATTTTCCTTCTGCTTTTTCTGCCGGCGAAGCAGGGATCGAAATCAACGGACTCATCTGGATGGGAGACCGGGAAACGATGTTGCAACGAATCCGGGCTAAATTAGATGCCGGATTTCATTGTATAAAAGTGAAAATCGGAGCCATTGATTTTCAGTCGGAGCTCGACTTATTGAAATTTATCCGTCGCCGTTTCGGTAGGGAAGACGTGGAACTGAGGGTGGATGCGAACGGCGCTTTCGCTCCTGAGACAGCTCTGGAACGCTTGGATGCTTTGGCAAAATACGATTTGCATTCTATCGAACAACCTATCCGTCAGGGGCAATGGCGGGAGATGGCCCGGCTTTGTGCCCGGACACCGGTGCCTATAGCGCTCGATGAAGAATTGATCGGAGTAAACGATGCCGGGCAGAAACGTGAATTGCTGGAAGCGATCCGGCCCCGGTACATTATTTTGAAACCGGCTTTGGCCGGTGGTTTTAGCGGAACGGAAGAGTGGATCCGGCTGGCTGAAGTAAGAGGTATCGGATGGTGGGTGACTTCTGCCCTGGAGTCGAATATCGGATTGAGTGCATTGGCACAATGGACGTATGGATTACAGAATCCGATGCCTCAGGGATTAGGAACAGGGCTGCTCTATACCAACAATATCCCTTCACCTTTGCAGCTGACCGGGGAAAGATTATATTATCGTCCACAGAGAATGTGGGATTTGTCGTCTATTAGCTGAGTATATGATGGAAGTACGGTTAAATGGAAGGGTGTATACTTGCCTGGAACAACTTCGTGAACAGGCAGATGAAGAATTGTTCCTTTTTTTAGAAGAGTGGTTCGACGATCGTTCTTATGTACCGGGGCATACTTCCGGTTCGACAGGTGCTCCTAAAGAGATACAGTTGTCCAAAGCGGATATGCGGGCTTCTGCCCGTATGACAAATGCTTTTTTTGCTATCGACCGGGAATCGGTTTTATTGCTGTGTCTTTCGGTTTCGTATATTGCGGGAAAGATGATGGTCGTCAGGGCTCTGGAAGCAGGTGCCGAGTTGTTGACTGTGAAAGTTTCCTCTCATCCTTTACGAATAACGGGACAGGAGGAATATGTGGACAGGAGGATCGACCTGGCTGCTATGGTGCCGATGCAGGTGGAGGAATCTATGAAATCGGAATCGGAAAAGCAACGTTTCGGGTATATTCGTCATCTGATTATCGGAGGGGCTCCGGTATCCGTGGCATTGGAAGAACGGTTGAAAAAAATTCCGACACAATGTTACGCTACATATGGAATGACCGAGACGGTGTCTCATATCGCCTTGAAAAAGTTGAATAGTGATCCGGCTTATTTTGCTTTGGGGGAGGTCGGGTTCGAACAGGATGAGCGGGGATGTCTGATCATCGATGCCCCCCATTTACAAGCCCGCCGTTTTGTGACGAACGATATGGTCAGATTGCATGGAAACAAACGGTTCGAGTGGCTGGGAAGGTTCGACTATGTGATTAATTCAGGAGGGATCAAATTGTTTCCTGAATTAATCGAACAAAAATTGGTCCGTAGTATCCCGGGACGTTTTTTTATTACTTCCCGGCCGGATGAAGTGTTGGGCGAAAGTGTCCTGCTGGCCTTGGAAGGGGCACACTGGGACTTCGTGTCTTTGCAACTATTGCTGCAAAAAATCCGGCCTTTGCTGGGACGTTTCGAGTTGCCCAAAGCGTTTGTAGTCAGTCCTTTTTTCCGGGAGACGACCTCTGGGAAAGTTGTACGTACCTTGCCTGAAAATGCGGTCTTTTATCCTGTCCATCAATTGAGGGTCTCCGAATGATGACGGAAAAAGGCAAAAATACTGAAACAACAGGCGATGATCGTGCTGAGGATAAAAGGGAAATAGGCCGAATCCGTTGAAAACAGACTTTCGATTCCCTGTAGGATAAACGGATAAGTGATGATTGCGATATAATTCATCACCATCACCAGGGACAGGACGAAAGTGGCTTCCGAAGGTTTTACGTGGGAAGCTGTTTTATCGTAAATGATCGGTTGCATGATTCCATAGCCAAAGCCGGTCAGAATGACTCCGAGGGTCAGTAAGAACATACCTGCTTTGAAGACAAAGAAGATTAATCCTACGGTCAGTAAAACGATGGCTATAAAATTGGTATAGGCTTTCAGTAGAGCGATGATGCGGTTGATCAGCAAACCCGGTAAAGTCATAGACAAAAAGAATACGGATATCAACGTGCCGGAAATGTCGTAATTCCCCAATTTCAGATTATGCATATAAAGGGAGAGATTGAGCGGTATGGTCAGTGCCAGAAAAGTAGCCACATAGTAGAAAAGCATGAGTTTGATCAACCAGTTGTATTTTTTATGATGATGTGTCGCCGGCTGTTGAACCGGAGTTGCCTCTTGGGCCGAAGCGGAATAGAAAGGTGGTTTTTCGTCCAGATAGAATGCGAAAAACAGGGAAATACCTGAGATACAATATACGACAAAGGATAAATGCCAGCTGATACCGGCCAGAAAACCGGCCAGTAAAGTGGCGATAACCAGCGTGAGGTTAGTGATCGCAGACACATAGCCCAATTGTTTTGTCCGGTAAGAACCCGAAAAATAATCGGCGACCAGGCCTGTTGAAAAAGGAATTACCAGTCCGGCTCCTATGCCGAGCAGGCCACTGATCAGCAGCAATGCCCACATCCGATCGGCGAAAGGATAGGCGATACTACAGGCGGAAAATATCGCCAGACCGGTAATCAATAATTTTTTTGTATTGAAATAAAGGGACATACGTCCTGCCAGGAGGATGAAAGGAACGATGATAAACGAGGGTAGCGATTCCAGCATTTGCAGTTGTAATTCACTTGTCGAACTGAATATCGACTCCAATTTACCCAGAATAGGTGAGATAGCGAGGCCTGGTAAAGAGGTTACCATGGATATAGAATAAATAGCTATCAATTTTTGCAATGTCATATTTCCCTGGCCTGTTTTGATCTTCATGGTTTTATGGCTTAATTAGAAAGTAATTTTGCATGGTCTGTTTATGGAATTGTAACGCAGGCGGACCTAAAAAGTTAAATCATTTCGGAAAAATGTATCGAAACTAAAAGGAGGCATGCCGAAACTTATTCGATGGTTTGTCGTTATTAAGGGAAATAAACTAAACAGACTCACGATGAGAACATTTAAAAATCAGATGCAGGCTTTTGCCATAAAACAGCTATTGAAGTATGTAGAAAGAGATCCTGAGGTAAATGCGGCTAAAGCTTTAAAGATAATCCGGAAAATAGACCTTGACGGGACTTACGGATCCTCCTGGGATGAATTAGAGAAATGTTTACAGGATCCCGGGAACAATTGGACGCGTCTGGTAAAAAAGGCTTATACGGAATGGGATCCGCATGTCAGGAAAAAACTATTCGAATCCCTGATATGTAATGCAGCGATCATCGGTAATAGTGCTGTAAAAGAGACCAGTAAAAAATATGGGGTGCATGTACCCTGGACGATTTTGATGGATCCGACCTCTGCCTGTAACCTGAAGTGTACGGGGTGTTGGGCGGCCGAATACGGGCATCAGATGTCAATGGACCTGGAAACCCTGGACCGTATTATTACCGAAGCCAAAGCTTTGGGGATTTATATGTTTATTTTTTCGGGTGGGGAACCTTTAGTCCGGAAAAAAGATATCATCAAACTTTGTGAAAAACATACCGATTGTTATTTTCTGGCGTTTACCAACGGAACCCTGATCGATGAGGCTTTTGCCGACGATATGCTGAGGGTTGGAAATTTTGCACCGGCTATCAGTGTCGAAGGATATGGAGAAGAAACGGATATGCGGCGTGGAAAAGGTACTTTCAAGGCAGTGATGAAAGCAATGGAGATATTGAAACGCAAACGCTTGTTATTCGGTATGTCGACTTGTTATCATCGTAAAAACGTCGATGTCGTCGGGTCGTCTGAATATCTTGATTTTATGATCGACCAAGGGGCTGCTTTTGTTTGGTATTTCACTTATATGCCGGTCGGTAACGATGCTGTACCCGAATTGATGGTGACTTCCGAACAGCGGAAATTCATGTACGAGCAAGTACGTATGTTCCGTAAGACAAAGCCGATCTTTGCTATGGATTTCTGGAATGACGGGGAGTATGTCAGGGGATGTATCGCCGGAGGACGTTATTATTTCCATATCAATGCCAATGGGGATGTCGAACCTTGTGCTTTCATTCATTATTCGACAGTCAATATAAAGCAGGTTTCTTTGCTGGAAGCACTTCGTTCTCCCTTGTTTAAGGCTTATCAACAACGCCAGCCTTTTAATAAAAATCATTTGCGTCCCTGTCCGTTGCTGGATAATCCCCATAGTCTGAAAGAAGTTGTGCGTGTTTCGGAAGCTTATTCTACGGATATGCTGAAACCTGAAGATGTGGATGTATTGACAGGTAAATGTGTCGGAACTGCAGAAAAATGGGGGAAAGTAGCCGATCACATCTGGTATGGTAAAAACGGTACAGAAGGGCAGAAAGAAGAAAAACAACTGGAAACAGAAAAATCTGCCGAAAAACGGAAAGGAAATGAGGTGAAAGATAAGGAACGGGAAACTTCGGAACAAAAGCAGGAAAAGGAAAAAGCTTTAAGTGTTTAATGGGTTTTATGTGTCCGGATCAGTACTCGCTGACCTGAATAGAGGGTGGTGGCGAATAAATAAATGTCACCCCCTTCTTTTATGTTACTGCGTTTGCGGAGTTCGGCCACTGTCAGGGGAAAATTACGGGTGGTCAGATTGGCTTTGGGAATTTGGCGGTAAAGCTGTTTCAATAACTTACCGGAAAATTCATAGGTCTCTTCGATAGTGAAGATACGGCCTGGAAAATCCTGACATAAAGATTCGGAGGTGTATAAATGACTGTGCCGGTGTAATTTGAATAAATTCAAACGGGTAGCGATTAATTTGAATGCTCCGCTTTTTAAGAGGGCAGCATGGGGTTCGTAAAGATAGTTTTGCAAGGTTTGACACACTTGCAACGGAGCTTCTTTCTCTTCGTCGGGAGTAAAGATAAAAGGTGGCTCGGCGGTCGTACCACCTAGATTTACTGCATATATTTTTACCGGTTGTACAGAGGGGGTAGTGCCTTCAAGGATGAATAACAGTTCTTTGCATTCATTCCTTACCGCCAGAATATGGATTTCACGGGTTTCCGGTAAGAGCCGCAGGGTCTCTTCGGGATCGGCCATCGGGGATATTTTGACGATTACCCGTCGGGCCCGTTCTAAAAGCAAGGGTTTGAGCTGGAGAATGTCGGGTTCACAATCGGTCAGAGCGAACAGTCGCTTATTACCATTGCCCCGGCGTGCAGGATCCAGATAGAAAGTATCGGCTTGCAGGGTTTGAATAATATCACATGCATCCGAATGGATAATATGAATATTGGAGGTATTCAACACCTTGAAATTATGCTGTGCTGCGGTACAATATTCCGGAAAACGTTCGACGTAAATAACGTTCCCGGCTTTTTGGGCGAAGTAAAAAGTATCGATCCCGAGTCCTCCGGTCAGGTCGCAAACCGTATTTCCTCTAAGAAGTTGCTGTTTATACAGGGCGGTTTGTTCCGATGAACACTGTTCGGTGGACAAGCGGGAAGGATAGATCAATTCATCCTGCTCATACCAGAAAGGAAGCTTATGTTGAATCTGACGCCGGGCGATAATTTGATCGATGGCAAAACGGATATCGATACCGGGAAAGCGGGAAGCGGCCAACAGTAGTTTGTCGGTATTGTCAGTCAGATGTGCGCGTATGAATTGTTTTAGCCCGGCGGTTAGCTGCATGATCTTATCATTTGCCGGCAAAGATACGAATTAATCAGGTTTTGTAAATAATAGATGCCTATTCCGGCCAGAAATCCGGTTATGGCAATCCAGCTGATATGCCGCATATACCAGGTGAAACTGATTTTCTCGAGTCCCATCACTACTACTCCGGCGGCAGAGCCGATGATCAGAATACTTCCACCTGTTCCGGCACAATAAGCTAAAAGTTTCCAGAAATTCCCGTCACTGACAAAATTCAACAAATAGGCAGTTTCGGAAATACCTCCCGCTGTGGCCGGCGCTGTGAGCGGATACATGCCCATGGCAGCCGCTACTAAAGGTACATTGTCGATGACAGAAGAAAGAAATCCGATAATACCTGTAATGATATAGACATTATGAATACCCGAATTCAGTAAATCGGACAACTGGTGTAATAGGCCTATAGCTTCCAGGGCTGCGACCGCCATCAGGATACCGAAGAAAAATAAAATAGTAGAGAAATCTACTTTGGTCAGGACATCGGGAATCCGGTATTTCAGACCGGTCAAATCTGTTTTCTTCCGGTTATACAGGCAATCGGTGTAAAACCACAAAAAACCTAAGGTAAACAGTATGCCGGCAAAAGGGGGCAGGTCGGTCAGTGATTTAAAGATGGGAACCGCTAACAGACAAAGGATACCGATGATCAGGATACTTGTTTGCTCCTGTTTACCGAGGTAAAGGGAAGAAACGCCGGAAGTTGGGGAGGGGGTGGTTATGCTGTTGCTTTTCAATGAGTAAGAGACCAGCCATACCGGAATTGCCAGCGAGATAACACTGGGGAGAAACAGGCCTTTCATGATGTTACCTGAAGTAATGTTATCGTTGATCCAGAGCATGATTGTGGTGACATCCCCGATCGGGGTCCAGGCTCCCCCGGCATTGGCTGCAATAATGATGATACTGCCGAAAATCCAGCGTTCGCGTTGTTCCGACAATAGCTTTTGAATCAGCATCATCATGACGATAGCCGAGGTCATGTTATCCAGTACGGACGACATAAAAAAGGTGATAAAAGCTACGAGCCATAACAGCTTCTTTTTGTTTTTTGTTTTTACAGACCGGGTGATTCCGTCGAAACCCTGGTGAACATCGATCGTCTCTACAATAGTTAAAGCGCCGATCAGATAGAATAGGATTTCGGAGATATTGCCTAAATGATCGATAATTTCCCAATTAAGAATATATTCACGTACCTGGGCAAGCGGGGAGAGATGCTCATAGGCCGGATGCTGGTGTATGAAATTTTGAAAAGCGGCCGGATCCGCCCCTACGATGATTTGCGGACCGGAAAAGATATACATGACCCATAAGAGGATCCCCAACAGAAGAGCTATTGCCGTTTTATTAATACCGGTCTGATGTTCGA
Source organism: Odoribacter splanchnicus DSM 20712 (assembly GCF_000190535.1). GTDB lineage: Bacteria > Bacteroidota > Bacteroidia > Bacteroidales > Marinifilaceae > Odoribacter > Odoribacter splanchnicus. Next base: position 467,171 of record NC_015160.1, read on the forward strand.
GCGCGATGAAAATATATCCGATGACGAACATCACGATCATTGCTGTTAACATGTTGAAAATTTTAGCGTTTACCCTTGCTTGTACGTTTATTGTTCCGGAAGTGTTTATCCATTTTTTTTGTAATTTTTGTCTCAGGGCAATCATCCTGTTGAAGAAATGCGTATATTTGCACAAAATTCGGGTTGATGAAACGGTTTGTTATATGTCTATTGTTTTTGTTTACAGTTGTGTGGAGTTGGAACACAATGGTGAATTATTTTGGCCCGGAGAATTTGGTTGCAGAAAAGATGACTGGCTCTGATGACAAGGTGGTTCAAAAGTTAGACGAGGTGATCAGTGCCTTGATGGAAGCGAATCATTTTACGAACCTTTCGGTACAGCCTACCCTTAGCTTTACTTCTAATATTGCCAGACGGTATCGGCCGGGTGGTTTTACTTTCGACAAATTTATGGAGTATCAGCTTGAAGAGCGGGAAATGTTGCTGAAAAATCATTTAAAAACAACTTTCTTTTTCTCGCAGGAATATGCGGCCAGGCAAAAATATGCCGGCTATTATATCTTTTCCCTGCGTAAAATCATTATTTAATTGCTTTGTTTATATACTGTCGGTTCACTGATCATTTAATCGTTGGTTCGTTTGATTGACCAGAGGATCGGTATTGTTGTGTGCGTGGATCGACAGGAAACGGACCGATGAATAAAACAATTTAAAAATGAGAAAATTATGGGAAAGTTCAAAAAACTTCAGGAAGATATAGAAAATGTTACTAATAAAGAAGTAGTAAAACAAACCCGGATTTCCGGTGTAGCGACTATTGTGTTAATTATTTCGGTGGCATGTGCCATCGGTGGTATGAGTTTTGAAGATCCGAATTCTTCTATGCCGACATTTCTGTTTACCGCTTCGGCTTTGTTGTTTCTAAGTGGAGTCATTAAATTGTTGGTCGATCGTAGTTGCTATATGTTCAAACCGACCAAAAGTAAACTGAAAACGATGACCATGTATTTCGATGTGCATGAAAGTGACAATCTACAGGATTGTATGGAAATGAAGCGGTTTGAAGATCTGAAAAAAATGAAACGGGAAAAAGATACCGGTGTGAAAGTGGAGGCAATGATTGCTGACGATCAAAAATTTGCCGCAGTACAGATTTCAGAGTATATCCCTTATTCCTATGAGGCGGTGACTCCTGTTATGTGTTATTATGGCGAAGAAGCGCGGCTGCTGGCTTCCTATCTGAAAGTATCTTAATGATAGACACCCCTCTGAAGAGAATTTCTTACTCGCCAGAGGGGTGAAGTTTATCTATGTCTTTGTATTATTTTTTCAGTTTGGGGAGTAGTGCGGAAAGGGTAGTCAGTAATTCTTGTTGCATTCTGAATAGTTTTTCCAAATCTTTGTGAAGGTTCATATACTGGTCGTCTCTGGTTTGGAACATCAGCCGGATTTCCTCTACAGCTGCTTCCACACTGTTTGGGGCCGGAGTCTTTTTAGGGGAAGTTTCATCATGGGGTGTGCTGACCATATTTTGTCCTGTCCGTATCCATTCTTCGGAAATTCCCAAATAGTTACGAAATAATTCCCACTTGATTCCATCGGGTTTCGTCTTGCCTGTCAGATAATTGGATATAGTCGAGGCGGAGAGGTTCAGATCGTGTGCGATCCGGTATTTAGAAATCTTTCTGGTTTCTAAATATTCCTGCAACCTTTCTTGTTGTTCCGGCGAAAGTTTTTCCATACGAATCTTTTTTTGATATATATTGAAAATAATTCAAGATTTGCTTGTTTTTATTGCAGAATTGTACTATTTTTGCAAAATTGAATATACACAAATATAAGAAAATATTACCGGATTTTTATCTGTTTTGATAATTGTTTGGTAAAAGTAGTTTATTGTTTAGTTTTCAATAAATTGTGGGAGTGTTTGCTGGAAGCAGAAAGAGCGGGGGCGTTGGAAAATAGGTCCGATTATAGGGTTTTGCTATCTGTTTGGAGGCTAAAAGAGGAGAGTTACTGAAATAGGGTGTGTTACAATATTGGAATATTGTTCTGCTTTATAATGTAAAATAGTGTTTAACTTTTTTTTAACCGCTTGCCAGACAGGAAAATATTGTAATCCATATTTTAAATTAATAGTTTTGTAACGCTTAGTTTGAATCTAAATAATAATGTAAATCATAAAGATTATGGCAGAAGAAAATGCAATTGAAAGAATAAGATGTGTGATCATCGGTTCAGGCCCTGCCGGCTATACTGCAGCTATTTATGCAGCCCGTGCGAATTTGAAACCGGTATTATATACAGGCTTACAGATGGGTGGACAGTTGACGACAACTACCGAAGTCGAGAATTTTCCCGGTTATCCGGAAGGAGTGACGGGTCCTGTTATGATGGAAGATATGCGTAAACAGGCAGAACGTTTCGGGACGGATATCCGTTTCGGTATCGTTACTGCCGTCGATTTTTCCGGGCATCCTCATAAACTGACGATCGACGATTGCAAGCAAATCGAAGCTGATGCAGTGATCATCGCTACGGGTGCTTCGGCTAAATACCTGGGGCTTCCTACCGAAGAGAAATTCAGAGGTCTGGGAGTGAGTGCCTGTGCTACTTGCGACGGATTCTTTTACCGGGGTAAAGATGTGGCTGTCGTCGGTGGTGGTGATACTGCTTGCGAGGAGGCAACTTATCTGGCAGGTCTGTGCCGGAAAGTATATCTGATTGTCCGCAAAAACTATCTGAGAGCTTCTAAAGCTATGCAGCAACGGGTATTCAATACTGAAAACATCGAAGTGCTTTTCGAACACAATACGCTGGAACTTTACGGGTCGGATATGGGACTCGAAGGTGCACGTCTGTTGTACCGGAAAGGAGAACCGGAAGAATGTGAAAAGGACATTAAGATCGACGGATTCTTCCTGGCTATCGGTCATCATCCGAATTCCGAAGTATTCAGTAAGTATGTAAAGGTAGATGAACAAGGTTATATTATTACCGAAGGAGCTTCGACCCGTACCAATGTGCCGGGTGTGTTCGCTGCCGGAGATATCATGGATCCGGTTTATCGTCAGGGGATTGCCGCTGCAGGTTCTGGTTGCCGCGCTGCTATCGATGCCGAACGGTATATCGGTGAGTTGGAAAGTAAATAAAAATAAAACAGCCGTCGTGAGACGGCTGTTTTATTTTATCGTAACCATTGTCGCTCCGTATCCATATTGTTTGAAAGAAGCATCCTGATGATGGTGGCGTTTGTATTTTGTCTGGAGTTCCCATAAAATGCGCTGCCGTAAGATACCGTCTCCTTTTCCATGAATAAAGATTATTTTTTGGCCTTTCCGTAGTTTGTATTCTTCCATGGTTTTCCGGAAAATTTCCAATTGATATTCCAGGATGTCTTTATTATTCATTCCGGCCGTTGTTTCGAGTAATTCATGGCAATGTAAATCTATCTCGACGATGTTACCGACAATCTGTTTTTGTGGCCGGGGAGTCGGGGCCGGTGTTGTGTCCTTTTTCTCGCGTATGGCCTGAGTGAGTTGTTTCTCATCGATTTCTTCGGTGGCAGGCAGATGTTCTTTATCCAAAGCACGGATGATGCAAATCGAATCAAACCAGCGGGTATGTTTATAAATACCGGATTTACAAAGATTGACGGTATTGATTTTTACTTCTGCTTCGATCGGAGTTCTGGGTGTCGTGGAACCTTTCTTGAAAAAGATAGCCTGGATATGAACGGCTTTTATACCGGCATCGATATCTTTTAACGAGTATGTTCCTATCGGACAAGTGCTGTCCGGATTACAATTACCGGCACTGATACCGCTATATTTTTCCCCATGGCGAAAAGCGATCGAATAGAGACAAGTTTGCTGTGTATCGTTAACCAAAAATAGTTCATAGCGGGAATCCGGTAAATTGTTGAAATTATCGGGGACAATAGCGAAATACAACGTATCGCCCGATTCCATCGTTACCCCTTTTTGTACCTGAGTTACGGAACTACTATCCGGTTTAGAAGGAGTGAAATCAGAGTGGATGACGACCAGGTCACTTGTTGAAGCCGGTATTTCGAACCCATAGTCGTCGACAAAGATATTGACGGTTGTATTGTCTATGATGCCGGTTACTTTACCTTCCATTTTTTCTGAAATGAAACGTACGATATCACCTATCCTTATATTCATAGCTGTGTTATAAAATTAAAATGGGAAATAGCGGCATTATTTCAACACTTTGAAAGTCAACGGGCCAGAATCGTGATGGTCCGGACAATCGTGGTGTTGACAGGCTTCTCCGGAATCGGTGAGTGCGCCTTGTAACCAGGCATTGACTACTGCTTCGACACTGCCCGAACATCCCCGTATCACCCGGATATGGTGGTCTTCGAGCGTATGTTTGGCTCCTTCGCCCATATTGCCCGCGAGCATCAATTCAACACCTTTTTCTTCTAATACCGAGGCTATATTGGATTTGCATCCACATCCTTCCGGAGAAGCCTGAATTTCTGTACAGACAATCAGTTTGTCTTCACTGATTGTAAAAATCGTATAATACTCACAATGTCCGAAATGATCGTCGACGACATTATTTCTTGTCGGAATAGCTACTTTCATAAGATTCGATTTATAGGGACAAAGGTAGCTATTAATCCTCACCTTTCCCTTATTTTTCGGGGAGTTTTTTCAGACAGAAAAACCAATCGTAGCATCGGGTACCACTGGCAGGTTTGTCCATTCGTTCGTTTGCCGCATTGAACGAGCCCGGGGTAGGAGCGATCACTTCGTCTCCAGGACACCAGTCGGCCGGTAGGGCTACTCCATATTTATCGATGGTTTGCAAGCCGATAAGTACCCGTTTCAGTTCGTCGAAATTTCGTCCCAGAGCCAGCGGATAATAGATAATGGCCCGGATGATTCCTTGCGGATCGATGTAAAATACGGCACGGACAGCGTTGGTCGAGCTTTCCCGGGGTTGGATCATGCCGTATAAATGGGCTACTTCCATGGTCACATCGGCAATTAACGGAAATTGAACCTCAACATTTTTCTTTCCTTTGTACTCGATCTTTTCCCGGATGGTCCGCAACCAGGCAATATGACTGTATAAACCGTCGACAGAAAGTCCTATCAGTTGACAATTCAGCGCTTTGAATTCTTCCGTCATAGCTCCGAAAGTAACGAATTCGGAGGTACATACCGGAGTGAAATCGGAAGGATGACTGAAAAGAATAATCCATTTGCCGTTAAAGTCCAGAGGAAAATGAATTTTTCCTTGAGTAGTGACTGCATCGAATACCGGAGCCTGATCGCCGATCCGGGGCATCGGAATAGTTTCGTCTGTAAAATCCATGATGATACTGTTTTAAGTTGTTTGTAATACCTGAAATACGTTTTTTTCTGCCGAAAGGTTGGAAATAGTCGGATAACCTTTCTTTTGTGGTTGGCGTAAAATCTTGATAACGAAATGGTTTTTAATGAGAAGAAGCATGACTTTTAAAATTGTTGTTTTGAGTTTGATGTTAGGTATTTGGGGCTTGGATGCCTGGTCACAAAATGAAGAGCCGGACTTTTCGGGACAATCGGAAGATAGTCTGATGCAGGCTTTAGGAAATATACCGGCTTTCACTATATATAAAGATAATTATGTGGTGACCGGAACGAGTTTCACCGGTGGAAAAATTTCGAAATACAATTCGGATGCTAAATTTCAGATTAGCTTACGCCACCGGCTTTACCGTAAGTTATTGCCTTATCGGATTTATTTATTCCTGACGTATAGCCAGAAGTCTTTTTGGGATATTTACCGGAAATCGGCCCCTTTTGCGGACAATAATTATAACCCTTCTTTAGGGTTCGGACGTAATTTTATCGGGGAGGGAAGGATTAAAGGTATCGGGATGGTGCAGTTCGAGCATGAATCGAACGGGCGCGACAGTATTTGGTCGAGGAGTTGGAACCGGTTGACTTTTACCGGTATTTATCTGATGAATAAAAATTATACTTTTCAGGCCAAGGTTTGGATAGCTATGCAGGTAGCTAAAGAAAACAGACACCTGACCAGATATGCCGGAATCGGACATTTGGCAGCGACTTATGCCAGTGATAACGGACGTTTGTCCTGTTCGGCCTTAATGATAAAACGGGGTGGGTGGAATTGGAATGCGAATTGGCGTTTGGAGGTTGCCTATCGATTGTTCAGAGAAGATAACCAGTATTTATTTATGCAATTTTGTAATGGATATGGCGAAAGTATGATCGCCTACAATCAGTTCAGGCGTTACTTACGGTTTGGATTTGTGATCAAACCCCGCTCGGTGACTATATTTTAAAGGAAAGGTGTGTGATTAATTGTGATATTTTTGGGCGTAATCGTTTGAAATTATTAAATTAGCGGGTCGAAAAGTAATAAATATTAAATATATAATGAGATGACATTACAAGAATTCCAACAATCTATCCGGGAAGGTATTCCCGCGGAATTGCCTGCACCGAAACCTTATGATCCGGAGGTAAACCATGCACCGAAACGGAAGGATATCCTGACGAAAGAGGAAAAAAAACTCGCTATCCGGAACGCCTTACGCTATTTCGAACCGCGGCATCATGCTGTTTTGGCCCGTGAATTTGCAGAAGAATTAGAAAAATATGGCCGGATTTATATGTATCGGTTTCGGCCGGATTATGAAATGTACGCTCATAATATATACGATTATCCTCATAAATGTTTGCAAGCGGCTGCTATTATGCTGATGATCAACAATAATCTGGATAAGGCTGTTGCACAACATCCCCATGAGTTGATTACTTACGGAGGAAACGGTGCGGTATTCCAAAACTGGGCACAATATCGTCTGGCTATGAAATATTTGTCAGAAATGACCGACGAACAAACTCTGGTGATGTATTCCGGTCATCCGCTGGGATTGTTTCCTTCGCATAAAGATGCTCCCCGGGTTGTGGTCACCAATGGTATGGTCATTCCGAATTATTCGAAACAGGACGATTGGGAAAGGTTTAATGCTCTTGGTGTATCCCAATACGGACAAATGACTGCCGGATCGTATATGTATATCGGGCCGCAAGGAATCGTTCATGGTACTACCATTACGGTTTTAAATGCCGGTCGTAAGATTTCCAAACATGGTGAAGGTCTGGCGGGGAAGTTGTTCGTTACCGCAGGTTTGGGAGGTATGTCGGGAGCTCAGCCTAAAGCAGGAAATATTGCCGGTTGTGTAAGTATCACTGCCGAAATCAATCCGAAAGCTACCCATACCCGTTATTCACAGGGATGGGTAGATGAGGTGATCGATGATCTGGATGTGCTGATGAAACGGGTGCGGCAGGCGAAAGCTGAGAAACAGGTCGTTTCCATTGCTTACCAAGGGAATGTCGTCGATTTGTGGGAACGGCTGGCTGAGGAAGATATCGTGGTGGAGCTGGGATCCGACCAGACTTCTTTGCATAATCCCTGGGCAGGAGGATATTATCCTGTCGGTCTTTCTTTCGAAGAGAGCAAACAAATGATGGCCGAACAACCGGAATTATTTAAAGAGAAAGTACAGGAGTCCTTGCGTCGCCATGTGGCTGCTATCAATAAATGTGTCGAACGGTTCGGAACTTATTTCTTCGATTACGGGAATGCATTTTTATTGGAGTCTTCCCGTGCCGGTGCCGATATCCTGAAGCCGAACGGCGATTTCAAGTATCCTTCTTATGTGCAGGATATTATGGGACCGATGTGTTTCGATTACGGTTTCGGTCCTTTCCGTTGGGTATGTACCAGCGGTGATCCGAAGGATTTGGCGAAGACCGATGAGTTGGCTGCTAAAGTACTGGAAGAGCTGGCTGCTCAGTCTCCGAAAGAAATTCAGCAACAGATGCATGACAATATACGCTGGATCAAAGCTGCTGCCGAAAACCATTTGGTGGTAGGTTCACAGGCTCGCATCCTTTACGCAGATGCTGAAGGAAGAATAAAGATTGCAGAAGCTTTTAACAAGGCGATCGAATGGGGAGAGATCTCTGCTCCTGTTGTGCTGGGACGTGATCACCACGATGTGTCCGGAACAGATTCACCTTACCGGGAGACTTCGAATATTTACGACGGATCGAAGTTTACGGCGGATATGGCCGTACAGAATGTGATCGGTGATTCTTTCAGAGGGGCTACCTGGGTGTCTTTGCATAATGGTGGTGGTGTCGGCTGGGGAGAAGTGATCAACGGAGGTTTCGGTATGTTGCTGGATGGCTCTGCCGATGCTGACAGACGCTTGAAAAATATGCTGTTCTGGGATGTGAATAACGGTATTTCCCGCCGGAGCTGGGCTCGGAACGAAGGTGCCGTATTTGCGATCAAACGGGCTATGGAGGCGAATCCGAATCTGAAAGTGACTTTACCGAATTACGCAGACGATCAGTTGGTGGAAAGTTTATTCTGATCCGATAGAATAGTCCGATAAGTAAAGAATTCTTTTATAGTTGGACGGTGCATATACAGTTTTTAACTGTTGGCACCGTTCATTTTTTATTCTTGATTTTCTTTGAAGGCCTTTCGGACCGGCTATCAATTGTCGAACCCGGGGCGTACGAATGTCCTGGCTTTAGGAAAATACTCGTCGGCATCGCTGCGTAATTGTTCCAATACTACCAATAGATGGGATATTTCTTTTTGATAAGCCGGACACAAAGGTTGTATTATTTTCCAGTTTTCAATCGAACGTTCCACCCCGATAAGAGCCACTTTGGCCGATCCATTATAGTCTTCTGTCGTTTTTGACTTATTGGCCGTATGGTAGTGATAACCGTATAATGCCCTTCGGATTTTGGCTTGAATCAAATCCGGATACCAGCCGACGACTTCTAAAGCCTCTTCCAGAAGTTCGTTTTTTTCTTTATCATTTATTATTTCGTAAAGCTGCTCCAGACATTTATCGGCCCAATATTCGTAAATACTGCAAATTCGGAGGAGATCCGAAGATTCGAGTTTTTGGTAAACTTGCTCTCTTGGAGTCCCTTCGTAATCCTCACCCCAAAACTCCCGGTCGATATTTTCCGAAGCATAAATGTCCTCGACATTTAATCCGCGTTCTTCAGCCAATTCATGTAATACTTCATAAGTAGATTCGAAGACTTCTTTCAGGCGTGCCCAAATACTTTCATCTTCCCGATGGCCTTCCCGTTCAAAATTGAAACCGCCTTTCTCCTCGATCTTTTTTCCCATTACAAAGCTCATACACCGCAACTGTTGTTCGCATTTTTCACACCAACGATCGCAATAATTATAAATACCAGGGATGAATCCGACATCCACAACTTTTTTAATTTTCTTTTTGGACACAATTATCTAAGATTGAGTTTTACAGACTTTTTTAGTCAAACTACCCTAATTCTTCAAAGATTCCGGACTATTTTACCAGAATACAGGGTACAAAGATAGTCTATATCAATAAAATAAAAAAAAATTTTGAAAACTTCATCAAATAATATGGTTAACCAGGCGATATCCCTCTGTATTATTCATTAAAAACTATTATTTTATAACCGTCGGAATGCTATTGATTACTATATCGCTTCTCTGATTCGGAGAATACATCCGATTGGAAGATTTGTATTTAAGGGGATTTTACTTTATTTTCGCGCCGGATTTCTGGTAAACATCCTGTTTATATATAAATGACGCTGGAGTAGGGTTTCGGTATCGCATGGGCAGGGCGGAAATGATTGTGCGTCGATTCGGGCAGGCGGTAAATCGCTTTCTTTTTTTCCGGAGAATGGACTGTCGGAGGGAAGCATATCCGACTTTGTAAAATTGAATAGTCGACAAGTTTATATTCGATACTATGTGGTTGTTACTGGCTTTTGTTTCTGCTACTTTGTTGGGATTGTACGATGTGGTGAAAAAAATTTCTTTAGAGAGGAATGCAGTTATACCGGTTCTCTTTTTGAATATTTTTTTCTGTTGTCTTCTTTTTTTACCGGTGGTCCTTTTATCTGCCTTGGCTCCTGACATGATGCGGAATACGTTGTTATTCTTACCGGCTATCGGAAGTGAAGGGCATTTTTTGTTATTTTTGAAAGCTGTGATCGTTTTGGCTTCCTGGATTTTCGCTTATTTTTCTTTGAAACATTTGCCTATTACGATTGCTTCACCGATCAAGGCTACCCAGCCTATTCTGACTTTACTGGGAGCTTTACTTGTTTTTGGAGAACGGTTGAACATTTGGCAATGGGCCGGAGTTTTAACTGCAGTAATTTCTTTGTTTTTGCTTTCCCGTTCAGGTAAGAAAGAGGGAATCCGGTTTGCGCATAATAAGTGGATTTATTTTATGATTCTTGCAGTCGTAACCGGTTCTGTGAGTGGGTTATACGATAAATATCTGATGACTTGTCTCGACCGGATGAATGTGCAGGTATGGTATAATTTTTACCAATTGGCTATAATGGGGGTTATTTTATTTACACTTTGGTATCCCGGAAGAAAAAAATCTACTCCTTTTCAATGGCGTAATACTATTCCTTTTATTTCTATTTTGTTGGTGCTGGCTGATTTTGTTTATTTCTATGCTTTAAGCTACGAAGACTCGATGATTTCTATTATTTCTTTAGTGCGCAGGAGTGGGGTGGTGGTTTCATTTATTGCCGGAGCGATCTGGTTTAAAGAGAGGAATTTGAAAGCTAAGTTTATAGACCTGCTTTTGGTTTTAGCCGGTATGTATCTGATTTATTTAGGAACTCGTTGATGGGCGGGAAAGTCAGTCTTTTCTAAGGAAGGAGAAATATTAAGGTAGACGGGCGGTAACTCCTGATACTGATTTTGGAATCTAGCCCGAAGGCTCCGGTCAGCATACAGAAAAAACGGCTAATCCGGATTGAAAAGCTGCCGGTCTGTTCAAAAAATTTTTGGAGCGACATCAGCGGTTTTACAAGCCCGGAGAAGTCGCTCCGAAGTACTTTGAAGATCGGCTCTTTATCGAAGAGGTTAGATAACTTCGGCAACGACAAATGTACTGCCACCGATGTAAATCATATCTTCGGAGGAGGCAGCTTGCCGGGCTGCTTCATAAGCTGCTGCGACAGTGGGATAATATTCGCCTTGCAGGCCTGCTTGTCTTGCTTTTTGAGCAAGCTGTTGCTCCGGCATAGCCCGGGGAATGGAAGCTTTGCAGAAATAATACACCGCATCCTGAGGAAGGATATGTAATACGCTGTCGATGTCTTTGTCACTAACCATACCGATGACAAAATGAAGCTTTCGATACCGGCACTGTTTTAATTGTTGGGTGATCTCTGTCAGGCCATCGATATTGTGACCCGTGTCGCAAATGGTCAATGGCTGGTTGGAAAGGGTTTGCCAGCGTCCGAATAAACCGGTATTCGTCACTACCCGTTCGATACCTTGCCGGACTTGCTGGTCGCTGATCTTTAAGCCTGCTTGTTGTAAAACGGGTATAGTCTCCAGTACCGTAGGAATATTTTTTCGTTGATAGAGTCCTTTCAATTCACTGGTTAAATGATCGAAATGCCAACCGTTTTTCCGTGTCAGCTGGAAACTTCCGTCGATGTTAATCGTTGTCGTCCAGTTGTCACTTGCAAATTCGATCGGAGTTTCACAGGTTTGAGCTTTTTGCTCGAAAACAAAATCGTAGGTTTTGTCGCGCGTACCGATGACAACCGGAATACCGGGTTTTATGATTCCTGCTTTTTCGCTTGCAATTTTTTCGAGGGTGTTCCCCAGGAGTGCCATATGATCGAAGGAAATATTTGTAATAACAGAGGCTAAAGGAGTGATAATGTTCGTGGAATCGAGGCGTCCACCCAGTCCGACTTCGATCACTGCAATATCCACCTGGCTATCGGCGAAATACTTGAAAGCCATAGCTACCGTCATTTCGAAGAAAGACGGTTTTACCCGGGAGAATAAATCGGCGTGATGCCGGACAAAATCGATGACATATTGTTCACTGACCATTTCTCCGTTGATTTTAATCCTTTCCCGGAAATCTTTTAAATGAGGGGAAGTATACAGGCCGGTTTTATATCCGGCTTGCTGTAATATAGAAGCCAGCATGTGGGATACCGATCCTTTGCCGTTCGTACCTGCCACATGAATCGTTTTGAAGTTTTTATGGGGATGTCTGAAATATTCATCCAATTGTAAAGTGTTGTCCAGGTTTGCTTTGTACGCAGCCTGACCTTCCCTTTGGTACATCGGGAGCTGGGCAAACAACCAATTTAAAGTTTCCTGATAATTCATGATTTGTTTTTTCAAAATTTCAAATGTTATTCCCGGACTTTTCATTTTTAGGTGAAGGTCTGAGAACAAGATGCAAAAGTACTAAACAAATGAAATTGCTTGTTGAAAATCCGGGATTTATTCTCTTTGCTGTGAAAAAAAAATTAATTTTGCAGGTTATAAATAGATTATTTATGAAAGCTGATATAAATGTACCTATACCTGTCTTGAGACGTATGCCTTCTTATCTTTCTTTTGTAAAGACTTTACAAAAGCAGGGAGAGAAGTACGTGTCTTCTACCCGGATAGCTGAATATATGGAAATCGATTCGACTCAGGTGACGAAGGATCTTTCCCATACCGGTATTTCGGGTAAAACACGGGTTGGATACGAGGTGGACAGTTTTGTGCGGATTCTGGAAGATTTTTTGGGTTTTAGCCGGGTGGACGGAGCATTTTTGGTCGGAGCCGGTTCGTTGGGGAGTGCTTTGCTGCAAGATAAAGGATTGTCTGCTTTCGGGTTACAGATAGAGGCTGCCTTCGATACGGATAAAACGAAGATCGGTACAAAAGTCAATGATATCGAAATATTTCATATCGATCAATTCCGTGCTATGGCTGCCGAACGGAAAGTGGTGATCGGTATTATTACCGTCCCCGCCGAACATGCACAGAATGTAGCCGACTTGATGGTCGCCTGGGGAATTAAAGCCATCTGGAATTTTACTCCTGCCCGCATAAAGGTCCCTACGCATATTGTCGTGCAAAATACCACCATCTATATGAACCTCGCTATCTTGTTCAATAAATTGTACAACGATAAGGGGGAAAAAAAGTAAAAGGTTAAAAGCTAAAGCCTATCGTCTTTAACTTTTTACTTTTACCTTTTTACCTTTTACTTTTTTTCTTATCTTTGCACCTTATTAAAAATAAGCTGCGTACGTAGCGTAGTAATAAAATAAACGACTATGATAAAAATTAAATTTCCGGATGGAAATGTAAAAGAATTTGAGTCAGGTGTGACCGGCTTGGATATTGCCCGGGGAATTAGTTCCAAACTGGCTAAGGAAGTGTTGTCCATATCTGTGAATGGGGAAATTTGGGATTTGACACGTCCTATTACAGCAGATGCTGAAATTAAATTATTTACCTGGGATGATCAGGAAGGAAAACATGCTTTCTGGCATTCTTCGGCCCACTTGATGGCAGAAGCCCTGCAACAATTATACCCGAATACCAAATTCGGTATCGGACCGGCTATCGAAAACGGATTTTACTATGATATCGATCCGGGAGAAGGGGTCGTTTTGACCGACAAAGATCTGGAAACCATCGAGAAGAAAATGCTTGAATTGGCGCGCCAGAAAGAAGAGTATTGCCGTATCAATGTGAGCAAGCAAGAAGCACTGGAGCATTTCAACAGTATCAACGAAACTTATAAAGTGGAGTTAATCAACGATTTGGAAGACGGTAAGATTACTTATTATCGTCAGGGCTCCTTTACCGATCTTTGCCGTGGTCCGCACTTACCGGATACTTCTTATATTAAGGCTATAAAACTGACCGGTTTAGCCGGTGCTTACTGGAGAGGGAACGAGCATAATAAAATGTTGACCCGTATCTACGGTATCACTTTCCCGAAACAGAAAATGCTGGACGAATGGCTGGTATTGATGGAAGAGGCGAAGCAACGGGATCACCGGAAGATCGGTAAAGAAATGGAATTGTTTACTTTTTCCCAAGCTGTGGGTGCCGGTTTACCGATGTGGTTGCCGAAAGGAGCTATGTTGCGCGACCGTTTGGAGGGATTTTTGCGGAAAGTACAGAAGAAATACGGTTACCAGCAAGTCATTACCCCACATATCGGGAATGTGAATCTGTATAAGACTTCCGGACATTACCAGAAATACGGAAAAGATAGTTTTCAGGTGATTACGACTCCTCAGGAAGGTGAAGAGTTTATGTTGAAACCGATGAACTGTCCTCACCATTGCGAGATTTATAAATTCAAGCCCCGTTCTTATAAAGATCTGCCACTGCGTTTTGCTGAATTCGGTACGGTGTATCGTTACGAGCAGAGCGGAGAGTTGCATGGTTTGACCCGGGTACGTGGATTTACGCAGGACGATGCTCACTTATTCTGTACGCCCGATCAGTTGAAAGAAGAGTTTAAAAAAGTAATCGATATTATTTTTACTATCTTTAAGGCGCTGGATTTCAAAGATTTTACTGCTCAGGTATCTTTACGTGATCCGAAGAATACAGAGAAGTATATCGGTACGGATGAGAACTGGGAAAAAGCGGAACGTGCCATCATCGAAGCGGCTGAAGAAAAAGGCCTGAAGACGACTGTCGAATTGGGCGAAGCTGCTTTCTACGGACCGAAGCTCGACTTTATGGTGAAAGATGCGATTGGACGGAAATGGCAATTGGGTACCATTCAGGTCGATTATAATCTGCCGGAACGTTTTGATCTGGAATATACCGGAGCTGATAACCTGAAACACCGGCCGGTGATGATCCATCGGGCACCTTTCGGAAGTATGGAGCGCTTTGTGGCTGTATTGATCGAGCATACCGGAGGAAAATTCCCCTTGTGGTTAGCGCCGGATCAGGTAGTTGTGATGCCGATCAGCGAAAAATTCAATGATTATGCCCAAAAACTTTCGGATTTGTTAAATAATTCCGATATTCGCACCGTTTTAGATGACCGGAATGAAAAAATAGGACGTAAAATCCGGGATAACGAATTGAAAAAAATTCCGTATCTATTGATTGTCGGAGAAAATGAGATGAACAACAACACCGTTTCTGTTCGTCGGCAGGGACAAGGGGATATGGGAACGATGTCTGTCGAAGACTTTATTTCGAAGATAAATGAAGAAGTAAATAGTCAGTTACAGACCATTTATAGTTATTGATAAACTAACTTAAGGAGGATTTAATATAGCAACAAGAATGGAATTCAGAGGCTCAAGAAATCAGGTTAATAAAGAACCTCAGCACAGAATTAATGAGTCAATCCGGGCTGCTCAAGTAAGAGTCGTCGGGGAAAATATCGAACCGGGCGTATACCCTTTACGTGAAGCTTTGGCGATGGCAGAAGCTGCCGGTATGGATTTGGTGGAGATCTCTCCGAACGCCGAGCCACCGGTGTGCCGGATTATTGATTACAGTAAATTCCTGTACCAACTGAAGAAAAAACAGAAGGAAATCAAAGCGAAAAGCGTGAAGGTCGTCGTTAAGGAGATTCGTTTCGGACCCCAGACCGATGATCATGATTTCAATTTTAAATTGAAACATGCGAAGGAATTTTTGCAGGAAGGTGCGAAGGTGAGGGCCTATGTATTCTTTAAGGGACGTTCGATTTTGTTTAAAGACCAGGGGGCCGATTTGTTGTCACGTTTCATCGCTGAACTGGAAGAATACGGAAAAGTGGAAGCTGCTCCGAAACTGGAAGGAAAGAAGATGATCGTGGTGTTGGCTCCGAAGAAATAATGCTCAGGATAGCGGTGAAAGCCGGATAGTTATATTTTTCTGAAACACAATTAAATTACGAGAAGATGCCAAAGATGAAGACAGTGAGTAGCGCGAAGAAGAGATTTACTCTTACCGCTACGGGGAAGATTAAAAGAAAACATGCTTTCAAAAGTCATATTTTGACGAAGAAAACAACAAAACAGAAACGTAATCTTACGCATGTTACTACAGTTGACGGACATAACCTGAAAGCTGTACGGAAGATGCTTGTTATGTAAGAATTACTAAGAAATTATTTTATTAACCGGAATGTTATGCCGTAAGTTTCTCCATAGAGTGAACGCTGACATTCGAAAAAAAGAAAATTATGCCAAGAGCTAAAAATGCCGTTGCTGCAAGAGCACGTAGAAAAAAGGTTTTAAAACAAACCAAAGGAAACTTTGGTGCCAGAAAAAATGTTTGGACGGTTGCCAAAAACACATATGAAAAAGGTTTGACATATGCGTTCCGTGACAGACGTAAAAAGAAATCAGAATTTAGAGCATTGTGGATTCAGAGAATTAATGCAGCTGTCCGTCTGGAAGGCCTGTCTTATTCTAAATTTATGGGTCTGATTCATAAAGCTGATGTAGACATGAACCGTAAAGTTCTGGCCGACCTGGCTATGAATCATCCGGAAGCTTTCAAAGCTGTAGTTGCAAAAGCAAAAGAATTTGCGAAGTAATGATAAACGAATATCCTGAGGGAAGGCTGCTGTGAAGCAGCCTTTTTCTGTTTATAGATTTTATAAGACAACTGTAACTTACTTGAAAAATAAATGTTAACTTTGACCCTATAAAGTCTTTTTGCTTTATCATGGGGTTTATAAATTTTAGAAACAAATATATGCGTATAGCTTTGTTGGGATATGGTAAGATGGGAAAAATGATCGAACGGATTGCCATAGAACGCGGACATGAGATTGTATTGATAGTAGACGAGAATAACCGGGCGGCTTGTACGGATGAACAACTGAAGCAGGCTGACGTCGCTATTGAATTTACGATGCCTGCTGTTGCCGTTGAAAATTATAAATGGTGTTTCGATAACGGCGTTCCGGTGGTTTCCGGGACAACCGGTTGGCTGGAAAGATGGGATGAGGTGGTGGCTTGTTGCCGGGAACAACAAGGTGGATTTTTCTATGCCTCGAATTTCAGTATCGGGGTGAATATTTTCTTTCAGCTCAATAAATACCTGGCTAAGATGATGAACGGATTTAACGACTATAAGGTATTTATCGAAGAAACGCATCATATACATAAACTGGATGCCCCTAGCGGTACAGCGATTACAATCGCCGAAGGAATTTTAGGTAACCACGACGGTTATCGTTCCTGGCAATTGAACGAAGGGAGACAAATGCCGGCAGATGTATTGCCTGTAACGGCCAGGCGTATCGGTGAAGTGCCCGGGATTCATGCTGTAACTTATAAATCGGAGGTCGACGAAATAGAAATCCGGCATTCGGCTGTATCACGTGAAGGTTTTGCCCGGGGAGCTGTGCTGGCTGCTGAATTTCTGAAAGGGAAAAACGGTGTGTTGGGAATGGAAGATATGTTGAAATTTTAATGGGGAAAATAATTATCATATGAAAAATATTTTGACGAATAAATGGTTTAAATTCAGCCTTGTCCTGATTATCTACCTGTTGTGGGCTTATTGGGTTGGGAGCTGGTGGTTGTTGATCCTGGTGCCGGTGATTTTCGATATCTACATCACAAAGAAAGTACATTGGGCGTTTTGGAAAAAGAAAGGCGTAGAGAAACAAACCAAAACGGTTGAATGGATCGATGCTTTGATTTTTGCGGTCGTGGCAGCTACCTTGATCCGTATGTTCTTTTTTGAAGCCTATACGATTCCGACTTCCTCTATGGAGAAGAGTATGTTGGTGGGTGATTACCTGTTTGTCAGCAAAGTAGCCTACGGACCTAAGTTGCCTAATACCCCTTTAGCCGTTCCTTTCACACACCATACGCTGCCTTTTACCCAAAAGACAAAAGCTTATTCGGAAGCCATTCAATGGCCCTACAAACGGATTGCGGGGACGACTGAAATCAAACGAAACGATATTATCGTATTTAATTTTCCGGCCGGAGATACCTTGATCGTAGGATCTGAAAATCCCGATTATTATAGCCAGATTCGTACGAATGCCCGGATTTTTCAGGCACAGGATCCCGGATTATCCCGGGAACAGGCCGAGAAGCTGGTGAGAGAAAAAATGTGGGAACGATTTGAGATCACTACCCGCCCTGTCGATAAGCGGGAGAATTATATCAAACGGGGCGTCGGAATGCCCGGGGATATTCTGGAGTTGAAAGACGCTCAGTTGTATGTCAATGGAAAAATGTCCGATAATCCTGAAAACCTGCAGTACAGGTATGAGGTGAGAACCAATGGTACCCCCTTGAATCGGATGAAACTTCAGGATATCGGATTGTCGCTGGAAGATATCGGTATTCCTTCTACAGTGAACTATTTCCCGTTGACCTTGGAAATGGTGGAGAAATTGAAAAAATTCCCCAATGTGGTCGAAATTAACCGAACCAAAGAGGTGAGCCCTAATCCGGATATTTTTCCTTTCGATACCTTGAATTATCCTTGGAATGTAGATAATTTCGGACCTTTGTATGTGCCTAAAAAAGGAGATAAAGTGGAGTTGAATATGAAGACCTTGCCTTTGTATGCAAGGATCATCGGTACTTACGAAGAAAACGATTTACAGGTAAAAGATTCTGTTATTTATATCAACGGTGAGGTAGCGGATAGTTATACCTTTAAGATGAATTATTACTGGATGATGGGAGATAACCGGCATAGTTCGGCAGATTCCCGCTACTGGGGATTCGTGCCGGAAGATCACGTAGTCGGAAAAGCTTATTTCATTTGGTTATCCTTGGATAAAGATAAATCATTTTTCGACAAGATCCGGTGGAAGCGGATGTTCCGGTTTATTCATTGACGGAAAGAAAATGAATGAAACAGTAACAATCGATCAAACTTTTTTGCGCATATGAAATTAGAATTTATCGATTGTTACTGTTTTTTGTTGTCACAGTTGCAATGGGAAAAATTGGTTCTTTTTCAAAAAGAAAATAGGCAGGAAAAAGAATATAAAGTTAATTAAGATGAATTCTGATAAAAGGAATCGTAAAAAATCAGATTGAAAGGATATTTATGTATTTTTATTCGTATCTTACCATAAATTTCTAAATTCATACAACAATGACTGCAAACGAAAAAAAGACATTTGTGTTGGATACGAACGTTATTCTGCACGATTACCGTTCTATTTATAATTTTACCAATAATGATATCGTCATCCCCATAGTAGTTTTGGAAGAACTGGATAAATTCAAGAAAGGGAATGACCTGATCAATTTTCATGCCCGTGAATTTGCCCGTGAGTTGGATAAAATTTCCGAAAAGGATTTTTTTGATAAAGGGGCAGCTTTAGGGAAAGGACGGGGAAGACTATTTATTCAGCCGGGAGTGAAATTTTCTCAAAAAATGAAGGATTCCTTCAGTGATGATACTCCGGATCACCGTATACTCGCTGTAACAGAGTATATCAGTGAAAAAATGAAGGGACAAAAGGTGATTCTGGTGACTAAAGATATGAATCTGAGGATGAAAGCCCGTTCGTTGGGATTGCAGGCCGAAGATTATAAAACGGATCAGGTGGAGGATCTGGATTTTGCAATCAACCGTAGTGTCCGGGAAATCGAAGGGATAGATACAGAAGTGATCAACAGGATTTATGAAAATGCAAATGGGGTAGAGGTGGAACAAGTGTTTCCGAAGCAAGAGCTCAAAGGCAATAATTATTACGTTTTGAAGAATGGGAATGCTTCGGTTCTGGCTTGTTATGATCCGGTAAGAAGAGTGATCCGGAAAGTGGAAAAACCGAATGTGTTCGGTATTTATCCCAAAAATGCAGAGCAGGCTTTTGCGGTAGATGCTTTATTGAATCCTAACATACAATTGGTGGCGATCAGTGGAAAGGCAGGTACCGGAAAAACTTTATTGGCCCTGGCTTCGGCTTTACAGCAGAATAAACAGTATGAATTTATTTATTTAGCCCGTCCGATCGTCGCTTTATCGAGTAAAGACCTGGGCTTTCTCCCCGGTGATGTCAACGAAAAGGTAGATCCGTATATGCAGCCTCTATATGATAATCTGGGTTTTATCAAGCGGCGGTTTAATATCCATGGGGCTGAAAATCGCCTGATCGAAGAGATGCAGAAGGAACAGAAACTGATGATTTCTGCTTTGGCTTATATTCGGGGACGGAGTTTGTCGGATGTTTATTTTATTGTCGATGAGGCTCAGAATCTTACTCCCCATGAAGTAAAAACGATTATTACCCGGGCAGGCGAAGGCACGAAAATGGTATTTACCGGAGATATCGATCAGATCGATTCACCTTATCTGGATAAGAAGTCGAACGGACTGTCGCATTTGTTCGATAAAATGCAGGGACAGGATATTTTTGCCCATGTACATCTGGAAAAGGGAGAACGCAGTAAACTGGCTGATCTGGCGAGCGATCTTTTATAGGAAATAGAGCGCAGGAGCTTGGCTTTACCGTTATCCCTGAAAGAGACGTTTAAATTTTGACATTGGAACTGCTTTTTCCCTATAGAAAAATTCGGTAAAAATCGCTATCTTTGTCTCCACTAACGAGAATAAAGATGAGCAAGAAAGTGCAGTTCGACCGGGAAGATTATCTGAAAGCGAACCGAAAGCTATCCCGGGAAGAAGAGATCAAAACACATGGACGTCCGGTTCGGATCGGAGGAGTCCACAAGTCGAAAAAGGTCTACGACCGCAAGCGGAGTAAGGCAGAGATGAAAAAGGCTCTGCCTTATTTTTTACTTGTTATTCAACTGTCGATTTCTGCTTCAGGGATAGGAAGACGGTAAGGTTCCGGTACATTTATTTATACGTGTATGAGAAGGGGATAGGTTGAGATTGGCGGTAAGTAATTTTTTTGTAAATTTGAGAAACTTATTCGTATAATAAAATAATTAGCTTATGAATGTATCCTATCTTTTTTTGGCTCCGGGTTTCGAGGAAATGGAAGCTATTGCTGTTGTCGATATACTCCGTAGAGGAGGACTAGATGTACGGACAGTATCTGTCGGTGGAGGTAATGAAGTGACCGGTGCCCATCAGATTACTATCCGTGCGGATTTGTCATTGGAACAAATTCGACCGGAAGAGGCTGAATGCCTGATTTTCCCCGGGGGAATGCCGGGAGCCCAGCACCTGAGTGAATGTGAAAAATTGATGACGATCCTGCAACATCATTACGATCAGGAACGAACGGTTGCAGCAATTTGTGCCGCACCTGCTTTAGTATTGAGTCATTTGAAAACAAACAGAAAACTCCGGGTGACCTGTTATCCTGGATTTGAAAAATATCTACCTGATTTCGAAGTCGTGACAGATGGAGTAGTCGTTGATGGAAAAATGATTACCGGAAAGGGGCCCGGATTTGCTATCCCATTCGGATTAGCCGTTCTCGAACAGCTCCGTTCGGCTCAGGTTGCTGGTGACGTTGCTGACGGGATGTTGTTGTTATAACGTGATTTATTACGTGGAACAACTCCTATTTATCTCCTATATATCCCTTATTTCCGACGTTATTATATAGGAATGAGGGGATAATTCCTAGCCTGAAGCTTTTTATACCGGTAGATCATCCACAAAAATAAGAAAGCCAACTAATTCGCAATACTTTAAGTATGAATTAGTTGGCTGATGTTTTATTATTTACTGAATATCCCTTTTTAGGGTATACTAGTCCGGATTTTTAGCCGGTTTATAAATCTTTTTACCGTTTGTAACACATGCTGACGCAATTGCCGCATACATTTTCATATAGGGTGGTACGTTCTTCCACTGTGCCGTTGTCTGCAAGTTTCAGTATATGAATACTTCCCTTTTTACCTGTAGCTCCGTTTTCTGATGATACGACATACAAAGTGTTATTATAATCTTCGTTTGGAAAATAACTGGCATAACCATCGTAATGAGGAACATATTCCATGTAAATCCGTTCAATAGTGGTTTGTACTGTATTCCCGTTGATTTTGACCGTATCTGTATCGTAAATAGGGAAACAACGATTACTGTTCAGATCATATTGATAAATTTGGCTTCCTTTTGTAAAATACAGGAAAGGTCTTGCGACGGACATGGCATATCCGGCAGATTGTTCGATGCCTTCCGCTTCAGGAGTAAGGTTGACCCGGGAAAGCAGACGCATGGGAGAATTGCTATAGAAATCATTGAAGTTGCTTAAAGTGAATTCCAGTTTTTCCAATTGTCCGTTTGTATTTTTAAAAATACCGCATCCCCGTTTGGTGTTATTTCCTGTCGGAGCTGCTTCGGCCATATAAACCAACTGCAAACCGAGGTTGGAAGGATCAAAGTTTTCCGAATCCGACTCAATAGAAGAAAAGGTATTGTTCAAACTCATCATATTTCCCTTGATATTCAGAAAACGTCCTTTTTGGTTGTCGTAGAAAAGATAGTTTCTTCCATTGACAATAGCATAGGGCGAGAGTTCATAATCACCCGGGACAGCTGGATTGAATTGCAGGCCGTATCCCAACATGTCTGCAGCTCCCAGTAAACGCCCATGCAGTTTACCGTTATTGATGATAAAATCGGCCATTGTTCCATAACTGGCAGGATATACTCCTTTGTAATAGGCTTGTGGATTAATAACTTGCGGTGTAATATAAAACAAATCTTCAAAAGTTGAGGAAACGGTCAAATCCGCATTATTCAGCGTCACCCCTCCTGAAGTTCCGTTGAGTATGAGCATATCTTTTAATTTCATGATTTGAGTTGTCGAGGCGTCGGCGACTATAACCGGATGGGTACCCAATTCATGTCCGTTGTCCGCTCCGTATACTTCCACTAAGTTGCCGGCTGTATTTAGGAATACCAGATTCGGAATTCCGTCGACTTCTCCCAGTACCATAAGCCCCTTATCGAATTTGCCTGTTACTGACAGAGTGAAATTAGATTTACTGCTCAGACCGGTTTCTTTATCCGTTACCTTTAGGTAGATGGTGTAATTTCCAACCGATAAATTGACGTTGTAAACCAATTTTTCTTCTAACGATAAAGTATCTACTTCCAGATCATTGTTCGTGTACCTGTACCAGCAATATTCCAAAGGAGTTTCTTTCCCGGAAAAGCTGATTTTAGGTTCGACTTCCAATTGATGGTAAATCTCGATCGTCCGGTTTTTCAAGGTATCGATAGTGATTTCATGGAGTGGGTTATAATCATAAGTCCCTAAATCATCCATACAGGAAATGCCTAAAAAGGGAAATAGACAGAGATATAATAATTTTTTCATAATCATTCTATTTAATTCATCCAAGGTTCGATTCTTTGTCCGTGTTCGTCATAGATTTCATTTTCTGCAAAGAAATTATTCATTTGCATTCCATAGGCTGTTTTTTGAGTACGATTCAGATTACTCCATTCCATATAATCTTCAAATTTCACAAAGGTGTTCAATTTTAATTCAGAAAGGATATATCGGTGTTTCACCCGGCTGTAGGGGCCGAAATAACTGCTGTAATACCCGTCCCAATACGGAATGGGGGGTAATCGGTTAGAGCTGACGATAGTTGCTTCTTGCCGGTAAGAAATCCCGGTGGACATATACGCTGCAGGTTCTAATTGTAATACCAATTTTACCGATAATGAATCGAGTTCGGGACTGTAATTCAGCGTTATGGGTACATTAAGCGAGTATTCGTCTTTTTTTATTTCATAGAATTCTTCTAAAGGCTGATAGTGTTTGTTGACAATAGCAGTGGTTTGACTGGAGTCTGCTTTTAAACGGAAACGATAATTTTGACCGGCATAACCGTTAAGTTCAACCGGAAGATTTACAGTGATGTAACTTTCCGAAGTATTCAGAAATGAACAGGCGATACTGTCCAATTCGTTGTCAGATAAAGCAAAATGCATCGTAGTACTCCCGGAAAACAACTTCTGTTGGTCGTCGTTACAGCTACCTGCTATGTAGAGCAGAAACAATAATATGGTAAATATATACAGTGTTTTCATGACTTTATTATTTTGTAATCAGGTTGCCAAATTCTTTTTCATCATCAGGTAATGGGAAACAGAAGATTTTCCGGGGATTTTCGATATTCAATGCACCCGGAATATCGGTGTAGTCTTTCCGTTTCAGAAAGAAAAATAGTTGTCCTTCGGCCAGAAACGACTTCCGGTATTCTTTGAACAATTCCTCTTCAAATACACAATTCTCTTTCGTCAGGTCGAAAGCTGCCGGTATACCGTATTCATGCCGGACTGTATTCAGGTAATCCAAACCTTTTGCCGGCTCTGCCTGGCATTCTGCACAAATGTATTGTATCTCAGTCATTCGGAGTAAAGGTATGCCTTGATTCATCGGACCGTTTTGGTTGTATTTGCTGACGAAATAGCGTCCGGTATTCGCATCGCTTTCGATAGTATTCGGATTCAATATGAGCCAGGAAGGGATACGGTTGTCGGATGATTCGTATTTTTCTGTTTCATAAAATTCTTTCCGTTGATTCTGAGACAGGGATAATTGTGAATTGTTTTCAGAATTTGCTGTAAAATAGTCATCCGACATTGTTGGTATCTTATCGGAGTATAGCCGGAACAATATCCGGTTTGTACCCAATAACGGATGGGCTATTAATTCATTGGCTATATTTCCGGCCTTTGGGGTTTGTCCGGCCCATAGATATACCCGGGCCATCAGGGCTTTTACCGCATAATAGTTCATTCTTTCCTCCCGGTTCCGGAGAAATTCGTCTTCCGGTTCCGTATTATCGGCTGCCGGTCCGAATGGATCGCTGACTTCCAGTAAGCTCAGGGCTTCTTCACAGTCTTGCAGAATTTTTTCTGTAACGGCCATATTGGTCAGCTGGGGGAAAGGAGTGCGCGTAACCCGGTCTACATAGGGGATAGCCGCTGCATTTGCACCTACAGTAAAAGACGGTGCAAACATGCGTAGCAGATCGAAATGCAGATAGGCTCGCAGGCCTAAAGTTTCTCCCCGGATCAGTTCATAGTTATGTCCACTGAAAAGCTCCTGACGGCCCTCCATGTTTTCCAGCAGATTGTTGCAGTTCATAATGGTTTTGTACATCGTTTTCCAAATGGCATCGAACTTAGATTTTACCGTAGAGGCTTCGTAATTATATATCGAAGCATTGTAAAAATTGTGGTAATTGTCGTTTATTGTATAGTATTGGGCCAGGACATCCAGCAAACTCATTGTCAGCTCCTGGCCGTAAAGTGCCGGAGTGGCCATTGTGGTATATATACCGAATAGGGCTGTTTTGTATCCGTTTTCGTTTTCAAACAGGATATCGTTTTTCACCTGACTTTTGGGATTTACGTCGAACCAGTTTTCACAACTCATGAAAAATTGTGAACAACTGATTAAGAGGCTGAGGATTAATATCTTTTTCATGAGATTGATTTTAAAAGATTACACGTAAAGAAGTTCTGAAAGCTCTCGCAAACGGGTAGTCGATTCCTCGTTCGGCTTTGATGGAAGAAGCCCGGAATACATCGTTCATAGAAAACGAAATACGGATATTTTCCATCCGCCATTTGCGGGTGAGGGGTGTCGGAAAGTCATACGATAGGTTTAATGCACTTAATTGCAAATAATTATAATCTTCTACGAACCGGGAAGCCGGTCTTGTCTGGCTTTCATCCTTAACATCCTTGAAGAAAGTGATGTCTCCGGGTTGCTGCCATCTTTGTTCCAAAACCCTTCGGTCCGTATTATAGCGTTTATCGGCATTCTCCACCCTGTCTACCAGGGTGTAATTGTAATTTTGGCCGCCGATTCGATAAGTGAAATAAAGATTCAGTTGCAAGCCTTTCCAGCCGGCATTGAGTCCCAGATTACCTTCCAGGTCGGGATCTGTACAACCGATAACCCGTTGGTCCTTTGCCTGCCAACGATCTGTCAGACTTCCGTCGGCAGCCAGGTAGGTCTCTTTTCCGTTGGCCGGATTGATCCCCAGAGAAGGCACACCCCAGATGGAATTGATCGATTCGCCTTCAATATACCGTACTTTGGGTACATTAAGATTTTCATCACTTTTATCCCAGGCTTGATTCCAGGCTTCGAGGCTATTGGAGATTTTCTTCAGGATGTTGGTATTGTGTATGCCGGATGCTGTCAGATTGAGCCAAAGATCTTTTTTCTTCAGTATACCCAGGCGTACTTCCAATTCATACCCTTTATTTTCGATTTCTCCTAAATTTTCCCGATAGGTACCGTATCCCAGAGAGGGAGGCAGGGTTACGTCCGTCAACAAGTCTTTCGATCTGTTTTGATAATAGTTGGCGGAGAGGGCTAACCGGTCACCGAGCACGGAAATGTCCGTGCCGATATTCAGCTGGTTGGTTTGTTGCCATTTCAAATCCGGGTTACCCAATCTCATCATCATAGCTCCGATATTATACCGGTAACGGTTTTGGGTATAATATTCGTACATGATAATCGATTGATAGGGTTCAAAGGCTTGTGAACCGGTCATACCGTAAGAGGCCCGTATTTTTAACATATTGGCCCAGGTCCAGTTTTCGGCAAATTTTTCTTTGTGGATATTCCATCCCAGACCGACAGACCAGAAGGTCGCCCATCGTCCGTCCGATCCGAACTTGGAAGAACCGTCGAATCGGATAGAGGCATCCAGCAGGTAACAATCGCGGTAAGTATAACCGGCATTTCCGACGAATCCCATCAGACGGGAAATATAATCTTCGCCTGTCGGCAGGTATTCTTTTGCATTTTGGGCTGCAAAAGTGATAAAATCCAGTTTTTCATCCGGAAAACCTTCTGCTCTGACAGTATAGACTTCGCCTTCATTGCCTTGAATATTCCAGGCTATATTCGCATTCAGGGTATGATTCTGTATTTGCTTGAAGTAACTGAGCACGACGTTGCCGTCATAGAAAAATTCTTTTCCTGAGGTAGCCTGATAATATCCCCGTCTGTAATAGTTGTCATCGGAATAATTGACGAAATCTGTATGATCCGCCGGTTTGAATACAGTACCGTCGTTTTTTTTTGTGACGGATGGCAAAATTACCCTTTAGCCTCAGATCGGCATTGATATACCAGTCGATCCCGAAATTATTGGCGAATTCACTGTAAGAAGTCTCGTCGATCACATTCAGGGTGGTATTGTACAGCGGATTAATCACGCTTTTCCGTCCCAGTATACCCGAGTTGGCTTCCAGTTCTTTGAGGTAGTTTCCATTTTCATCTTGGTAAGGGTAATAAGGATTCAGGGTGGCGTATTCTCTGAAACTACCGTATGGGCTATTGGTCGATTTGACATTGTCGTAAGTCATGTTGTTACGGAAAGTCAGGTTTTTAAAACGGTATAGAAGCATGGTTCCCATTCCCATTCGTTGCCTGCCGGATTCTTTCATCACGCCGGGAACATTTTCATAGGTCAGATCTAAAGAATAGCGCATGGCTTTTTCGCCGCCTTCAACAGACAGGGTGTGTTTATGGCCGATAGCTACTTCCAGGGGTTTATCCAGCCAATAGGTGTTATATCCCTGTTGCACCAGCCCCAGTCGGTAGTTGTAATCTCTTTCCCGGGCTTCTGTCTGGTCTATTGTTCCGAATGGATCAAAATATCCGGCAGCTTTTCCCAATTGTAATTTTTCTGTTGCATTCAGTAAATCGTAATCAGTCAGATCCGGAATATTGAATGAAACGTCGAGATTGTAAAGTAACCGGAGTTTACCGGCTTCCGGTTGTTTGGTATTGATAACGACCACACCGTTAGAAGCCCGGGAACCGTAGATTGCAGTTGCTGCCGCATCCTTCAGTATGGTCATCGATTCTATGCGCATCGGATCGAGATCGAATACCTTTTCAGCTGTCACTTCAAATCCATCCATGATAAAAGTAGGCATATTCGGACTGCCGACGAAGGAACTTGTCAATTCGTTGGTCGAAGGCATACTGGCCGTTCCCCGGATTTGAAAATCAGGAATGACATTCGGGTTGGAACCGTCCAGGTTGTTTTCTATCATTTTGAACGAAGGGTCGAGGATGGAAAGGGCAGAGAGTAAATTTACCGGATTTACTTGTTTCAGTTCTTCGGCCGTATAACTTTTTTTTCATAATTTTGTAATACTTAAGTTTATAAAATGCTTGTTGTCGCAAGCTTTATTTAAAGTGGGAATGTTGTCGCATTCCCGCTTTTTAATAAGTCGATACGGTCACTGTTCTTCCTTTAATTGTAAAGCGTACTTTTTCCAGTATTTCCAGTTTACAGAGAAAATCCTGGATTCGGTCGTACCGTTTGAGTTCGCCTGTAAAATGTATGTCTTTTAAATTTTCATTTGTATAAAAAATGTCGATGTTATACCAGCGGGCTAAGGTGTTCAGGATATTTTCCAACGGTTGGTCCTGGAATATGAAAATTCCTTTGTGCCAGGCTGTAAATAAGGCTGTATTGACTTTTGCAACAGTCAGGTTGCCGTCTTTCAGGCAGGATTGTTCTCCTGGGTTTAGAATCACTTCTTGTCCCTTGGAATGTATATTGACTTTTCCGGTTTCGAGAGTAGTCAGAACGACAGATTCGTTTGCATAGGCCCGGATAGCAAAAGAGGTTCCTAGTACTCTCAGGTTCTGTTGTTCTGTTTTCACGATAAACGGATGTAAAGAATCAGGAGCCACTTCGAAATAAGCTTCTCCCTTTAAGAAAACTTGTCGCTGTTTTTCTGTAAAAACAACCGGATATTCCAGTTCTGTTTCAGAATTGAGCCATACCCGGGTGCCATCGGCTAACCTCAGTATATATTCCCCTCCCCGGGGAATCGTGATTTTATGGTATACAGGAGCGGTTGTGGTATCGGTTTTAGGGTATACCAGAGTATTCCCTTCGAGTGTTGCTGTTGTAGCTTCAAGTTTGTTTTTTTCTGTAATTGGAGACAAGAAAATATCTTGACCATTCGACAGTGTCAGGACGGCCTGATATGTTCCGGGAATAATCTCCGTAGATTGAATGGAGGTATTTTTCTGCTCTGATTTGAGATACAGGCTGATGGAAAGGACGAAAGGAAGGAGTATGGCTGCTGCCGCATATCCTATTCGTCTCCATTTCCGAAGTTTCCTTTTTCTTATGTGGGAACGAAAAGCTTGATATTTCTGCCGGTAATTGTGTTCTGACGCTTGTTGGCAGAAGTGGTCGAATCCTTTTCCTGTGATGACTTTCTGGTAAAAGACTTGGTTACTTTCTTGGGAGGTGATCCATTCCCGAAGTGTCGTCTCTTCCTCAAGTGTCAGTTCTTTGCTCCATTGTCGAATGATCAGGTCTGCGATCTTCCAGGGGATTGGTGTGTCCATAAATTATTTAGCCTTTTTTTTGTAATATGACACCGCCTGGAGTAAAAATGGGTATTTAAAAGGCAAAAAAATAATTTTGACAAAAATCAAAAAAGGATGCCGAAGGTTTTGAAAAGTAAAGTGTAGCGTTCCCGCAGAATACGTTTGGCTTTTTTACGTTGAGTTTTTACAGTTTCGACGGATAATTTCAGATCAGCAGCGATTTTTTCAGAAGTATCTCCCGATAAGGTGCGTTGAAAGATATTCTTGCACTGTTCAGGTAGTTCTTCCAGCAATAGTTTGAGTTGGCGATAGATTTCATTTTCCAGGGCTGAATTGTAGCCTTCTTCTTCCGCTTTTAAATTATTCAGGAATTGTGCTTCCCGGATTGAACGTCTTTTTTCATCCCGGAGGTAGTTAAAACTGCGGTTACGTACAGCTGTATAAAGATAGGATTTCAGAGTATTCAACCCCTCGAACAGCCGGTGTTCGTCGTACATTCGGCAGAATACTTCCTGTACAATGTCTTCAGCTTCTTCCGGTTTTAGAGAAAAACTACGGGCGAATATGCATAAGGCGACAAAAAAATGTTCATATAGTTTGTGGAATACTTTTGTGTCGCCTTGGGCAAGTGCTTTTATTTCTGTTTCTGAAAATTCCATCGTAATCTTTTCCTGAACAAATATATAATAAATATATGAAATTTTTCCGGATAACAGGTTGAGGTTACAATTACACCATCGGCTGGCACCTCCTGAAAATTATAGAATAATGAAATTTCCCTTCGGGAATTTTCCGACCCACGAGCAAGCCCAATGTCCGGTTTGGTTGATTTCGAGAATACGCGAGAAAAACCCTTTTTCTCCAAGAAGCCTTTCGATACAAGCCCAGGCGGTATCACGTTTGATGAAATCTAAAATTTCTTCCTCGATTCCGGATTGATCTTCACCGGTTTCTTGTCCGATTTTATCCTCCAGGTCGCATAAAGCTTCGTAGACTTCATTGCCAATAGCCAGACTGACTGCCTCGAATATGGCGTCTATCTGTTCGTCTTTCAGCTGTCGCAGTGCTTTTTGTTCGATGAGCTCACTATTTTGTCCCCAAACTTCGAGCATTTGATGGCCATAAGTATCACAAGCTTCCCAAATCGTGTCGATAACCCAATATTTTTCAGAAGGTTCTCCGACCTGTTTAAACCATCCGATGGTTTTTATTTCTTGTATAAATTGATCGATTACAGTCTGTTGTGATGAAGTCCAAAGCATATTTCTTTATTCTAATACCCCGATAAAGATATAAAATATAAGTTTAAGGGGCTAACGGATCAGGTAAAAAGTATAAAGTAAAACATAAAATATATAAAATCACCGGCAGTTTTCTGCAACCACTTCAGCGATGTCTTTGATAGGAACTGCCGTGTCGGTTTTCATAAAAGTTTTTTTACATAGAGGACAGGCTGTTACTAAAAGATCCGGTTGATAAGACAGATAGGCTTTTACCGCATCGCTACTGATTCGGGTACGTTGTCCGGGATCGATATGTATGTTGGCCAGGGATCCGCCACAGCACAATGAATTTTTACCGTCATAGACGGTTGCTAATTTATGACTGACGGTTTGCAGTACCTGATCGGGAGCAGCATATACATCACATCCGCGGCCCAGTTCACAGGGATTGTGGAATACGGTTTTCAGCTCGCTTTGATGTGGGGTGATGAGTTTATTCCGAATCAGGTCGTTCAGGTATTCGGTGTGGTGCATGACCTTTAGGTTCAATCGGTATTCTTCCCGGAAAGTCTTGTAACAGATCGGGCAGGAAGTGACCAGTAATCCGGCCCCTGAGTTCTCGATCCGGGCTTTGTTTTTTTCCACGATCACCGAAGCGGCACTGTGGTTACCAGCCAGCATCATAGGCCGGCCACAACAGATACCTGTCTGTTGGTCGATAAAGGTGTAATCGACCCCGGCTTTCCGGAAGATATGTTCCATGGCCTGGATAACGGATGGGGTGAGGTGCCCCATACAACCGGCGAAATAAGCTACTTTGGCCGGGAGGGCCGGTTGGGGCTGAATGTAGTCGTAGGTCGATTTTGTAATATGGGTGTAATCGGTACGTTGGCTTAACCGTAATGCATTCAGTTTCAGATCTACCGGGCAGGCTGCCTCACAACGTCCGCACATCAGACAGTCCGCTATTTGTACGGTATGTTCTTTTTCATGACGTAGTTTTTTCAAGAAATAAACCGGCTGGGTATCGGTGTGACCGAGAGAAGTGCCGAGCTGACAGCGGTCGATACAAATACCGCAACGCGAACAGGAATAGAGTTGAAACTGACTGATTCCTGTAAATTGTTTCCCTTGTTTGATTCCCCAGTTTTTCAGAAAAATATAAACGATTTCTGTCGGGATATGCATATACCGGGAAAAGGGAAGAAGCAGGAAAAAAAGCCCTAAAGCCGAAGAATAAGCCCACCAGGCCGGATAAGCGAGCGATTCGATCGGTAAGAAAGTGTCGAAAAAATTACCTGCCGAATGAGTCAGAAAACTGCCTCCTCCGCGTACTCCACTGGTGAAACTCTCAGCCAGAAAGCGAAGAGGGAATATTAACCACAATACCGTGAGGATGAGTAAGTCGAAAGGACGATGATTGGTTGTTTTTTTCAAACCAAGTGCTTTGGAATACATTCGTTTCAGAAAAGCCAGAGTCAATCCGGAGAGGATCATCAACAAGATCAGATCCATCAGGAAAGCAAAAGTGCTGCTATAGGGAAATGTTTCCTGTGCCGGATGAAAATAACGGAAAAATATAGCAAAATAAGGTGGATTGAAAATACTGGTATGGTACACCAACGACTCGATTTTACCCACAACGATCAGCAAAAACCAACCTAATCCGAAACACATGTGCATATATCCCAGAAAAGGATTGGTACGGAAGATTTTATGATGTACAAGACTTTCCAGGAATACTTCTTTACCGGCTTTCAGGGTTTTCAGGCTGAAAAGATTTCGCCGGATCGTTCGTTTGTCTTCTGGAGAAAAGGTACGAATCCAACGGGCATATTTGATGACCAGATAGATCAGGAGGATATTCAGACCGATAGTGAAAGGAAGTACAAAAGGATCGTAATACATAGTTAAAAAAGTAAAAGGTAAAGAGCTAAAGGCTGTTTATATATTTGAGCATGGTTAGGATCATGCGCCGGGTATCTACTCCCCGGGGACAAACCAGCAGACATTTTCCACACAACATACATTTTTGGAGGTGCTCACCGACTTCTTTGGTTTCACCCCGTTTCACCAGCATTTGCAGTTTACGGATATTGAATTCGGTCAGGTTGCTGGCGGTACAAGTGGCCGAACAGCCTCCGCATCCGATACAGAGCTTGCTACTGGGAACCTCGGTCGTCATGGCCGTTACCAGACTTTTATCATTTTTATCATAATCGATGACCCGCGCTTCAGATATTGAAAAACCCCAAAAGTTCATAGAAATTCAGCTTCGAAGATTAATGCTTGTTTTCGTTATTTTTCAGATATTCTCCGATAGTGATCGCTGCAGAACGTGCATCGGTGAGTGTGTCGGTCAGGTTCATGGGAGAGGAGCTGCATCCGGCAATAAAAATGCCTGGCCGGTTGGTTCGGTTGGTTCCCGTGTGGGGGTCTCCGACCCGGATAAAGCCGTTGGGAGCTATGTCGAGGCCGAGCATCGAAGCGAGCTGCGTACTGCCTTCGGAAGGTTCCATACCTACCATTAGCACCATCAGATCGAGGGTCATCTTCAAAGGTTTACCCACCAGTGTATCTTCGACTTTAATAAGCAATTGTTTTTCTCTGTTTTCAGAAGCTTCCGACAAACGTCCCCGTACAAATTTGATGTTGTATTTTTCCTGTGCTTCCCGGTAGAGTTCTTCATATCCCGGACCGAACATGCGCATATCCATATAAAAACATAGTATTTCGGTTTCCGGCAACATCTCACGAAGTTCGATGGCTTGTTTGACTGCTGTTACGCAACAGAGTTTGGAACAGTGGTAATTACAAATCTTTTCGTCTCTTGAGCCTACACAATGAATCAATCCGATTCGTTTGGGGATCTGACCGGTAGAGGTGGCTATGTGATGATTGATGAAGAAATTTTCCAGTTCTACGGAAGTGATCACATTTTCGTAGATGCCATACCCATATTCTTCTTTCCGGCGGGCGTTAAATAGGCGGAAGCCACTGGTTACCAATAAGGCATCTCCTTTTAATAAGGCTCCGTCGTTCAGTTCCAGGGTGAATTTATTATTTTCTGTCCGTGAAATTTTGACCGGATAATTTCCCAAATGGAGATGAATATCAGGGCGTTGTATATTTTGGCGGAGACTTTGATTCAGATCACGGGCTTGTTTCCGGTCGGGGAAGAGTTGATACCAGTTATTCAGATTTCCTCCGGTTTCGCTTTCTTTTTCGATCAATTCTACCGTTTCACCTGCCTGAGTCAGCCGGTAGGCTGCCTCACATCCTGCGGGTCCTGCACCTATAATGATAACACACATATTATTTGTTTTTCATTCTATATTCGGTTGTTTACAATGGAGTGGGGCAGATCAGACTTTGAGATAAGTGGGACACTGGGGATGTCCCATATCCTCACCCCGGATATTTTTATATTTAGCCTCCGGATCATATCGGATACCCATTTTATCCAATAGAGGCTCGACGCTGACCTGATGCATTTGCAGGCCGATCTCCCAGGGATCGTATCCTAAAACCAAAGCCGCCACTTCTTCATAGGTCAGAACAGGGATACCGTAACCATCCGGACCGTAAGTGGTACCTTCCATTTCACTGATGGTGTATTGCCACTTGTCCAGAAACATGGCACAACCCGGGCAATTGGTAATAATAAAGTCCGGTTCATAGGGTTGCATGGATTCGAATTTCTTTTTCGAATTTGCGACAGAGAATCCCCGGTTGGCTAATACCAGGTAATTCCGGAAACCGAATCCGCAACAGTGTCGTCTTTCGGGGTAGTCGACCGGTTGGCCTCCCCAAGCGGAGACCATTCCCGACAATACAGCAGGAAATTCTGCCCCCCCGATGCCTTTGCTGGGAAACATTTTAGCGTAATGACAACCGATGTGGTCGACTACTTGCAAAGGGCGTCCGGTGTGTATATCTACCAGACTATATTTTTTCTGAGCTGCAATTTCATTTCTGAATTTATAGATGACATCGGAAGTATGTGCCAGGTTCTTCGGCTTTTGGAATTCCCGTTTCGTTGCTTTCCATAAAAATTCCCGGGTCTTTTCTTCCCATTCGGGATGAGTCTCCCAGGTATGCAGGATTTCTGTATAAATACCGAAAGAAGTAATGCAGGAGGGAGTCATATTTTCGAATCCGGCTTCAGTCATCAAAGCAAAATGACGGGCGACGACGGTCATGATAGTCTCGATCGGTACGACATCGGAATGATAACCGATACCTGTGCAAGTCGTGTGTCGCGGATCGTCGAGAACAGTTTTTCCCAATTTATTATTCAGTATATCCAGATAAGCCCATTCGGACCCTGGAAAAAAAGTCTGACGAATACAACTTCTCGCATAATAATACCGATCATCAGCAATCTCTTTCTGATAATCATTCCATATTTGTTGTTTACCTTCCAGATTCATTTCTTTTTCCTCTTTCTGTATTTCTCCTTTTCTCTCTTTTTTCCCTTCTTTCTTTCTAGCCTCTAGCTTCTAGCCTTTCGCTTTTTACCTCCCCCCATGTCTCCCATTGTTATCCGTATAAGTATGCAGAAAATAACTTTCCGGGTCCATCCCTTCTTCCTCGGCTTTTTGGAGGGAATAGGTTTCGATATTCTCCATGAATTCCGATCCTCCGGTTACTTCGAAGATTTGTTTCAGTTCGTTGAGCGAGTCGTCGTCGACTTTTCTTAAGGCGCCGGCTCCCGTTTGTTTGTAATTCGAATGTGTTCGTTCGTATACCTCGTCGCGGTGTTCATAAATCCATTCCCAGACAGGACCTTGTTCCGGATGCATTTCCGGTTTCACAATATCGGGAGTGACGCAATAGCCGTAATTCAGTATGTTATTTCCTAATATTCTTTTCAGGGCAAATTGCTGACGTCCTTTTTCAGATTCGGTAAACCATCCTTTTTCCTGTGATAATCTGCGTAGTGCCATGATGATTCCGCCGGGTGTATTACAGCGTGGACAACGGGTTTTGCACGACATACATTCTCCGCAATACCAAATCGTATCGGATTTCAGTAACCCTTCGATACTCTCTTCGTCCTGGCGTTGGACTGTGTCGGCTATTATTCGGGGATCATAATTGTAAAATTCGGCAGAAGGGCAAATAGCTGTACAAACTCCACAGTTCATACAACTATTTAAGCTTTCTATATAGTGAATATCTTTTTTTAAACTGTCTATTAAGGACATGATTTTACCATTTATTTAAAATGAATGCCAAAAAGGCATATCGAATCACATGCAAAGGTATCCTGATCATGCTGGAAAATAAAGATGGTAAATGCGTATTAGGCGGTGGTGTTTATACTTACAACCTGAGAATTGGAGAAGGAGCGAATTAAAGTTTGTTCTTCTTTTCTCCATTGTTCCTGAGAAAACGTAGAATTATTCTGTTACTTACTCGTCTTCGGTGTTCGTGTTTGGGGACGCGGTCGCTTCTGTCGGTCATCTAGCTTTTTCTTTCACTGACCGGCGGAACTCCTCGCAGGCTCGTCAGACACCACCGGTCGGTCGTTCAGAAAAAGCAAGACGACACTCGCCAGAGCTCCAATGGTCCCCGAACACGAACACCTCCGACTTACGTTATCACTGCCGGGCAAGCTAAACCGAACCTGAAAACCATAAATTTCAGCAAAAAAAGATTTTCCGATAAAATAACCCAATTATCCATAATCCGATAGAGGTGAGCCGGTCTGACGGTATAAAACCCGGAATCGGAATAGAAAGAAAAAAAATGAACCTACGTTTTTTGATGACTTTATCTGTTTAATTATATGGAGGTAATTGATAAGTAAAAGTTCGCTGGTCTTCCTTTCGTATCTTATGAGATAGATCAATATGCCGGAAAGCTGAAAAATAAGATTGCTCAGACTAGTTTATCCGGATTCTTCTTGATGAAATCGTTCCAGGATTTACAGGTATGCCCTGCTGAAGTCAGCGGATTACAACTTTGCAGATAATGACAATAAGCGATAGCAATAGCATCTGTTTCGTCCAGCATTTCTGAGGTGGT
Source organism: Odoribacter splanchnicus DSM 20712 (assembly GCF_000190535.1). Classification (GTDB taxonomy): domain Bacteria; phylum Bacteroidota; class Bacteroidia; order Bacteroidales; family Marinifilaceae; genus Odoribacter; species Odoribacter splanchnicus. Next base: position 503,588 of record NC_015160.1, read on the forward strand.
GTGTAAAGTCATAAACTTACCTAGTAAAAGGGCGATTTGTTCTTTTGAGGCGGTTCCCGAACCGGTAACACTCATTTTAATCTTCCGTGGAGCATATTCGAAAATGGGGATATCTCTTTGGAGAGCAGCTGCAATAGCAACCCCTTGAGCCCGGCCGAGTTTTAGCATGGATTGAACGTTCTTTCCATAAAACTGAGCTTCTATCGCCAGTTCATCCGGTTGATAACTATCGATCACTTGTAGGGTACGGCTGAATATCCGCTGAAGTTTGATATAAGGGTCTGTAATTTTAATCATATCTACAATTCCCGATACTACTAATTCCGGTTTTTGGTTTTTTCCGAATACTTTGATGATCGCATATCCCATAAAGTTGGTACCGGGGTCGATTCCCATAATTAATTTTTCCATAACTTTAGATTTCTGTCAATATACTACTAAAGCATAAATACCGATTAGAAAAAATTTGGATAATCTTTTTTTCTATATCCGGCAGCCATTCATCCAAAAAGTGGTTTTGTTGTTCTTCGGAATTGAAAACCAACTGTAAGGAATAAGTTTTACCTTCGGGCTGATCGATCGATACTTTGGTGAAGATAATATCTTCACAAAGGCGGTTGGTCTGAAGTACGGAAATATAGTTCTTCCGGATAAAACCGATCCATGCTGTTTCGATGTCTTCATCGATGATAAAACTGGTATTGTAAATGATTCGCATAAAATTCGTTTTAAAGGTTATTTACCTCTGTTTGTTCTCCGGCTTCCAGATCCCGGTAGAGTTTGGCTGCTTCAATACTGTAAACACTACCCGAATAATCGGTGACGAGTAACCGATACAATTCTTTCGCTTGTTGCAGTTCTTTTTGTTTTCTCTTCAGACCGGCAAGTTGGAATAAAGCTTCGGCCTTGATATATACTTGTTCCGAACGATCTTTTAATTCGCTTAGTAACTTGGCAGCCTCTTCATCCTGGAAACATGCGCAGAGCGACCGGGCTTTTTGCAGGGTGGCGTAATCGGAGATACCCGGCGAACAGTGCCCGATCAGGCTGTCCAATCGGGGGAGAACTTCTTGAAACTGTTGTTTATAAAGCAGATATTCTGTGCGTCCCATTTTTTCTAAATCCCGGTTATCCCCTTCTGCCTCATAATTCATATGGATGAAATGGGACATTTGGATAGCATCGTTAGAGATCAGCTTACTTGTTGCTCCTTTCAATACATCGAACTGAGCTTTTGCCCACAAGAGATCACCTGCATAATAAGCTAACATTGCCTTTTTCAGTTTGGCCTCATACCCGATGTCATTGTTCGGATTTGCCTTTTCAAGCTGGGTATATAGGATAGTCGCTTCCCAGGGATTGTCCATAAAAGTCAATAGATCGGCTCTTTGGGATTTCAGCTGACTCAAAGTGTTGGAATTTAACCTTGGCATCCGGATGGCTTTATCGAGCAAGCGATCGGCCGAATCCGGTCGTTGGAGTCGATAGGCATAGAGCTCGGCCAATAAAGAGAGAATGTCTATATTGGTCGGAGTATAACCGAATTCCTGCATATATTTCTCACAATCTCCGGCTATTTGCAGGTAGTCTGAACGGTCGGCAGGACTTTGCCGGAGTTGTTCATACCGACAAGTTAATATACCTTTACGGGCCGGAAGGTAAAACGGATTGTTCTCCTTGCCTTTGCCGAGGATCTTTTGGTAAGCTATGGTGGCTTGGTCGAAAGCTTTATTGTTTATCGCATCGAGAGCTATATTCAAAAAAATATGCAGTTTATTTTCAGACTTGTTATTTAATAATACAGCATGTTGAAGTGCCAGGAGATAATTCCGGATTTGTAGATTATACCATACAGCCAATTCATCAAAAACCGGGAGATAATCCGTCTTCTGGCATAAGGATTTCAGTGTTTTTTCGATCACCGGGTCTATACTATTGACAATGTCGTTCGAACGGGCAAAACTTAGCTGGGCGGTAATATTGTCGATACTCCCCGGGTTCAGTTCCAGGGTGCGGACAAAGAGAGGCATCATCTGTTCGTAATCTCTTTCCATCAGATAGCAATCCCCTAATTCTTTCAGAAAGGCATCCGGTTTTTTCAAAAGTATCCGGCCTTGCTGATAAGTCTTGATCGCCCAGCTATATTCCCGGATATTTTTAAATTTATTGGCCAGATTAATGATTGCTGTATTTTGCGGAATAATTTTTTTGATTGCTTTCCCGTAACATTCCTCCGATTTATTGGTTTTCCCTTGTTGTTGATAGATATAGCCCAGGTCGATCAGAAAATCTTTATTGCTATCGTCGGTTTTCAGTAATTTTTTCAGGGTATCTTCGGCTTTGTCGTATTCTTTACCATTAATCAGGCAGATAATATAATAATCCAGAAAATTTGCCGAGTGTGTGCGTTCGTATAATTTCAAAAATTTTTCGGCAGCTTTATCGTATTCTTTGGCTTGATAATAGGTATAGGCCAATTGAGAATCACTTTGTTGGGCCAGTGTATAAATAGAAGTGAATAGCAAAAAAAGAATGACAATAAATTTCATAAACCCCGATACATTTGCTTACAAAGATACGGATTTCTCAGCTATTTCCTATTTTAAAAAGTAAAGGAGCTATCTTCTAAGTCAAATTTTTAACTTCTAAGATAGCTCCCATTCTTTGCCTTCGGCATCTAATACCTTTTAACCTTTAACCCATCGCCTCTGGCTTTTTTTAGTCCATCACTTTTAGTCTTTACTTTTTACCTTATCATCTCTGTCCCCATAAACGTCTGCAACACCTCCGGTAGCCGTATACCTTCTTCGCATTGATAGTTTTCCAATAAGGCAGCGACAATCCGGGGAAGAGCCAGTGAACTTCCGTTCAGCGTATGGCAGGTTGTCGTTTTCTTATCTCCCTTGTCTTTGAACCGTAATTTCAAGCGGTTGGCCTGGAATTCCTCGAAATTGGATACAGAGCTGACTTCCAACCATTTTTCCTGTGCTTTGGAATAGACTTCAAAATCGAAAGTCAGGGCAGAGGTGAAACTGATATCTCCACCACATAAGCGAACGATGCGATAGGGAAGGCCTAGCTTGATCAGCAGGCTCTCCACATGTTTCACCATACCTTCCAGGGCCTCGTAGGATACTTCGGGACGGGTGATCTGGACAATTTCAACTTTATCGAATTGATGTAACCGGTTCAATCCTCTTACATCTTTGCCGTAAGAACCGGCTTCCCGGCGGAAACAAGCGGAATAAGCGGTATTTTTTACCGGTAGCTGGTCTCCGTCCAGAATGACGTCGCGGTAAATGTTGGTTACCGGAACTTCGGCAGTCGGGATCAGATAGAGATTGTCTTCGTTGACATAGTACATCTGACCGTCTTTGTCCGGTAACTGTCCGGTTCCGTAGCCAGAGTCGGCATTCACCATCAGGGGTGGTTGTACCTCTTGATAACCGGCTTTGATATTTTCATCCAGGAAGAAATTGATCAATGCCCGTTGCAGTCGTGCTCCCAGGCCTTTATACAGGGGAAAACCGGCACCGGTGATTTTTACACCGGTTTCGAAATCGATCAAATCATATTTCCTGGCAAGTTCCCAATGGGGCAGATCGTTTTCATGCTTTTGGGGTATGTTGTCGACAATTTTAACGATCTCATTGTCTGCTTCAGACTTTCCTTTAGCCACAGAGGCATGGGGCATATTGGGCAGGCGGAGCAAAATGTCGGTTAATTCGTTGCTGACTTCGGTGCGCCGGCTATTCAATCCCGCAATAGCTGATTTCAGATCGGCCGTTTCCTGGCGGGCTTTTTCTGCGGCTTCTTTTTGTCCCGATTGCATCAGTTTACCGATTTCTTTGGCGATGATATTCATTTGAGCCTGTTTGGCTTCTGCCTCCTGTTGTAAGGATTTTCGCTGGTTGTCGAGAGCGATGATTTTTTCAACGGATTCACGGGCATCAAAATTTTTTACAGCCAGGCGCTCTATGACGGTTTCTTTATTTTCCTGGATAAATTTCAGATTCAACATAATTTGAATATTTTAGATTTACGATTTCAGACGGACAATGTATTCAAGGGTAAGCTGACTGTTAATCGTTCCACCTTCTATCGTTACTCATTCCTTATTTTCGAAGGGTAAAATTATAAAAAAAACTCCTGTATCCGGGCAGAATACAGGAGTTTAATATTTCATATCTTTTCAGTTTATTCTGCAGCAGCTTCCACTGAAACGAACGATTTGTTGTTTCTTTTCTTTCTGAAAACAACTGTTCCGTCGATCAGAGCGAATAAAGTATGATCTTTACCGATACCTACGTTTTCACCCGGATTATGTACAGTACCTCTTTGGCGAACCAGGATATTTCCTGCTTTAGCAAATTGTCCACCCCAGATTTTTACTCCTAATCGTTTGCTTTCTGATTCACGGCCGTTCTTTGAACTACCGACTCCTTTCTTATGTGCCATATCGTATTAATAATTTAGAAGTTACAAAATAATAAAATCACTCTACAGAGCTTAAGCGTTGATAGATTCGATTTGAATCTGAGTCAGATATTGACGGTGACCGTTCTTTCTTTCGAAAGTTTTTCTTCTTTTCTTTTTGAAGATGATCACTTTATCCCCTTTCAGGTGGCTCAATACTTTTGCGGTAACTTTTGCGCCTTCTACTTTCGGTGTACCGATCTTAACCTGACCGTCATTGTCCACTAAAAGAACACTGTCGAATTCTATCTGAGCGCCTTCTTCGGCTGCCAGTCTGTGAACATAAACCTTACGGTCTTTTTCTACTTTAAATTGCTGTCCTGCAATTTCAACAATAGCGTACATTTGTTTTGTTGTTTTAATGTTAATACCATGGGGTGGGTTATGAACCGCTTATTGTACCCCTGAGGAAAATTTTCAGGTCGCAAATTTAATGCTTATTTTCGGTGAAACAAATATTTGTTAGAAAAAAATCATCGCTTCGGGAGAAGAAAAATCAGATATTTACAAAATTAAAATTTTGGAAAAATGAACGAATGTTTATATTTGCAATACTAAAACAAATTGTGCTATAAGGAGTATTTTTTATGGTGATTAATGGGATATGGAGGAAAAAGATTACGCACTGATTAGTGATAGGGAATTAGTCGATCGGTTACTTATCGGTGATGAAGAGATTGTCCGTTATTTGTTTTTTGATAAATGTACGCCGATGTTCAATTATATACTGCATCGGTTTTGTCCTTGTCAACTCGATAAAAACGAGCTGATCAACGAGTTGTATCTTTATTTGCAATCGGATAATTGGTATAAACTTCGGCAGTTCGATTTCCGGAGTAAACTGACGACCTGGTTGACGGTTGTTGCTGTACGTTTTTTTCAAAAAAGAAAAGGGGTACTGATGGATTATCGGAATCAATCGGCTCCAATAAAAGAAGAAGAGAAAGTTTTTGATTTTTTACCGGAACTGATCAGTAAGATGGACGTCTGGAATGCTATTCGTAAAATGAATAATGAACGATATCGTCAGGTGTTGGTCGATTTGGAGTTAAAGGACCTCGACCCGAAAGTGTTAGCCCGGGAAATGAATGTAACTGTGGAAAATTTGTATAACATCCGGCATCGGGCTGTAAAACAGTTAATAGCAGTAATAAGAGAGGAGGAACATTATGTTTGATCGTCTGGACTCTTTATCGGATGAGCTTTTGGCTGCTTATCTGGATGGGAATACTACTCCTGAGGAGAATCTGAAAATATGGCAGGTCCTGCAGCATGACGGACAAGAGAGAGAGGCTTTCGAGGTGGCTTGCAATAGTCTCGATATTCCGGTGTTTTTTGCTGCATCGTCTTGTCGGAATCTGTGTGTGATTCGTTCTGAACTTGCTGTATTACAAAAGCGAGGGAAAGAGGTGACGGAAGAGGAACTGATACAGATTGCGCTGAAGCAGCATTGGTATGAGGAGGAGAAAGGGACTCCTTTGAAATATATCGGAAAATTGGTCGAGAGTTTCGGATTGAAGGTGGAGAGACGCTTCTGCCGGGAGATAAACGAATTGTTCCGGGAGTTAGAACAAGGGCACGATGTCATTGCTTGTGTCGATGGTGGTGAGCTGAGCGGGAATCTTGAACAGGAGGAATTCGAGGATCGCTGGATTGGGGAAATACCCGATCACGTAGTCCTCGTTCGTAACATAGATTATTCGGAACCGCCTCGGGTCGAAGTCTACGATGTTGCGATGGAAGAGCCTGTCCGGTATTATCCTTTGGATCGTTTTATCGATAGTTGGAAAGATTCGAAATATTATATGATTAGTATAAAATAATAAGTTAAGTTATGGTAAGACCTGCTGATTATATTCATCCGGAAGATGAAGCTGCACGCCGGAATATGGAAGCTATCCCTGGGTTTGCAGCAGCGATGAAATTGTTTATGCGTTATTATGACGAGCAGATTGTGCACGGTATGAATATGGCGAATAAAATTCGGCTTTCACCGACTCAGCTGCCTGAAATTTATCAGAAATTGCCTCCGATTTGTCAAAGGCTCTCAATTTCAGAACCTGAGTTTTATCTCGAAATGGATCCTTATCCGAATGCTTATGCGATGGGGGATACCCGGACGATGGTGACTGTGACTTCGGGATTGCTGGAATACCTCACCGATGAAGAAGTCTCTTCGGTTATAGCCCACGAATGCGGACATATCGCTTGCCGGCACATGCTTTACCATACCCTGGCTTCGACTTTACTCAGGAATATAGAACGTATGGGAATACTGGGAAATGCAGTGATGCCGGTGTATTGGGCTTTGCAATACTGGAGCAGGCGAAGTGAACTGTCGGCAGATCGTGCAGGTGCTGTCGCTTTAGGGAGTATAGAGAAAGTGGTCGAAGTACAGCTTCGGCTAGCCGGTGGTCCGCGGGAGATTACTCAAAATGTGAATGTCGAAGAGTTTGTAAAACAAGCCGATTATTATGATACGCTGCAAAACAATACTTGGGATAAATTGTTACAGAATTATGCTATTTTAGGAGCTTCTCATCCTTTTACGGCAATTCGGGTACGTGAGATTCTGAAATGGGGTAAAACAGAACAATGTCAGCGAATATTGAAAAATATAAAATTGGAACAAGACGGACTGATTTGCCCTAACTGTGGAAAGCCTTTAGAAAAGGATTGGATTTATTGTAAACATTGTGGTTTCAAATTAAAATAAAAGAATATGTTGTTTGATAAAGAAGGAATACTGAACATCGATGAATTGGTTGCTCAGCGGCCGACATTCAGGAAAATAATGGAAGATCAGATCGTAACAGACGACGAGCTGACAAATCAGGCTAATCTGGTGGTTAATTTATTAAAAAAATTGGAACAGACTCTTTCGCCCGGTCAATTGAGTGAGGTAGAGAATCTTTTGGCAGAAATGAGTGTATTGTATGCTATCCATCAGTACAAGGAAATTCAGGATTTAAAACTTTAAAAGCTAGGCTATGGGAACGTTTAAATCAACAAAGACATTTTTTGCTTCACCGGAGATTATTCCGGCTATAGTTAAAGATATAACCGGGACTTTTACTAATGAGGGTTACCAGGTACAGGCTCAGGATCTGATTAGCGGTGGGTATGATATCTCGATTACGAAAGGGAATATGTTTAAAGCTGTATTGGGAATGAAAACTGCATTGAAAGTCCATATTTATCCGGCAAACGAACAGATTCGGGTCGATGCCGGAGTCGGGATTTTCGGACAACAGGCGGTTCCGACTTTGATTTCTATGTTTTTGTTCTGGCCGGTATTGATTACCCAGATTTCCGGGATGATTGCCCAGGCAAAAATGGACGATAAAGTGATGATGATTGCTGCCGATACCATTGCCCGCGAAGCTTACCGGAATACGAACAATAACACCGCTGCTCCGGCAGGAGGAAAATTTTGTACCCAATGTGGTAAATCGATGCCTGCTGAAGCTCTCTTTTGTAGCGGATGCGGAGCTAAACTGTAGTTTTAGGAAAGCTCTTACAGTGGGGTAAAAAAGTGTACAGAGCGCTTTCGGGCGCTCTGATTTATTGTAGTATTTGTGGAACAAGCCAATAAAGTGAACTGATGTTGAAAGAGGAATAATTAAATGGTTGATATGATGGAGAATTTGATTTTTGAAATCCTGAAAATGGCAGGATTTATCGTTGTGTTGTTTTTGTGTTGTCTGTGGTTGGTGAAGGATAAACGATCGTTTTACAAGTTCAGGGATTGGGGCTTGATTCCACTGACTGCCCTGGCAGGATTTGTAATTTATTGCATCGGTTATTGGGAAGCTGGGACGAAAGAATCGCTGATAACCTTGGTGGTCCGTTCTTTTTTGTCCACGTTTCACATGTTTTTCCTGCATTCGGATTTACTCGAAGTCAGGCATCATATGCATACAAACGCGACTTATATGTTCGCTTTTTCTATTATTCACTTTGCGGCATTTCTGGTCAGCTTTCTGGTCGTTTTGCAATTGTTCGGCAAACAATTCCTGTCCTGGCTGAAATTAAAACTCTCTACCCCGAAAGACAGTTATATCTTTTTCGATTTGAACGAAGGAGCTGTAGCTTTGGCGGAAGATTTACTGAAAAAAGACAGGAAGCGTTTTATTCTTTTTATCGATAAGAATGTAAAACACAAATTGGTGGCTTTCCCAAAAATAAATTTGTCCTTACCCCGTCTCCGGGATAAAGAATCTTTATTTGAAAAAATCAGTAAAACAGAGGCGGTGTTCCTGAAAAAAGATTTTTCTGAAGAGGTTGCTTTCGACGAATTAAAGATTTCCAAATTGGTCGATAAATCGGTTTGCCGGATGTTTTTCTTGTCCGAGAATGAAGATTATAATATTCACATGTCCCTGAAAGTGATCGGGGAAATCCGGCGATTGCAGTTATTACCCAAGGAATTAAGGCTTTATGTGAATGCCGATTCGGAAGAACTGATCGATCTTTTTGCAGAAAAAATCGGTCCTTTGAATGTCGAAGTACATATTTTTAACCGGTCTAAGTTGGCGGCTCAGGAATTGATCACGAATTATCCTCCTGTGAATGCCCTGAAACTGGAAACTTCTAAAGCTGTCGCCTTGTCTGATTTCAGTATGCTGATTATCGGATTTGGGAATATGGGGAGTGAGGCATTGAAAGCAATGATAGAACAGGGGCAGTTTGTCGGATCGACTTTCCGGGCTACGATTATCGATAAAGAGATGAAATGCAAGGCGGGTCTTTTCGAACATTATTATCCGGGCTTAAAGAATTATCAGCTCGAATATCACGAGGCGGAAGTGAATAGTAGTGAGTTTTTCAATTTGTTGAAAGATAAGTTGGCCGGGTTGAAATACATTCTGGTCGCTTTGGGAGAAGATGAATTGAATATAAAGACTGCGGTCGAATTGTCGCATTTCATTTCAAGGGAAACCGATAACGATCAGATTAAAATTTTGACAGATGTCTATAATACAAGAGATTACAGTTATATTCAGCAAGCGAAGGAATGTTTTAAAGAAATTTGTTTATATGGCAGTAACGACAATATTTACACTGAAGATATTATCATCAATGAGAGTCGGGAGATGACTGCCCGGAAGATCCATGCCTATTACAATGCACAGAAAGCTGTGGAGAAACAGGTGCCTTGGCAAGCGTTGTCGCCGATTAAAAAGATGACCAATATTTCGGCTGCCTCCCATATTTATACCAAGTTGCAATTAGCCGGGCTTACGCCTCAGGATTTTGCACAATGGTCTACTGAAGAGGAATATGTAAAGGCTTTGGGAAACGAGCGGTTTGAAAATTTGGCCAAAGGAGAACACCTGCATTGGAATGCCACCTTGTTTGTTCACGAGTGGGATGTCTGGCATTTGAGCGATATTCCCGACTTTGTTTCGGTGAATAAGGACGAAAAACATAAGAAGCATGCTTGTTTGGTGGATTGGGAAGAATTGAAGAAAGTGGAGGAACGGTTCGGAGAACCCTACCGGAAGTATGACCGGGATAGCGTGAGAAATATTTGGGAACTGGCCAAAGCGAATCTACTTTGACCGATGTAATGTATTTCTTGTACCTATTGAAATCTTGGTACCTACTTAAAAGGTAGAATTATTCCGGTCCTTGTTCGTCTTCGGTATTCGTGTTCGGGGACGCGGTCGCTTCTGTCGGTCATCTACCTTTTTCTTTCACTGACCGGCGGAACTCCTCACTGCGCAAAAAACTTTACGTTACGTTTCCGTCAGACACCACCGGTCGGTCGTTCAGAAAAAGCAAGACGACACTCGCCGGAGCTCCAATGGTCCCCGAACACGAACACCTCCGACTGACGTTATCACTGCCTGGCAAGCTAAACCGAACCTGAAAACCATAAATTTCAGCGAAAAAAGATTTTCCGGTAAAGTAACCCAATTATCCATAATCCGATAGAGGTGAGCCGGTATTTTATTCTATAAAATTTTTCTAATCCTTCCTTTGCCAGGTCGTGTTAACGTGAGATGCAGGGTTTTATGGCGGAAGACCATTGGAGCAGGAACGAGTGTCCGGTTAGGTTTTCCGAACGCCCGACCGGTGGTGTCTGAGCGAAGCGAGTTCCGCCGGTCAGTGAAGGAAAGCCTTAGCGGACCGGTCCTGGCGAACCGGTCTGACGGTATAAAAACCGGAATCGGAATAGAAAGAAAAAAAATAGACCTACTATTATTTGAACAGATGATAGATTTTGGGAAAAATAATATCTAATAGATATAGATAAAAGTAAATCTTAAAGTCGAATTAAAAAATAATAGTATGAAAATTTTTTGGAAAGTTATCGTTGCTGTGATTGCCTTCTCTTTATTGGGGATCATGATTGTTCTAGGAACAGCTTATATTAAAAGTGTGGAACGGCATACCTATCTTGCTGACAATAAGGTATTGAGTGATAAGTATGTGTATGAAGAATTTTCGAATGGGAAAAAGAGGGTGAAAAACCGGGCTACGCAACAGGTGATTTTGGATCGTTTAGAGTGGCTGGTGACCGGTGATAAGGCCGATTCTTTAGCTGTGTTTTGCCGGAAGGGGAAAAGGGGATATCTGAATTGTTATACCGGCGAAGTGGTGATTCCCGCACAATATGAACGGGCCTGGGTGTTTTCGGAAGGATTGGCGGCTGTGATGTCGGGAGGGAAGATCGGTTTTATCGACCGGCAAGGACGGACAGTTATCCCGCCGACCTGGAGCTATCCGGTCGGTAGTCAGGAGATGGATTATCTGTTTAAAGGAGGCTATTGTGCCGTCTTCGACAATGCCCGGCAATGTGGTTTGATCGATCGCAATGGACAATGGAAAGTTGCACCTCGATACGATTATATTTATATGCCCGAAGAAGGACTTCGGATACTTCAAAAAGGAGATCGGTGGGGGGTTTTGGGTGATTCGTTACAAATCCTTATGCCAGTGGAATACGATTGGCTGAAAATAGTACCCGAAGGGATAGTCTGTATTCAGGGGGGCAAGCAACAAGTGATCGGAAAAGATGGAAAAACGGTGGTCCGGCCTTTTGTATATGATGCTATCCTTCCCCTGTATTATTCTACTGGAGAATATTTCGATAATGGAGAAGAAAGGATGAACCGAAGCCGCTATTTTTCTTATTCGGTTTGGAATCCCAAAGGAAACCGGTATGGACTGATGGATGCAGAAGGTAAACGGATTACAGAGGCTCTTTATAGTGATATCGAGGCCTTGTCGGAGGATCTCTATCTATGCTCTATAGAGGATGGACTTTACCGGATAACCTTGAATTATAACAGATAAACTTTTTCAAGGCTGCTAAACAGGATAAATCTTTGCCAGAGAATGAATTTATTTTGTAAATTTGACGCGAATTGGTAAATAGGATTGGACCGACAAAAAGTGTATACTTATGAAATATCTGGCAAGATTTATTATGTGGCTGGCCGGCTGGAAATACAAAGGTGAATTGCCTGCAGAGAAAAAAGCGGTGATTATATCTGTTCCTCATACTTCGAATTGGGATTTCTTCTGGGGAGAACTGGCTTTTTTGAGTCAGGGTATTCCGGCTTTTATTTTGATGAAGAAGGAATTCTTCTTTTTTCCGCTCGGGATGATTCTGCGGGCATTGAATGTGATACCGGTGGATCGCGGTAATAAAGATAGTCAGTTGGTAGAGCAGATGATTACCGAGTTTAAACAACGCGATTCGATGTATTTGTGTATCACCCCTGAAGGAAGCCGTAAAAAGCGGAAGAAATGGAAGAAGGGTTTTTTGGTTATTGCGAAAGCGGCAGGCGTTCCGGTTTATTTGGGCCGCATCGATTATAAAGGAAAATATTGTGAAGTGGGGCCTTTGTTTTATCCGACGGAGGATGTGGATGCTGATTTAGCCTATATTATGAGTACTTACCACGATGCTAATCCAAAGTATCCGGAGAATTTTTCTAATGGTAATTAGTACGCTCCGGAGAATAGTTTTTTTCGGAAGCGTATGTATTTTTCTTGGAAGTGCCGGAGGAGGTTGCGGTAACCAAGAAAAGAGGCAGAAGCCTGTTCTGACTGAAGAAGTACCGAAAATTACCGTTGAGCGTGTCGTTGCGGATACCTCCGGACAAAAAGAAGATTCCGGAACCGAACGGCGGATGCGCCAATTAGGATTGGTGGATATCGGGGAGGTCGATCCTACGATTGCTGTACATTTGGTGTATGCTACATCCGATAATTTTGCCGGAAAGGTGCTGTATCGGGATATCCGGAAAGCATTTCTGTTACCGGAGGCCGCCGGGCGTTTAGCAGAAGCCCAGCGAAAGTTGAAACTTCTGAGGCCGGAATTGAGTCTGCTCGTATATGATGCAGCCCGTCCGATGAAGGTGCAGCAAGAAATGTGGGATTTGGTCAAAGGGACTGAAAACCGGGTGTATGTCAGTAATCCCCGGAATGGTGGTGGATTGCATAATTACGGTGCTGCTGTCGATCTGACTTTGGTCGATTCTTTAGGACATGTTTTGCCGATGGGAAGTGAGTTCGATTATTTCGGGGAGGAGGCGAGGCCTGACCGGGAGGAGGCGATGGTGAAGCAAGGGCGGATTATTTTACCTCATTTGCACAACCGGAGGTTATTGCGTAAAGTGATGACCGATGCGGGATTCCGGGTTCTTCCCAGCGAATGGTGGCATTTTAATCTAATGTCGAGGGCAGAAGCGAGGGAGCGGCTGAAAGTGATAGAATAGTTTATATAAATCTGATTGAATGAATACGACGATCATCGGTGTTGCCGGAGGTACGGCATCGGGGAAATCTACTTTGGTAAAAAAGTTGCAAGAGGCGTTTGAAGGAGAAAGTGTCATCACGCTTTGTCATGATTATTATTATAAAGCGCATGACGATTTGTCTTTCGAAGAACGAACAAAGCTGAATTACGATCATCCCGGTGCTTTCGATACCGATATGATGATTGAAGATATCATGAAACTGAAAAAGGGACGATCTGTTTTCCGGCCCGTTTATTCTTTTGTCAATCATAACCGTACGGATAAGACCGTCAAAGTCGAGCCGGCACAGGTGATTATTATCGATGGAATCCTTATTCTGGAAAACCGGACTTTACGCGAATTGATGGACGTGAAAGTATATGTAGATACCGATCCCGATGTGCGCTTAGGACGCCGTTTGTTACGGGATGTGCAGGAACGAGGGCGTAGTATAGAGTCGGTATTGACCCAATATTTTTGTACGGTAAAACCGATGCACGATGAGTTCGTAGAACCTTCGAAACGTTATGCCGATATTATTATCCCGGAAGGAGGGTTCAATTCTGTTGCGGTCAGTATGTTGATTCATAATATTAATTCATTGATTCACCACGAGTCGGAAAGGGATAGGAGATGAAAATAGCATTGGTACAATCCCCTTTGGCCTGGGGAGAGCTGCAGGAGAATTTACAGAATTTTGACAAAAAAATGGCGGAGTGTGAGGATTGTGATGTAATTCTACTCCCTGAGATGTTCACTTCGGGCTGTATGATGATAAAGAAGTCGGCAGAGGTGGCATTTGCCGCTAAGGAATCTGTCGCAAATGCATATCCTGTCGTAGAAGAAAAGATGCTGGCTTGGGCGAAACGTCAGCATGCTTTGGTAATGGGATCGACGGTTTACCGGGAAAATGGAAAATATTATAATCGCTTGATTGCTGCTTTTCCTGAGGGAAATTGCCGGTATTATGACAAACGGCATTGTTTCAGAATGGGCGGGGAGAACGAGCATTTTACTCCCGGAGACCGGCAGTTGACTTTCGAATTTCGGGGAGTAAAGATAGCTGCTTTTATTTGTTATGATTTGCGCTTCCCGGTTTGGTGCAGGAACACACAAAATTATGATCTGGCTGTTTTCGTGGCGAATTGGCCGGAATCGCGCCGCGAAGTCTGGAAAACATTGCTGAAAGCCAGAGCGATTGAAAATCAGGCTTTTGTTGCTGGCGTCAATTGTGTCGGAGAAGATGATAACGGTTTGACCTATTCCGGTGATTCGATGGTCGCCGATGCCCGGGGGAGGGAGGTCGGAAGTACCTCTCCCGGAAATGAAGCCATTATCCGGGTGGAACTGGATATAGAGAAATTGAGGCAATTCAGAAAAAAATTTCCGGTATTGGACGACCGGGATGACTTTCTTTTCCGGGAGAAATGAGGCTAAAACGGAGTTTTTGTTATCTTTGTGCACCTTTATTCAAACGTTTGTTATAATTTTAATCGATATAAAATGAAAAGTATATTAATGACATTCATGGGAGTTGGAACAATAATGAATCTGACTGCCGGGAATTTGTCTGAAGACCGGACAGATCAGCCACAAACCGGTGGCGGTAAGGTATTGACTATGGAGGAAGCGGTACTTGGGTATCAGCTTTATCCGAAGAATTTGTATATTCAATGGCAGGGAGACCGGAACGTACTGACTTATCCGGAAGGGACGAACCTGATGGGTGAGGTGGCCGGAAAAGAAAAACCCGAAGTATTGATGACATTAGCTGAACTGAATCGTTTGCTGGAGGCGGATTTGAAGGGATGGCCCCAATATGAATGGAAAGATGGCCGTACCCTGGTGATTATGCGCCAGGGAAAAAGATATGAGATCGATACCGATAAAAAAGTGTTGGCGTATGTTTTTCCTATTGCCAAAGGAGCACAGAATGTGACCTCTAACGGACAGGAATTACTGGCTTATACGAAGGCTAACAATTTATATTATGTAGATGCTAACGGGAATGAATTTGCCGTTACTTCCGATGAAGATCCGAATATAGTCAACGGACAAACGGTGAGCCGGAATGAATTCGGGATCAACGGAGGCATTTTCTGGTCTCCGGATGGCAAACAACTTGCTTTCTATCGCAAGGACGAAAGTCAGGTAGGAACCTTCCCTTTGCTGGATATCAATTCCAGGATGGGGACTTTGCGGGAGATCAAATATCCTATGGCAGGAATGAAATCCGAGCAAATCAGTCTGGGGGTTTATCAGGTTGCTTCGGGTAAGACCGTTTTTTTAGACGTAGATGACTTCGGGCGGGAACAATACCTGACGAACATAGCCTGGAGTCCGGCTTCCGATTATATTTATGTGCAGGTACTCGACAGGGCTCAGAAACACATGAAATTGAATCAATACAGTGCCAAAACCGGTGAATTTGTGAAGACCTTACTCGAAGAGCAGAACGAGCGCTATATAGAACCTTTGACCCCGATCGTGTTTTTGAAAAACGATCCATCCCGGTTTATTTACCGGACGAATAACCGGGATGGCTATTTTAGTCTTTATCTGTGTGAGGCTGCAACCGGAAAAGTGTTGAAAAGGCTGACCGATGTGAATGCCGATGTCGAAATGGTGGGGCAGGATGATAAGTTTGTGTATTATACTTCGGCTGAAGTAAGTCCTGTCGATAATCATTTGTTCAGGGTGGAAGTGAAAAGCGGAAAGAAAACCCGTTTGACACAGGCCGAAGGTTGGCATAAAGTGACGATGAGTGGCGATATGAAGTATTTTGTAGACAATTATAGTAGTCTGAAAGTGCCTCGTGTGATTCTGCTGGTACAAAATGACGGGAAAAAAGTGAAAGAATTGTTGAAGGCGGAAGATCCTACCAAAGATTATAATTTCGGTGAGATTACGTTGGGTACGGTAAAGAGTGCCGATGGTAAGTTCAATAATTATTATCGTCTGATCAAACCCATGAATTTCGATGCTTCCCGGAAATATCCGGTTATCGTTTATGTTTATGGGGGGCCGCATTCACAGATGGTAAAGAATACCTGGCAGGCAGAAATGCGTCGTTGGGAAATGTATATGGCACAACACGGTTATGTGGTTTTTGTCATGGATAACCGGGGTACTTCGAATCAGGGGGCTGAATTTGAAAAAGCGATTCACGGACAATGTGGTCAGGCTGAAATGGCCGATCAGATGGAAGGAATTAAGTTGCTGAAATCTTTACCATATGTCGATGCCGACCGGATCGGTGTGCATGGATGGAGTTACGGTGGTTTTATGACGATTTCCCTGCTTACCAATCATCCCGACGTATTTAAAGTGGCTGTTGCCGGTGGTCCGGTGATCGATTGGAAATGGTATGAAGTGATGTACGGCGAACGATATATGGATTCCCCCCATACCAATCCGGAAGGATATGCAAAGGTAAGCCTCATTCATAAAGCCAGGGATCTCAAGGGAAAATTACTGATCTGTCAGGGAGCTATCGATAATACGGTGGTTTGGGAACATAGCCTGAGCTTTATCCGGGAATGTATTAAAAATAATATACAGGTAGACTACTTTCCCTATCCCTGTGCCGAGCACAACGTTATGGGAAAAGACCGGATTCACCTGATGCAAAAGGTGACCGATTATTTTGAGGATTATTTGAAATAAAAAGGAGAATTGTAATCAGAAAGGATGAGGCTATCCGATTTTGAAGTTGTCCTTCAATGGGATAGCCTCGTTTTTAAGAAATTTTATTTTCTTCCGTGATGACGGATAAAGAATGAGCGTAAGTTCAAATTCTTTTTATCAGAAGGGAGTAAAGACCGTACTTTGAGATTATCACTATCATTATCAATTGCAACATAGGAATAAGAGTACGGAGAGCCATTGATATATTCCGTTTTAATGGTTTTATCCGTATTTAAAACGTATGTCATGTTTTCGCTATATTCGTTTTCGTAATTTTGTTCCGAATCTTTCTCGTAATATTCCTCCGTATACGAAACCGGGAAATAAGCCGATGCCTTCCCTAGCATACCGACTAACGCAAAAACATCGGCATCCTCCATATCAAGGACCTTTGCCTGTCCCAAAGTATATTGTCCCAGTTCATTCTTCTCTTCCCCATACTCGATTGTACAAGTAGAACCGTATTCATATTTTTCTCCATCTTCTGTACTTTCTTCCTTGGTAACTACCTTGATCAGGTTTCCATCTTTCCAGGTGTAAGTCGCCTTGTAGCTTCCTTGAGAAGAAAAGCTTTCCCCATCCTCTTTCCCACTCTCGCTGGAAGATTCTGTATAAGATACTAACTGACCGTTTCCGTTGTATGAAAATGAAATCTTACCGCTACCTTTATAGCTGTAACCATCCTCATTATAATTCCAGGATGCGCTGATGCCTGTGACGTATCCGTCACTGTTAAACGACACTTTGGCTTCTTCATCATCCATAATCACAACTCCCTTGTCATAATCGATCTCGCCATACACGTAAGAATTATTTTTAACTTGAGTGCAACGATTGTTATCATCGTACACGAAAGTGTAATCCCCGATACGGGAAGGTAACTTTCCGGCGTATGTGATTGCCGGCCCTTGTGGGATTTTGTCATCATCATCATCGTTACAAGCTGAAAATAAGCACACTACCATGAGTGCTGTTCCTCATAATAATTTTTTCATTTGTTTTTCTATTAAAAATTTATAAATAATCGGTTTGCAAAATTAATTAAGCCCATTGAAAAATCCAATTCAAAAATTTTTTTATATAAATAGGTTCGGTCAAAAAAATCGGATACACTCTGATTTTCACTTTTTATATCTAACTTTGCAATTTAAATCCATCATAAAAGAAGTTATGCGTATCGATATATTAAGTGTGGTGCCTGAATTACTGGTGAGTCCGTTGAACCATTCGATTATCAAGCGGGCGCAGGATAAGGGAATTGTAGAGATTCATATTCACAATGTCCGGGATTGGTCGAAAGATAAGTTCCGGAAGGTAGACGATTACCCTTTCGGGGGAGAAGCGGGGTTGGTGATGATGATTCAACCGGTATTCGATTGTATTAACGAGCTGACTTCACAGAGGCAGTATGATGAGATTATCTATACAGCTCCGGATGCTCCGACCTTTAATCAGAAAATGGCGAACGAATTGTCTTTGAAGGAGAACATCATGATTTTGTGCGGTCACTATAAAGGGATCGACCAGCGTATACGGGATTATCTCGTGACCAGGGAAATATCGGTGGGGGATTATGTCCTGACGGGAGGAGAATTGCCTGCCTGCATTATGACGGATGCGATCGTAAGGTTGATTCCCGGGGCGATGAACGATGAGAGTTCGGCTTTGAGCGATTCTTTTCAGGATGATCTGTTAGCACCTCCTGTATATACTCGTCCTGCGGAATTCAACGGTTGGCGGGTTCCTGATATCCTGCTGTCCGGTAATCATGCTAAAATACGGGAATGGCAGGAGAAGGTCGCTTATGAACGGACGAAAACATTGCGTCCTGATTTACTCGGGGAGCAAGGAGATTTTTGATCGTTTTTTTTATAAAATAATTAATTGTAAAACAGATTATTATTCTTACCTTTGCGGCCGTATTCAAAATAATGTCTAACTCATTAGATAGGAAACAATTAAATTTATGTCAGAAGAACAAAAAGAGATGCAGGTGGAAGCTGCAGAAAAAGCCGCAAAGAAAGTAGCTCCGGTAACAACCGCTGAGCCGGAAGAAAATTTTGATTGGGATGCCTATGAAAACGACGCCGTGGTACCGGCATCCGAAAAAGATGCGTTAACTCAAAAATACGCAGAAACTCTTTCTAAAGTAGGAGAGAAAGAAGTTGTTGAGGGAACCGTAATCTCTATGAACAAAAGAGAGGTTGTGGTGAATATCGGCTACAAATCTGACGGTATCATCTCATTGAACGAATTCCGTTACAATCCGGAACTGAAAGTGGGAGATAAAGTAGAAGTTTATGTAGAAACTCAGGAAGACAAAAAAGGTCAGTTGACCCTTTCACACAAACAGGCTCGTGCTCTGCGCAGCTGGGATCGTGTGAACGAAGCGTTGGAAAAAGACGAAATCATCAAAGGTTTTGTTAAATGTCGTACCAAGGGCGGTATGATCGTTGACGTATTCGGTATCGAAGCCTTCTTACCGGGTTCTCAGATCGACGTTAAACCGATCCGTGATTACGATGTATATGTCGGTAAAACAATGGAATTCAAAGTGGTTAAAATCAACCAGGAATTCAAAAACGTTGTTGTATCACACAAAGCTCTTATCGAAGCTGAACTCGAACAGCAGAAGAAAGACATTATTTCTAAACTGGAAAAAGGACAGGTACTTGAAGGAACTGTTAAAAATATCACTTCTTACGGTGTATTCATCGACCTCGGTGGCGTAGACGGATTGATCCACATCACCGACCTGTCATGGGGCCGTGTAAATCATCCGAACGAAATTGTGACGCTCGATCAGAAACTGAACGTGGTTATTCTGGACTTCGATGATGAGAAGAAACGTATCGCTTTAGGTCTGAAACAATTGACTCCACATCCTTGGGATGCTCTGAGTGCTGACCTGAAAGTAGGGGATACTGTAAAAGGTAAAGTAGTGGTTATGGCTGATTACGGTGCATTTGTCGAAATTGCTCCGGGGGTTGAAGGGCTGATCCACGTTTCTGAAATGTCATGGTCTCAGCACCTGCGTTCTGCTCAGGATTTCATGAAAGTGGGAGATGAAGTAGAAGCAGTTGTATTGACCTTGGACCGTGACGAACGGAAAATGTCTTTGGGTATCAAACAGCTGAAGTCTGATCCGTGGCAAAATATTGAAGAGAAGTACGGTGTAGGTACCAAACATACCGCTACTGTACGCAACTTCACGAACTTCGGTGTATTTGTAGAAATCGAAGAAGGGGTTGACGGATTGATTCATATCTCCGATCTGTCCTGGACGAAGAAAGTAAAACATCCGGCAGAATTTACTCAGATCGGTGCTCCGATTGAAGTAGTTGTATTGGAAATCGATAAAGAAAACCGTCGCTTGAGCTTAGGCCACAAACAATTGGAAGAAAACCCATGGGATGTATTCGAAACGATCTTCACCGTTGATTCTGTACACGAAGGTACGATTACCGAAATTTTCGATAAGGGTGCTGTAGTTGCATTACCTTATGGTGTTGAAGGATTCGCTACTCCCCGCCACTTAGTGAAAGAAGACGGAAGTCAGGCTAAAGTGGATGAAAAATTGGAATTCAAAGTGATCGAATTCAACAAGGCCGCTAAACGGATCATCGTTTCTCATTCACGTGTATTCGAAGATGCTCAGAAATCAGAAGAGAAAGCAAAGAAGAACGCTGAAGAGAAATCTACTAAAAAAGCGGTTAAACAGGTGAAAGAAAAATTGGAAAAAACCACTTTGGGAGATATCACCGAGTTAGCTGCTTTGAAAGAACAGATGACTGCCGATGCAGCTGCTGCTAAAGAAGAGAACAAAGATTAATCTCAGATTTCAGATTCTGGATTTCAGATGGGAGGCATTTGGAAAAGTCTTCGTAACTTGCAAACGAAATCTCAACCTGAAATTGCAGATCGGAAATGAAGTTTGAATTAACGATATTGGGAAGCGGGTCATCCATTCCTACTTCCAATAGAAACTCTGCCGCTCAGGTACTTCATGTACTTGGGCGGTATTTTCTTATCGATTGTGCCGAAGCTACCCAACATCAGCTCAGGCGTTTTCATGTACCTTATAATAAGATCAATCACATCTTTATTTCTCATCTCCATGGAGATCATTTTTTTGGATTGATCGGTTTTTTATCCACTCTTTCTTTACAAGGCAGACGGGGAGAAATGCACATTTATGCAGAACCGCGTTTACAGGAACTGATCGGGTGCCAGATGAAAATCTTGCATAGCCGTTTCACTTTTCCTTTGTTTTTTCATGCCTTATCCCGCCGCGAAGAGGTGATTTATGAAGATAAAGTGGTTACTGTGACGGCTTTCCCGTTGAAACATCATTATGACACACCCGTTAGTGGGTTTCTTTTCCGGGAAAAAGAACGCGAAAGGACTATCCTGAAAGATCGGACTGCGGCCTGGAACGTACCGATAGCATTTATGCAATACCTGAAACGAGGGGAAGATTTTATAACTCCGGAGGGGGAGATTGTGGCTAACGAACTTTTGACGGTAGCACCGCCACCGGCCCGTTCCTTCGCTTATATGACAGATACTTTGTTTCGGGAGCGTTTTGCCGATTATGTCAGGGGGGTGGATTTACTCTATCACGAAGCGACCTATATGAATGCTGATGCTGTTTTAGCAAAAGAAAGTTATCACAGTACTACGGGGCAAGCAGCCCGTATTGCTGAGTTAGCCGGAGTCGGAAAATTATTATTGGGTCATTTTTCGGCCCGTTATACAGAATGCTCGGAACTTTTGGCTGAAGCACGGGAAGTCTTTCCCAACACTTTTTTGTGTTCTGACGGAGATCTTTTTGAAGTGCCTGCTGTAAAAAGAAGAAGCTGATGATCGATACCCGGAGAAAGTGTGATATATTTGCGCTGAATTAATAATCTGAAAATATTTTTTGAATGAGAACATGTGCTTTATTTCTGTTAGGGGCATGGATGTGTTGTGTGGCCTGTACCTCTGAACAAAATTCGAAGGTGAATATTAATGTTGTACGTGCCGATTCGTTATTGAATCAGGTGCTGGCTCTTTATGAAGTGAAAGAATATGGGTTATTGCTGGAGAATTATCCTCCGAAAGAAAACGAACGAGCGACCTATCTGGCCGATGAGACACAGCAGAAAACCAATCAAAGAGTCTCTTATCTTTGGCCGTATTCCGGTATGGTATCCGGTTGTGTTTCGCTGTATAAGACTACAGGAGATGAAAAGTATAAACAATTGTTGGAAAATCGTATACTACCTGGGTTGGAGAAATATTGGGACGGTAAACGGGAACCCTATTGTTACCAGTCTTATCCGATGCAATTCGGGTATAGTGACCGTTATTATGATGATAATGACTGGTTGGCTATCGACCTTTGTGATTATTATGCTTTGACGAAAGATCCGGCGGTTTTGGAAAGAGCGAAAGAGCTACACCGGTATATTTACAGCGGCTGGGATGAAGTATTAGGAGGAGGGATTTATTGGTGTGAACAGAAGAAATTGTCTAAGAACACTTGTTCGAATGCACCTGCTACGGTCTTATGTATGAAATTGTATAACCTGACTTCCGATCCTGATTATCTCGATCTGGCCAAGAAGACTTATCGATGGACCAAAGAAAATTTATGTGATCCCTCGGATGGTGTGTATTGGGATAATATTAATCTGGAAGGGAATATAGCTAAGCAGAAATATACCTATAATAGCGGGCAAATGATTCAGGCCGGCGTGTTATTGTTCCAGGCGACCGGTGACAGCACCTATTTGAAAGATGCTCAGGTGACGGCAAAAGGAGCTCACGGATATTTTCGGAAAATGCAGCCTGTTCAGGGGGGAGAAGCGATGTTTTATACCAGTTCGCCTTGGTTCAATGTGATCCTGTTCCGGGGATTAAAAGCTTTGTATGAAGTGGATAAAAATCCGGTATATGTAAAGGCGATGATGGAAAATACAGATTATGCCTGGAAAGAGACCCGGGATGAACATGGACTGTTGAATGGAGATTGGTCGGGTAATCACAAAGACGAACACAAATGGTTGCTGAATAATGCCTGTATGGTAGAAATGTATTCGGAAGCGGCTCAGCTTGACTGGTGATCTGTAAATTTGAATGAATAATAGTGAACCTTCGTTGTCGGTACCGATCCGGACGGAGGTTCATTTTTTTAGGGATATTCAGTAAATGTCCCTAAAAAGTAAGATGGCATATAAAGTTGATAGAGTATAATCACTTTATATGCCATTATTATTGCCCTTTTTCTGTGTTTTTTCACATAATCCTATCTTGTTAGACACGACGCTTCGGAAGAGGTCTGATGACCCCTTCTGGTTCTGTCGGTAAATTTATGTCATGCCGCTTTATCCGCCCGGTTCCTGATTTTATCTATCATCAGTATGGCATTTGCCGTATGTATTCCAAAGAAAATCCATAGGATTTCCGTCTTCCTGTTCCGTGCCTTTATCCTTGAGAGTGAGTAATGCTGCTTCTGTGTGCCGAAGCTGCCTTCAAGTCGGGTGGCCCTTTCTTTTGACAGTTCACTTCTGAGAACCTTTCTCAAGGATTCATCCCTGGCCGCCCTTCCCTTGCGTACAAAGGATGTTGATATTCCATATTTTGTACAGAACTTTCTGTTGGCATTATTGGCATATATGGAATCGGCAGCCACGCATCTTACCCTCACATTCATGAGCTTCTGCTGCATGCGGATACAGTCCTTCAGGCGTATACCTTCGTTGAAAGCCTTGAACGAGAGGTGTTCGATGAACGATATGCCGTCTATCTGTATGTTGTTGACCTTCGCACCGAACTCGACGGACTTTGTTTCCTTGCCTCTTACAATGGGACGTACATAATGGCGGTCAATGCTGACGATGCGGTCCCTGACCTTCCTGCCTTCAAACGACTCCTTTTCCTGTACAAGAACCTTTCTGATGATGGAAAGACGCTTCTGGTAATCCTGGGTATATCGGAGTGAGGTTCCATGTTCTCTATGGGATTTCATCCCCTCTGTATGAGGAGCTTTCAAAGAGTCTGATCATACGACGCTTGAGCATCCTGTCCTTGAAAGCCTTCTCTTTCTCTTCTGGCAGTAGGACAGATAGGACTTCGCCACCATCCGCATACTGTTGCGCGGGACGCCTTATACCCAATCTCTGCAATGAAGGCAGATTTTGCCTGTAGAGCCATTCCAGACTTTCCCAAAGGAGTTTCATATCCGTAGGAAAACGCATATGGCTCTCATAGCATGTGGCATCGGTCATACAGACGTGAAGGCTGTCAAGATAGGGTTTCCAGTGTGAAGCCAGCACTTCCTGGAGGGAATCAACATCAAGACGGGACGCTATCTCATTGCGGATGGCACTGACTATCTTGTAGTTGGTTATGGGAAAGGACGGATTTATCATAATCCCGCAGAACATCTGGTAGTGTATGTTCCCGTTAAGATGTTCCACCAGCTGCCTGTCAGAGAATCCGGTGTACGCCTTCAGGACCATAAGGGCGATCTTCGCCGAAGGACTGAAGATGTTCCTGCGTCCCAGTCGCTGTTCCGACAGGCCCATGGTCTTTGCCATACGCTCAAACGGAAACACCGAATGAAGCCTGCCAAGCTCACTCTCATGAAAACTCTTGCGATATTTTTCTATAATATCAAATTCTGTAAAGCCCAAAGTAGGGTGAATTTCCGAAATATTTTGTATCTTAGCCATATCTTTGTTGGGGAATTTCCCCCGTTTTGGATTCCAAACCTTATTTGCGGGGGAATACCTAAAGATACAAAAAAGCCAACTAATTCGCAACATTTTGTGTATGAATTAGTTGGCTAATTTTATACTATTTACTGAATATCCCTTTTTAAGGACTGGGAATACCCGGGCAGGGATATTTTTTACTGTCACCGAAGAGTAAAAACAATTCTTTGCGGGCTTTTTCCAGATTCTGACGATAGTTTTTTTGTCCGAGTTTGTCGATTTTATTTGTAAGTATATAATTATCCGGATAATAGGTTTTCCCATCGTTCATCCTGAATTGCGTTTCCAGCTGCATATAGTGATTCAGGTCACCGACTGCTTTCCGGGAATCCAGAAGGGGAGGCAGGCGGTGAAAAAAGGCGGAATCATATTTTCCGGTCGGATAGCGTTGAGCTAAATGAATTTTGACCAGGACAGGGTCTGTCTGATAGGCTGTTTTTATCTTATTCTGGCCGAACAGGTGGAAAGCTTCCTTTTCGATCAGGCGATTGATACCGGGTTGGTGCCGGGAAGGTTGTTCGATCAGGATAAAATCTTTTCCCAGGTTGTATTTCCAGGTGGTTTGTTGATGGCAGGAAGAGATATAGTTTTGTCCGCAACTATCATAAACGAAGGTGAGTTGGGCATGGGTCGAAAAAGGTGAACTGGTTTTTCTCCGGTTGGTTAATAAAGTTTGTCTTAATAGTTGATAATCGATATAATCGAAGGTCATGTTTTTTACATAATAGTTTTCTCTGTCGATAATCAGCGTACCTTTACATGAAATCCGGGTACGTTCGGGATAGGCCGAACGGCGGGTCTGGAAGGTAAAGGTATAATCCGGATCTTCGGTGTCTATGGCCCGGATATCGTAAGAGTCGATTCCGTCGAAAAGGGGACCGAAGAGTTGGATCGCCCGGAGAAGGGTGAAAATTTTCCGGGTACCTACATCGAACCGGATATCTTCGTAAGTCAGAAACATCGGTGACAGGGTATCGCTTCCGTTATTGGTCAGATTAAGACTACGGGCGATATACTGGGGTACCAGATAAGAACGGTAAGTTTCATCCCAGGTATTTTTAGCTTTTATGTTGCCTGAAGTGAAGTAAAAACCGAATTCTCTCCGGTATTCGACTGTCGTATCCCGGCAGACGGTGATCTTTTCATATTGTGCCGGTCCGTAATAACGGCAAACGGGTAAACGTCCTGCTTTTATTTTTTGTAATTTTTCGATGGCTTTCTTTAAGATTTCTTTCGGAGATATGCCCGTGGCTGTCGCCTCCTGTAGGTTGTATTGCAGCTCCTGCATAGTGAAGGCCGGATGCCTTTTCAGTTCCTGTAAACTGTATTGGACCGTTGCATATCCTATGCCTTGGAATACAATGGTATCGGAAGGTTGTAAAGAATTGACCGGGAAAGTTCCTTCCCCTTCCATATCGGAAGTAGCTAAAAGTGTAAATTGTTTTTTTAAAATAAAGTATACTCCAAAAATGGGTTTTTGGTTCTCGTCTGTGATCCTGATTTTTATTTCTTCGTTGGCAGGATTGGCATAAATATTTGCTGAGACAGACAGGAGTAATAGAAAACCCAGATACCATTTTCGCATATTCAGATGTATTTTTAAGTTGAGCGAAGTTTTTCTGCTGCAATCGGTTTGGTTGGAAAATCATTATATCCTGTATTTAAAATACGTCTTGTAAAAATAGGATTTTTTTTTCAACCTGCCAAATATGAAAAGCGGTTGCTGTCTTCATCCAGGCTATTCTCTCCGATTAGGTTCACATCAGCTTCCGGTTTTCCGTCAAAGGTCGGTCTCACGTTTTCCGGGATGAAGTTGTTCCCATTTTTGTATTCACCGTTTTTCTGAACGTAGAACTTGTTCTGGCGACGCCCGTTGCTTCCGTAAAGTGTGGAGATTCCCCCTTGAAAGGAGCGTTTTCTGAAAGGAAGCGGAGACTGCTATGATAGCCCGCTGTTTCTGCTTTTTTTGTACGATCCATTAATTTGCAAAACTAACGGTTTTAATCATCACTCGCAATACCTACGAATAATGATTTGCAAGTATAAACACCATGTATATTTGTTACGGATACCAGGACAGACCGTCTTATTCCTCCAACCACTCGTCTGAGAGCCCGAAACTCCTGTCGCGAAACAATTCAGCCAGACCTGAGATTTGCTTGAAACGGAGTAACTCGTTCTTGTCCATGCCTGTGTTGCGCATGATCCAGCTGTCGGACATACTACTGTCACAACAATCAAAGGCAAAAATGCATTTTTTTTACTACTTTTAAAGCGCTATTAAAACGTTTGATTCATGGAACTATTTGAATTAGATATTAACGCTTTATCCAAAGGTAAAAAAGAAGCTTTTTTCATATTGTACAAAAAATTCTTCGTTGCTTTGTGCCTCTTCGCTCAGAAATTTTCCATTGGGAAGGAGGCAGCAGAAGATATTGTACAAGAAATATTCTATAAGCTGTACGAAGAACGCCAGATATTCCATAATATTCTTACACTACAATCATACTTATATTCTTCTGTTAAAAATAGTTGTCTGAATTACATTCGTGATGAAAAAAGACGAAAACTCCGTGAAAGTTATTACTGTGACGAAATTTATAATAATGACACTACATTTATTAACGACGTTATCGAAAACGAAGTGTACCGAGAATTATATCAACTTCTAGATGAACTACCACCACAATGCAGAGTAATCTTTGAGAGAGTCCTGCAAGGAGAAACTTCAGAAACAATAGCCAAATCCATGCACCTGTCCATTGAGACTGTTAAGACTCAACGGAAAAAAGCCAAACATATACTAAGAGAACGTTACAAATTATTATTCAATATTATCGGAATCTTTCTATAATTTTTTTCATATATAGGATACCCACTTTTTTGTTTGGTAGTGTCTTTATAAAAAAATAAGAAAGTGGAAATATACCTAAAAATCTCAAAATTGCTTCTTGCACACAAAACTCAAAACATCAGTGCGCAAGAAACAGAGGAATTGTTAGCTTGGCGACAAGAGAAAACTGAAAACGAAGAACTTTTTCAAAAAATCAGCCAGGCAGATGGCTTTGAACAATTCCGCCAGCAATACGAAGAGTACGATTTTACTCCAAAATTCCTTTTGTTAGAGCAAAAAATCAAACAAGAAAAACGTAAAAGAATTATCAAACGTTTATCCTATGCTGCTATCCTGCTTCCCTTCATATTTGCAATATGGGAAATTATCCAATTTCAAAATCAAGGAACTACCCCAACAGAATACTCATCGATTGCTCCAGGTAGTTCCAAAGCTATTTTAACCATTGGTAAAGACAAAACCATTTACATTGAAAGAGATTCCAATATAAATATACATAAAATTGACTCTAACGTTTTTATTCAACACAACACATTACAATATAAAAAAACAGCACAAGCAACCGACAACGAGATACATAAATTAAACATTCCCAGAGGAGGAGAATTCTTTGTCTGCCTATCAGATGGAACAAAAGTATGGCTAAATTCCGAGAGTGAATTAAAATATGCCTCCGAATTTGTAGGGGAAGAACGGCGCGTATATTTAACCGGAGAAGCCTATTTTGAAGTTGCTCATAATCCTAACAAACCTTTTTTTGTAGAGTCAAAAAATTTACAGATTCAAGTATTAGGAACCTCTTTTGGAGTCAGAGTATACAAAGACGAGGATTATGCCCTCACAACTCTGGAAGAAGGGCAGGTCAATATCCATACAGCAACTTCATCTGTAACCTTAAAGCCTGGAGAACAGGCAAAACTTCATGATAATGAAATTACGGTCAATAAAGTTAATACCTGTTCATACACCGCATGGAGAAATGGGAAATATATTTTCATCAACGAACCATTAGGGAATATCATGAAAACCTTGGCACGCTGGTATGATATAAATATATTTTACACATCATCAAAATTAGAACAAATCCAATTTACAGGAGAATTAATCAGATATAAAAATATAGAAGAATTACTGAGTAAATTTGAAATATTAGAAAAAGTGAAATTTGAAATCAGAAATAATACTGTAACCATCAAAGAATATAAAAAAGGCAGAGATTGCTGGTAACAATCTCTGCACCAATAACTAACAAAAGTAGATATTGTTTAATTAAAACTGTTTTACAAAGCTATGAAAGAAAATGATTTTTTCCTACCTCCTAAAAAGAAAAATGGAGATGTAGTTTTATTTATGTTTTTATTTTTCTTGCTTTTACCTGGCTTCTCAATAGCCCAATACAAAGCACAATTAAATATTGACATAAAAAATGGGACTCTCGTAAATGTTTTTGAGAACATTCAAAAACAAAGCGCATACAGATTCATGTATTCCAATCAAGATGTTGCAGCCATAAAAAACATCTCCGTGCAGAGAGAAGGCGTATCCGTACAAGAAATTTTGGATATTGTTTTAAAAGGACATAATCTAACTTATTTAATAGAGGATAAAATAATATTCATTAAAAAACAGTCTCAAACCTCTGTCACCAAAATCAGAGGACGGGTAACTGACACTAAAAGTGAACCTCTTGCAGGAGTAACGATTCTTATCGAAGGAACATGTATCGGCACCACAACAGACAGCAACGGTAACTATGTCTTTACTATCCCCGATATAGACAAGATAAACATTATATATTCCTTCATCGGCATGGCTCCTTACAAAGTTGCCTACACAGGCCAAGAAAACATCAATGTCATTTTGAAAGAATCAGCAGAGACCATGGATGAAGTAGTCGTAACAGGTTACCAAACACTCAGAAAAAGTGATGTTGTCGGTTCTGTAAGCACCGTTAAAGCCTCTGACATCATGATGCCGGTTTATACATCGATAGACCAAATGTTACAAGGTCGGGTTGCCGGAATGATGGTAATGAACACAAGCTCACGCGTCGGCACTTCCCCAAAAATTCGAATCCGAGGGACATCTACCATTCTAGGCAACCAAGACCCTTTATGGGTAGTAGATGGAGTGATCCAACCAGACCCCATTCCATTAAACCAAAACGATTTAATGGTTGATGATTTAAAAAATATCCTGGGGAATCAAATATCTTGGCTAAATCCGGCAGACATAGAAACAGTGACAGTTTTAAAAGACGCATCAGCAACAGCCATTTACGGTTCAAAAGCTGCCAATGGTGTCATTGTTATTACTACCAAACGTGGTAAACAAGAAGGAATGACAGTAAACTATAATGGAACATTTTCTTTCCGTTCTCGTCCCCACTATGGATTGTTTAACCTTATGAATTCACAAGAGCGTATTCAATTCAGCCGTGAAGCCTTTGCCGCAGGAGCCATCTATAATGAAGCCCCTATTGCCTCATTAAACACCTACGAAGGTATCATGAGCATGTTCTATAACAAACAAATTACCCCACAAGAAGCAGAGAATGCAATACACAGATTGGAGCGCACCAATACTGATTGGTTTGACATCCTAACACGCAATTCATTTAGCCATAACCATAATCTAAGTGTTTCAGGAGGCAGTGAAAAAGTCATTTATAACGTATCTTTGGGTTATAGCGATCAATCTGGAATAGAAATAAATAATGATGCTCAAAACCTAAGCGGACGAGTAAATTTAGGAATCCGACTACATCCCAAGGTGCATGTAGACTTAAGCTTAGTAGGAAGCATTAATAAAACCTGGGGATATGCTGCAAACGTAAGTCCGTTGGAATACGCAA
Source organism: Odoribacter splanchnicus DSM 20712 (assembly GCF_000190535.1). Lineage (GTDB taxonomy): Bacteria > Bacteroidota > Bacteroidia > Bacteroidales > Marinifilaceae > Odoribacter > Odoribacter splanchnicus. The sequence continues at coordinate 533,978 of NC_015160.1, forward strand.
CAGAAACAAGCCGATCTGTATTGGCTTATAATGAAGATGGAAGCAGACATTTTCAGGGAATCAGAACCAATTATGCTTATAATGAAAATCCTGTAATTTTAGGATACAACATTTTGAATGAGATAGACCATAGTTACTCTCTAAACAAATCATCTCAAATAAATGGAAATATAAATTTTTCATGGGATATTCTTCCATGGTTAAAATATGAATTTGTAGGAGGGATCAATAATAACATCGGAACATCAGAAGCCTATGCTGGAGAACAAACTTACTATATAGCTTCGACCTTCCGAGGTTATGATTTCGGATCTGAAGCCTATGGTTCCGAGAAATACAAGGCTGCGATACTCCCATCCGGAGGCGAATTATATAATGGAAGTTCAGATGTACAGGGATGGAATATTCAAAATAAAATCACATTCTCCAAAACATTCCAAGAAGACCATCGTCTAAATGTTTTAATCGGTACCGAAGTCACCTCAACCAAAACAGCAAACAAATCACAGAAAATGTTTGGTTATGTAAAAGAAAGAGGGGAAAGCGTTGTAAAACCGACACCCTTAAATGAACTAGTCCCTATCGGTAACAGACCAGCACCAGGCTTAGGATTATTTGAAGAATTATATAATGGGAACGGGTGGTTGCGTAATACATTAACAGCAAATCAATTCTCAATATTTGCCACCTTAGCTTATTCATTCAAAAATCGTTATGTAATAAACGCAAGTATGCGTAATGACGCTTCAAACCGCTTCGGTCAAGACCAAAATAAACGCTTTGACCCGACCTATTCTTTCGGAGCATCATGGAATGTAGCACAGGAACCATGGTTACAAAACATTTCAAACATCATAAATCAGTTCAATTTACGAGCATCATATGGAATTCAAGGGAATGCTGTAAACTCTATCAGTCCGGAATTGATACTGAGAATGGATGAAATCAAACCATATTATGGTGACTATATGTCTAAAATTTCACGTATACCTAATCCCCACCTAAGTTGGGAACGTACTAAAACCTGGAACTTTGGTTTGGACATTCAGGTAATTCGATGGATTTCCATGAATATTGAATACTATACAAAGAAATCGAACAATATTGTAAACCAATCTATTGCACTCGAATATGGGCGTGTAGGAACTGAAGTTAACGGAGGACGCGTTGTCAATTCCGGTGTCGAATACACTTTAAATATCACACCTATCCGTACCAAAGACTGGGCCTGGACAATTGGATTTAACTCATCGAAGAACTGGAATAAAGCTAAGACTCAATCCATCAGCGAAATCAGTCTACAAGACTACATTTCCGGTTCCTCAGACAAGGTACTGAAAGAAGGGTTTGCTCTCTCTAGCTTTTGGTCATACGATTTCAAGAGACTAAGCTCTGTAGATGGTAGCCCCGAATTTAATCGTCTATTCCAAGAAGATGCCCAAGGCAACATTTTAAAAGGCGAAGACGGAGCCCCCTTGTTGAAAGGAGTAAATGAATACACGGACATGCTTGTGTATTCAGGAAAAATGGAACCGGATTTCACAGGAGGACTCACAACCCGTCTCAGGTGGAAAGGTTTAACCTTCGGAGCTAATTTTTCTTTATTATTGGGAGCCAAAAAAAGGCTACCTAATCCTTATCCCAATTTAGGAAACATTCCATTGTCCAATGTGAACCTAAGTAAAGACTTGATTAATCGGTGGAAAAAACCGGGAGATGAAGCATACACTTACATTCCGGGAGTGTACACCGGTCGGATTGCCAATTATTGGAGATTACAAGACGATAGGACATACAACATGTACCAGATGTGGGGAGAATCAGATATCATGGTAGCCAAAGCTGATTTCTTACGCTGCCAACAAATATCTTTAACTTGGACTGCAAATGACAAAATTTGTACAAAGATGAGAGTGAAAAGTTTCTCAATCAATGCTATCATGAATAACGTTTTTGTTGTAGCTGATAAAAAATTCCACGGTTTCGATCCAGAATTAGGAGATAGCGTACAGCCTAAAACATATTCTTTCGGTATAACTGTCGGATTTTAAAATAAAGAACTATGAATAAAATAATCAAATATACATTCTTGCTTTTAGTGGTATTCATCACTTCGTGCAATAGTTTTTTGGAACCCAAGTCACAAAGCGAGTTCGTACCTCAGCTGATTCAATCATTGGATGAATTATTATTAGGAGAAGCCTATATGGGGCCAGGCCTAAATGACGGAAGATTTTTCAGTGTTTTAGGTGTTTTTGACGATGATGTAAGCATACGTCCTAACTGGAAGGCAGAAAGCTCAGAAGAAGGGAAAGTAAAACAAATCCGTTTGGCTTACTCATGGTCAAAAGACATGAAAGACCAATTTAGCAACTATAATACCTACGCTGAAGTATACAAAAAAATCTTAGGCTGCAATTCTGTACTTGACTACATGGACGATGTACAAGGCAGTGAACAGGCCAAGAATAAAGTAATGGCTCAAGCACTTGCACTACGAGGATATTTTTATTTGCATTTGGTGAATCTATATGGAAAGCCCTACTCTGCAGACAAAAATGCTTTAGGTGTACCTCTAAAACTAACTTCCGAGATGGGAACCAGCGGTATGCCTCGTAATACAGTAAAAGAAGTCTATGAACAAATCATCAAAGATTTGCTTGAAGCAGAATCTCTCTTCAAATCTTTACCGGCTTCAGAACAAAATTTACGGAACAACCGAATAAATTTACCCTGCACCCAACTACTACTTTCCCGTACTTACCTATATATGGAAGAATGGGAAAAGTCAGTAACTTATGCAGAAGAAGTCATCAACCAATATGATTATGATATCTTAGATTTAAATACAATTGCAGAACCCAACCCATACAATTCTCCTGCTTATATGAATTATTATACATGGAGCAATCCGGAGGTAATATTCTTATTTGGCAATCAGGCAGATGTTTGCGAACTTCCGCTTACAAGAATCACATGCGTAGAAGAATCGAAGCCTGGTCAAATAAATTACAAGAGTTATGTACCTGTCATTGCATCGGAAAGTCTCATCAATACATTTGATAAAAACGATTTGCGGAAAACTCATTATTTAATTTGGGAAGAAATCGATTACAACGGCACTCCTGTATATCGTCAACCGACAAGTAAATACGACGTTCAACGTCGATACAAAATAGAATACAGATATGAACGGGGAGTGTGGGGTACTGCATTTAAAGTAACAGAGGCTTATCTGAATGCTGCTGAAGCTGCAGCCATGCTTTACAAAGAAAATAATCAAAGTGAATATCGAACCAAAGCACAGACATTAATTGATGCGTTACGCATTAAACGTTTTTCACAGACAACCTACAAACCAACCACGATTAGCGAGGGAGAACAACTGGTATCATTCATTCGTGACGAACGACGCAGAGAGTTATGCTTTGAAAACCACCGGTGGTTTGACTTACGCCGTTATGGAATGGAAGAAATAAAACATACATGGTATGATACATCAGGCGAACCCATTGAATATATCCTAGAAAAAAATGACCCGGGATTTACACTTCAATTACCGAATGAGGCTTTTGAACATAATTCAAGTTTGGTACAAAATGAACCTAGAAAATAATGTTTAATATTCAAATAAAAAGATATGCTGAAAAAATTCAAAATATTCATATGGACGCTTATCCTGTTTGGGGCTGTTTCTTGCGTCGACAATGATAACATCGGTCCTATTGAAAAAGTTAACTTCCTCCAATTTGATTTTCCTCAGGGAAATGCTCTTTGGGACAAAGAAATTGAGCAAATTGCAAAAGATTGGGGTATGTATATCATCTATAAAAATGTCGACAGCACACACCTGAACAGAATGTGGACGATACCCTATTACACAGATCCGATTTATGTATGTTCCGAACCAAGTTCTGAAGATATTCAAATATATTTGGATTTGGTACAAGAATGGTTATTGGGCAGTTTGGACAAAACCAAAGAGGAAGATAAAAAACAATTGCCATATTATCTCTATTTGGTAAATGACTTAAATGACGGAAATCCTCAATCACAGACCTATCAAAAACGGCATATTCAGTTTAAAAAAGACGGTTTGGACTATTGGAGTCTAAGCTTTACCAGTGAAGAATTGGCTGCCGGTCTGACACCAGAAATTATTCATAGTGTTGCTTGTGCATTCAGCTATCCCAGTTTAAAAGTACGTTTTGAAACAAAAGAATACAAAATAGCTCCCGGATTCGCTGAAATGAGCGATTATGAAACAGAAATTGGGAGACGTTATCTCAGCTATGAACAGTGGAAAGAAGAAAATCCCTATATGCCGGATAAAGGATATTACGACAACTGGAATATTGACGAATGCGACAAAGACGAGTATAATGCCTATCAAAGTAGAGGATTTGCCGTACAATTAGGAGAAGACTTCAAGCCTATCACAAACAAAAACGGAGAACCTACATACGGTGCCCCTACTTGGATGCCATGGATTGTTACAATCAGTTATGGTGTAGAGTTAGATCGTAATCCTGGTCCGGTAGCTGCCAGCATTGAAGAACGTGTATTGGAAGATTTTATGAATATGATCAGAACAGCTATGACCTATTCATCGGAGCAGATCAACGAGAAATATCCCCTAGATATAGAAGATCCTATCAAACAGGCCGGCAATAAAATTATCATCGATAAATATAATTTGGTTATAGAATACATGAAAAACACCTATAACATTGATCTAACCAAATATGCTGAAATCTTAAACCAATAAATATAATACAACAAAATTGATATAACATGGAACTATTTAGGGATATTCAGTAAATAGTATAAAATTAGCCAACTAATTCATACACAAAATGTTGCGAATTAGTTGGCTTTTTTGTATCTTTAGGTATTCCCCCGCAAATAAGGTTTGGAATCCAAAACGGGGGAAATTCCCCAACAAAGATATGGCTAAGATACAAAATATTTCGGAAATTCACCCTACTTTGGGCTTTACAGAATTTGATATTATAGAAAAATATCGCAAGAGTTTTCATGAGAGTGAGCTTGGCAGGCTTCATTCGGTGTTTCCGTTTGAGCGTATGGCAAAGACCATGGGCCTGTCGGAACAGCGACTGGGACGCAGGAACATCTTCAGTCCTTCGGCGAAGATCGCCCTTATGGTCCTGAAGGCGTACACCGGATTCTCTGACAGGCAGCTGGTGGAACATCTTAACGGGAACATACACTACCAGATGTTCTGCGGGATTATGATAAATCCGTCCTTTCCCATAACCAACTACAAGATAGTCAGTGCCATCCGCAATGAGATAGCGTCCCGTCTTGATGTTGATTCCCTCCAGGAAGTGCTGGCTTCACACTGGAAACCCTATCTTGACAGCCTTCACGTCTGTATGACCGATGCCACATGCTATGAGAGCCATATGCGTTTTCCTACGGATATGAAACTCCTTTGGGAAAGTCTGGAATGGCTCTACAGGCAAATCTGCCTTCATTGCAGAGATTTGGGTATAAGGCGTCCGCGCAACAAGTATGCGGATGTGGCGAAGTCCTATCTGTCCTACTGCAAGAAGAGAAAGAGGAAGGCTTCAAGGACAAGGATGCTCAAGCGTCGTATGATCAGACTCCTTGAAAAGCTCCTCATACAGAGGGATGAAATCCATAGAGAACATGGAACCTCACTCCGATATACCCAGGATTACCAGAAGCGTCTTTCCATCATCAGAAAGGTTCTTGTACAGGAAAAGGAGTTGTTTGAAGGCAGGAAGGTCAGGGACCGCATCGTCAGCATTGACCGTCATTATGTACGTCCCATTGTAAGAGGCAAGGAAACAAAGTCCGTCGAGTTCGGTGCGAAGGTCAACAACATACAGATAGACGGCATATCGTTCATCGAACACCTCTCGTTCAAGGCTTTCAACGAAGGTATACGCCTGAAGGACTGTATCCGCATGCAGCAGAAGCTCATGAATGTGAGGGTAAGATGCGTGGCTGCCGATTCCATATATGCCAATAATGCCAACAGAAAGTTCTGTACAAAATATGGAATATCAACATCCTTTGTACGCAAGGGAAGGGCGGCCAGGGATGAATCCTTGAGAAAGGTTCTCAGAAGTGAACTGTCAAAAGAAAGGGCCACCCGACTTGAAGGCAGCTTCGGCACACAGAAGCAGCATTACTCACTCTCAAGGATAAAAGGCACGGAACAGGAAGACGGAAATCCTATGGATTTTCTTTGGAATACATACGGCAAATGCCATACTGATGATAGATAAAATCAGGAACCGGGCGGATAAAGCGGCATGACATAAATTTACCGACAGAACCAGAAGGGGTCATCAGACCTCTTCCGAAGCGTCGTGTCTAACAAGATAGGATTATGTGAAAAAACACAGAAAAAGGGCAATAATAATGGCATATAAAGTGATTATACTCTATCAACTTTATATGCCATCTTACTTTTTAGGGACATTTACTGAATATCCCTATTTAAATTCATCCGATTAGGAATCATTTTCATAGGAGTAGGTCTAAGTAATTGTTCAACACCTGGCGAATACAAGATACAAGGCACTGCAACCGGTATCGGACAAGGAATGGTTTGTATCATTTCCTATCTTGACAAAAAAGCAGACACGTTGGCCAAGGCAGAAATCAAAGAAGAAAAATTCGAACTAAAAGGTAAAGTATCTAATTTGACAATTGCTACCTTGCAAATTCCGGGGAAGGGTATAGGACATGCTCCAATCTATTTGGAAAACACAGACTACACCGTACGATTAAATCCTCAAAATTTAGAAATGAGTGAGATAATAGGAGGAGGAGAAAGTCAAAAAATTGCACACGGTTTATTTTTAATAGATCAAAATTTATCTCAAGCAATTGACAGCATTCGGGACGAATACATCAAAGAAGCTAACAATCCGCAAAGCACACGTTTTCAAGAATTAAATACATTCTTAGATTCCATTCAACAAACTATTGAAAAACAAAAAGAAGCTTTTTTACAAAAAAATGCAACCACTTACGTAGCTCTTAACCATATCGCACAGAATGCTGATCGGATGAATTTAAAAGAACTAACTGAAAGATATGAATTATTCCCTGCTGAATTACAAAATAGCCTTTTAGGTCAGCAAATAAAGACACAAATCAAAAAAATGCAAACATTGGCTCCTGGACAAATTGCTCCAGATTTTACAGTACAAACTCCAGACGGTAAATCATTTAACCTCCATTCCATCAAAGCAAAAGCTAAAATCATTGATTTTTGGGCCTCCTGGTGCGCTCCTTGCAGAGCATTGACCCCTCAGTTAGTAAAACTCTATAACGAATTCCATGAGCAAGGGCTTGAAATCATTGGAATATCATTAGATGACAAAAAAGAAGCTTGGATTAAAGCGATTGAAGAGGAAAATATTCCATGGTTTCAAGGCTCTAAATTAGATGGTTTCAAACCTGACAATCCATTAAATCAATTATATGGAATTCATGGAATACCACATATAGTACTTCTTAATACAGATAATCAAATAGTTGTAACCACTACTGATATTAAAATTTTACGCGAAGAAATACTAAAATTATTCAAACAATAACATCATAAACCAGTTTATATGAAAATAATCATTGGAATACTTTTAATAAGCTGCTTCCTAGGAAGAACAACAGCTCAAAATGCAAATTATAAGCGTGCTGAAGAAACGAAAGCATTTTCACTACCTTGGAAATATGACCGTTTAACGCCATTCTTCACAGAAGGCAGTGATGATTTCTGGTACAGTCTGCAAACCAATGATGGTGAAAAATATTTCTATGTCGACTTAAAAAACAAAAAAGTTGAAGAATTCATTGATCCGGTCTACTTAGCCACTGAAATGGAAAAAGCGACAGGAAGAAAATATAACCCTAAAAAATTAGGTTTATGGAAAATCCATTTCAAAAAAGGAGGGAGAATATTATCATGGCGAGACGGCAGAGTCATCTTCAACTATAACCGCATCACTAAAAAATTAGGTTATACAAACCTGCCTTCGGAATCTGATATGCCACCTATACACGGTTTCTTTGATTCGGGAATGTCCCCCGATGGGAAATATCAGGTATTCGGGAAAAACCACAATGCCTACATCCGCAATCTAGAGGATTCCACAGTTGTACAACTAACTTTTGACGGAACTCTTGAATTCAGCTATATGACAGGCTGGGGAGACGTCAAAGAAGAAGTTCCATTAGCTCCGGTTTGGTTTGAAGATTCAAAAAACTTCTATCTTTTCCGTCAGAATTCTCATAAAGTTGCTGAAATATCAAACATGAATTACCTGAAAGGACGTCCCCTGGCCTACAACACACAAGCAGTATTGGCCGGCGACTCCATTGTCTTGTATGATGAGATTTCATTATTTGATGTGGAAACCAAAACCCAGAAAAAAATCAAGATTGACAAATGGCAAGACCAATTAACCAGAGTTCTCCATTCAGATACTAAAAATAACAAACTCTTTTTGGAGCGTAGAACCAGAAGAAACAATATACTAGAAGTATGTGATGTTAATTTGAAGACAGGAGATGTAAAAGTCATCATACATGAAGAAGGCGACCCGTATATTGGAATTGAATTAGCGTCAATACATTTTATAAACAATTATAATGATATTATTTGGTGGTCAGAACGTTCTGGATATGGACATTTTTACCATTATGACCGTGAAGGCAATTTAAAGAATGCAATTACTTCAGGCGAATGGACAGCCGGAAAAATTGTGGAAATAGATGAAAAAAATCGTACCATTTTCTTTCAGGCTTATGGTATTGCACCTGATGAAAATCCCAGCTATGCGAAAATTTGCAAAGCAAACATTGATGAGAAAAGCAAGGTAACAATATTAACACCTGAAGAAGCTACGCATGAAGTCATTTTTTCTCCGAGTAAACGTTACATCATCGACGCTTATTCACGCCCGGATCTGCCATGTCGGTTTTCAGTTAGAGATATTCGAGGAAAACTAATCGCTTCGCTAGGTGAAGTCAACTTAGATGATTTATATAAAAAAGGTTGGAAAATGCCTGAAACATTCTCTGTCAAATCAGCAGATGGAGAGACAGATTTATATGGCGTAATGTGGAAACCTTTTGATTTTGATTCTACTAAAAAATATCCCATTATTTCATGTGTATATCCTGGCCCACAAACCGACAACGTTCCACTAATATTTGGAGTAGGCTCAACTAATGAAGCATTAGCTCAAATTGGTTGTATCGTTGTTGCCTTCAATCACCGAGGAGGCATTCCATTCCGAGGAAGAGCTTATCATTCATTTGGATACAACAACATTAGAGATCATGCGCTGGCTGACGATAAATGTGGATTAGAGCAACTAATAAAACGTCACCCATACATCGATGGAAACAAAGTTGGTATATACGGGCACTCTGGAGGAGGAATGATGTCAACGGCTGCAATTTGTACTTACCCTGATTTTTATAAAGCATGTGTATCATCGGCAGGCAATCATGATAATAATATTTATAGCCAATTCTTTGTAGAAAGCCATTACGCTATTGATGAACAAATCGTTAAGACACAAGATTCGATAAAAACAGCCAATGGCAAAGATTCTGTAGTAACAAAAACAAAAACTGTTTACACAACAAATTTGCCAACAAACATGGAATTAGCAAAGAATCTCAAAGGCCATCTGATGCTGATTGTTGGAAATATGGACGGGAATGTACATCCAGCACAAACAATCCGTATGGCAGATGCACTGATAAACCATGGTAAAGATTTTGAACTTGTATTTTTACCTCGCGGACGGCATACATATGATGGTGTTTCAGAGTGGTATTTTGAACATAAGTTACGTTCTCATTTTGCCAAATACTTACTTGGAGACTTTACAAACACAGGTTTCTATGACATCAAAACCAATGAATATGATCAAGTAATCAAATAAATAATAAAAGAATATGAAATTAAAGTATGTATTTAGCAGTTTAGGCATATTGATTTGTCTAAGCGTATTTGCAGATGGGGTAAAACCGGCAAAAGTCGGCGAACAATCACCGGATTTCCAATTTGCCGACAAAAATGGAAAAATGTATTCTTTAAAAGATTTTAAAGGACAATACGTATTCATTGATATTTGGGCTACACACTGTTTTCCATGTAAAGAAGAGATTCCTTACTTAGAAGAAATTCAAGAAAAACTTAAAAAGAAAAACATTGCATTTATTGGCATCGCAACAGACTTGGACAAAGACGAATGGATTAAATTTATTGAAGAGAAAGCTTTAAAAGGCACTCAACTGATAATGGACCGGAAATGGATTTCTTTCATGCACAGTTATGACGTTGCAACTATTCCTAGATATATTTTACTAGATAAAGAGGGAAAAATCATCAATTTAAATATGCCTCGTCCATCAAATCCCCAATGTATGAAAATACTCAAATCATTAAAGAGATAAGGTCTATAACAAATAGATGAAATCACTAGAGATCTGTAAATCTAATCTTTATAAGACCAAGGGACTGAATAACATTTTATTGTTAGATAGTCCCTTGGGATTAGATATCATAGCAGATTCCGGTCTGATGAACAAAAGTAATGTGGCTCTGTTGCGGCAAGCTGGCTATAAGTATATCCTTGGCGTACGCATCAGGAGCGAAAGAGTTCCCATTAAACAAGGGATTTTTTCATTAGAGAGAAAGGATAAGTCCTGTTGCGAATACAAGCGTAATGGAGAATGACTAATCTGAAAGGATACATTACCAATACAGATATTGACGCTGAACGTGTTATCGCTGAATATCACGGATTATGGGTGTGGAACGTGTTTTCAGAATTTCAAAAGGGACATTGGAAATGTACCCCATGTTTCACTTTACAGAAAGAAGGATTGAGGCACATGTATGCACCTGCTTCATCGTCTGCAAAATATACAAGGAATTGGAGAGACTTGTTGGCTTTAACAAGATTGCGATGAGTGTTGATCATGTGCTTGATGCGGCAAAAACCATTACAACAATTAGAATAAAGATGCCAGAGAATGGCAGCTGCTTTACGAAGACTCTCTTCTTGACTGAGAAACATCTTGCAATCAAGACACTTTGTAACCAGCCCGAGAGTGTCTCCTGATTTTGGGGACGCATTGACGAAGTCAGGACGATAAAGGGTTGTAGATGACTGAAACGTTGTTTAGTTCTGTCCATTTGATTTTATCTTTTTCGCTCAGTACGATAAACCATTTCAATTTTTTCTGCATTGGGTTTTCTAGGAGAGATGACGGACGGAATTCCGGATTTCCGAAGGAGAGATATTCAGATTTTGACAAAAATTGGTAATGTGCTGAATATTGACCGGTGGTTCGTCAGTGGGGGCTTTTAGAATATAGGGCATCTGTTCGAAGTCTTCATCTGTTTCAGAGAAAATAAATGGGATATAAAATAAATCCTAAAAATTTTGTGTCCAACTTTTAGGGTGCACTTCACTTGTGAAGCCCTATCTTCACTGATACAAAGATAGGGTGCAGGATTGACAATTCTCTTTTTTTTCAGTTATAAATTTTGACAAGATTGTTGTATATTCGGGTTGAATAGAAAAACAATTTCCTGAATGGAGAGAAAAATCGGGAATATTTGTAATTTTGTACAAAATTTAAAAGTTGTATAAACAAAATAAATTATGCAGATAAATCCGGCAGAATTTAAGTTACTTGTAGTTGATGATGTTCAAACCAATGTACTTTTGTTAAAAGCTTTGCTTGGTAAGGAAGGGTACGGCATTCTGGTGGCGAATAACGGGCAGGAGGCTTTGGAAGTGATTCGGAATGAAAATCCCGACTTGATATTGCTGGATGTTATGATGCCCGGAATGGATGGATTCGAGGTGGCTGAACGCCTGAAATCGGAAGAGTTCCGCTGTGAGATTCCTATTATTTTCCTGACAGCTTTAGATGACACCCAAAGCATTGTCAATGGCTTCAAACTGGGAGTGGGCGATTTTATATCCAAACCTTTCCGGAAAGAAGAATTGATGGTCAGAATAAAACACCAATTGTCGTTGGTGGCTGCCCGGCGGATTATAGAGGAAAAAAATGAAGAGCTGAGGAAAACCATTGCCGGGAGAGATAAAATGTATTCGGTGATTGCTCATGATTTGCGCTCTCCGATGGCTTCTATGAAGATGTTATTGAATACCATTATGATGAGCGTGGAGAAAGATAAGATCGATCCGGATATTTTCGATATGCTTGAAATGAGTAACAAGACTTCGGAAGAAGTATTCAGCTTACTGGATAATCTGTTGAAATGGACGAAAAGTCAATTGGGTAAATTGACGGTTATTCCGCAGAAATTGGATATCAGTGGACTGGCGGATGGGGTGGTGGAAGTGATGAACTCTGTCGCCGAAGTGAAACATATCAAATTGATCCGCACGGATCATGAGTCTTTTTTTGTCTATGTGGATATCGAAATGATCAAATCCATTTTGAGAAATTTAATATCTAATGCAGTGAAATTCAGTAATCCTGATTCGGAGATCAAGGTCGGGATTAAGGCAGAGGATGGGAAAGTGATCGTATCGGTGACCGATTCAGGTAAAGGGATAAAAAAAGAAGATCAGCATAAATTGTTGAAAGATAGTACTCATTTTACCACTTACGGTACCAATAGTGAGGAGGGATCGGGATTAGGATTGTTGCTTTGCCGGGATTTCGCCCGTAAAAACGGAGGAGAACTTTGGTTTGAATCCGAAGAAAATCTAGGTTCTGTTTTCAGTTTTTCTTTACCGCAATTAATAGCTTAAAATAGAGAATCCGATGAATCATATTATTATTATGGCCGGTGGAGTAGGAAGTCGGTTTTGGCCGATGAGTACTCCTGAGAGACCGAAGCAATTTATCGATGTTTTAGGGACTGGATATACTTTATTGCAGCTTACGGCAGATCGTTTTGAAGGGATTTGTCCGGTGGAAAATATATGGGTCGTTACTTCTGTCCGGTATCGGGAGCTGGTGAAAGCTCAATTACCCGGAATCCCGGATTCCAATATATTGCTCGAGCCCTGTATGCGTAATACGGCTCCTTGTATTGCCTATGCAGCCTGGAAGATTAAAAAGAAAGATCCGCAAGCGAATTTGATTGTCACGGCGGCCGATCATATCGTGATGGATGTGCCTGAATTTAAACGGGTGATCCGTGAAGGGATAGATTTTGTGAAAAGCGAGGATCGGATTCTGACTATAGGGATGTGGCCGACCCGTCCGGAAACCGGGTATGGTTATATAAAAGTAAAACAGGAAGAAGACGGTGCGGAATCCGGAGCAAAAGTAATCAGGGAGGTGGAAGGATTTAAAGAAAAACCGGATTTGAAAACGGCAGAAGCTTATCTGGCGGCAGGGGGATATTATTGGAATGCCGGAATTTTTCTGTGGAATGTGAGGACGGTTGAAAATGCTTTCCGCCGGAATGAACCCGAAATAGCGGCTATATTCGATTCTTTGAACGATATTTATTATTCTTCGGACGAACAGCAGGCAATCGATGCAAAATTCCCCGAATGTAAGCATATTTCTGTCGATTACGCCATTATGGAGCATGCTTCCAATATTTATGTTTTTCCCGCAGCTTTCGGATGGTCTGATCTGGGAACCTGGGGGTCTTTGTACGAACAATTACCGAAAGGAGATGGAAGAAATGCGGTTGTCGGCGGCAAGGTATGTATGGTGGAGAGTGAAGGGTGTGTCGTGCATGTTTCGGCTGATAAGAAAATATTGATTCAGGGATTGAAAGATTATATCGTTGCCGAACAGGACAATGTGATTCTGATATGCCGGAAAGCCGACGAACAACGGATCAAAGAATTTTCAACCCAACTTCGATAAACATTTTTCGTGATTTTTCGTTTAGAAAATAAAAACGAAGAGTCATGAAAATAGAAACTTTTACTTTACGTAGCAACGATACCGGGGGTGTGGCTGCGTTACGGCAGGTACATCCGGATTGTGGCGGACAGAATATCTCTCCCGAGCTTTCCTGGGTGAATGCCCCCGAAGGTACACGTAGTTTTGCCATTACCATGTACGATAAAGATGCTCCTACCGGAGGTGGGTTCTGGCATTGGCTGATGTTCGATATTCCGGCTAGTGTCGGTGAACTGCGTCCGGATGCCGGGAATACATTCGGTCATTTAGCACCGGTTTCGGCAGTACAGAGTTTGAATGATTACGGTACTTATGGTTACGGAGGGCCCAATCCTCCTCATGGGCATGGGTGGCATAATTATATGATTACCTTGTATGCTTTGGATATCGAATCACTGGAAATGTCCAAAGATACTCTTCCCGCACAGGTCGGATTTAAGCTTTGGAAACATACTTTAGAAAAGGCTTCTATTGTTTTCTATTACCGTACTTGAAAAAGAACGGACATTTTTTGTTCCTTGGGGTAAGTTTTGTTTTCTTTGTGTGCTAAATACAAGGAAAAGATTATGGTAAATGTAATTGATACCCGGAATTCTGTTTTAAATACTTTTTTGTCTGAGATCAGAGCGGTAGATATTCAGCAAGACCGCATGCGATTCCGGCGTAATCTGGAACGGGTGGGGGAAGTGATGGCTTATGAAATCAGTAAAACGTTCGATTATAGTGCCCGGACGATCCAGACTCCGATCAATCCGATTTCGGTGATGTTGCCCCGGCAAGAAGTGGTTATCGCTACAGTGTTGAGGGCCGGCTTGCCTTTTCATCAGGGATTTCTGAATTATTTCGATCATGCAGGAAGTGCCTTTGTTTCTGCCCGCCGGGCTTATAGCCGGGTAGAGGGACAAATCGAAATCCGGTTCGATTCGGTTTATACCCCCGATTTGACTGGAAAACAACTTTTACTGGTCGATCCGATGCTGGCAACCGGTAAATCCCTGGTGATCACTTACCGGGAATTGTTGAAACAGGGGAATTTGCCTGCTCATACGCATATCGCTTCAGTCATTGCCAGCCGGCAAGGTGTGGAATATGTGGAAAAAGAATTGGCAGGAGAGCCGTTGACTTTGTGGACAGCTGCTCTGGATGAGGCTTTGACCGATAAATTCTATATCGATCCGGGGTTGGGAGATGCCGGTGATCTGGCATTCGGAGATAAGAAATAAGGTCGTTTTTTGCGAAGTAAAATCAGCACAGAGGTGAAAAAAAATAGCATACTGTTTTTTCTATTTATATGGATCGGTCTTCCCGTGTGGGCGCAGTATAAAACATTGAAGGATATTTCTTATGTACCTGTTTCCGATACGGATGCTTACCGGAAAGAACGTTGTAAACTGGATTTGTATTATCCGGAGCAGCAGAAAGGTTTTGCCACGATCGTCTGGTTTCACGGGGGTGGATTGGAAGGTGGGGGAAAGGAAATTCCGCCTGTTTTTCAGGGACGGAAAATAGCTGTGGCGGGCGTGAATTACCGGTTAAGTCCCCGGGCTACCCATCCGGCTTATATCGACGATGCGGCAGCTGCTGTGGCTTGGGTGATGAAACATATCGGGGAATATGGGGGAGATCCCACCCGGGTATACGTGGCCGGGCATTCTGCCGGAGGATACCTCACCCTGATGGTGGGGTTGGATAAAGCCTATCTGGCACGGTACGGGGAAGATGCCGATCGTTTGGCCGGACTTTTCCCGGTAAGTGGTCAGACGAATACTCATTTTACGATTCGGAAGGAACGGAATATCCCGTTCGATATTCCTGTTGTCGATTGCTATGCACCGCTTAATCGGGCACGTAAGGGGATACCTCCTTTGGTGATGATAACCGGAGACCGGCAGTTGGAAATGACAGCCCGTTACGAAGAAAATTTGCACCTTGAAGTTATACTGAAAGCTTTGGGGAACGACAAAGTCACCCTTTATGAATTGCAGGGATTCGATCATGGATCGGTATATACTCCTGCCTGTCATTTGATTTTGAATCAGATCAAACCCTGAAAGCTTGTAATAGCTTGCAAATCTGAGTGATCAGCCGTTGCAGGTGGGTAGCGGCAAATTCGGGATGCATGGATTTTTCCAGAGTCACCGGACCCGGGGCGATGGAAAATATGCCACTGAATCCTGCGGTATACAAGGAAGGGGTATCTGCAATATGGCCGGCTACCAGAAGGACCGGAATGTTTTGTTTACGGGCTTCCCGAAGTATGCCGTAAGCCACTTTTCCCATAGTCGTTTGTGCATCGGCACTTCCTTCTCCGGTGATGATGAGATCGGCATTTTGGATTCGCTTACCGAACTGAAGATGGGTTAGGATCAAGTCAATCCCGGACATTAACCGGGCATTCGTAAAAGCCAGAAAAGCTCCTCCGACTCCTCCGGCTGCTCCGGAGCCGGGAATCCGGCCGATGTCTTTTCCGGTAGTTTGGGCGATAACGGCAGCTATAGCTTGCATGCCTGCTTCCAGATGCTCTGTCATTTCGGGGGTTGCTCCTTTCTGTCCGGCGAATATCCGGGTAGCCCCACGGGGACCGTAAAAAGGATTATCGACATCGCAGGCGATGGTGAAACTGGCTTCGGACAGAGCCGGATGAACCGCCGTGGTGTCGATAGCAGCGACTCGCGATAATATTTGTCCTCCGCTTCCTAAAAGCTTATTGTCGTGATCGAAAAAGCGGAATCCTAAAGCTTGTAACATGCCTAAACCGGCATCGTTCGTGGCACTTCCGCCTATTCCGATAATAAAGTGCCGGCATCCTTTGTTCAGGGCTTCTGCAATGATTTCTCCCAGACCATAGGAGGTCGTGAGCATGGGATTCCGCCGGGAGGGAGGTAACAGTGGCAGGCCGCTGATCCTTGCCATTTCCACCAATGCCGTGCGGCCGTCTTCCGAGATACCGAATTGCGTAGTTATTTTTTGCATAAGTGGGTTATGGGCGACAAGCGGAACGGTATGGCCGTGGAAAGCATCCGTCAGGATTTCCAGTATGCCTTCACCCCCGTCGGCTACCGGAAAATGCAGTACTTCACACTGCGGAAAGATTGTTTTGATACCTTGTTCTGCTGCCTCGTCGGCTTCACGGGAACTTAAACTTCCCTTGAAAGAATCTATTGCTACAACGATTTTATTCATGTTTGTGACGGATTAAATTCCCATATGTCCGGCAAATATAAGAAAAGTATTATTTGGGCCGTTATATACATATTAGGACTTATAAAAGTAGGTTTATTTCGTTAGTAATCCGTCTTCGGTGATCGTGTTTGGGGACCCGGTCGCTTCTGTCGGTCGTCTACCTTTTTCTATCACTGACCGGCGGACCGTTCCGGGCGAACCGGTCTGACGGCACAAAACCCGGAATCGGAATAGAATGAAAAAAAATTGAACCTACATTTTAGGATACACAGGAAGCTACCGATCATTTATCTGTTGATTTTCTTTCGGAAACATTTTTAACTTCTTGTATTTTCCCTTATATTTGTCACTTGTGGAAATGAACAGATATTTGATCGCTGCATTGTATGTTATGGCCGGTTGTGCCGTAACGATTCCTTTAAAGGCTCAGGGTTGTGGAGAGTCTTTGAGAGGGGAAAGGTGTAGATTGATCATAACCAATACGGTAAAGGTCGTATCTGTTTATTTGGAAGAAGAAGAAGAGGAACAGGTTTTTTGTTCCGGTTTGCCTCCGGATTATTTTCAAATCCCCGTCGTCGAGGCGCTTGCCGATGATTTTACTTTCGATAAAACGGTCCGTGTCAATATCGGATCCTTATGTCGTATTGCCCATAAGATCAGGGCTCCTGAGGTTTAATCTGCAAATTATAATTAAGATTTACGAGGGTAGTCTATCTCGGATAGACGGTAGGAAATTTAATTTTCTGAAAGATTGACGAAGTGTCGTCGATTAAAATTTTACTGTTAATAATTTACAATTTATAATTAAATGGGTTTTAATGATATTTTAAAAAGCCTGTTCGGAAATAAATCCGACCGGGATATGAAAGAACTGATGCCGATTGTGGCCAAGGTGAATGCAGAGTGGGAGAAGCTGAAAAGTATCAGTGCCGATGAATTACGTGCAGTTGCTGAAGATATGAAAAAGGAAGTACGTGAATATATCGGAGAAGAAGAGAATGAGATTGCAGCACTCAAACGGAAAGTGGAAGAGGAAAGGCCTGCGATCGAAGAACGGGAGGAAATTTACGATCGTATAGATAAGCTGGAAGAACAGATCGACAAAAAGGTAGAAGAAGTTTTGACCGGATTGATGCCTAAAGCCTTTGCTGTGATGAAGGAAACCGCCCGTCGTTTTAAAGAGAATACTGAAATTGAAGTGACGGCGACCCAATTCGACCGGGATTTGGCAGTTACCCACGATTTTGTCGAGATAGAAGGTGACAAAGCCATTTATTTCAATTCCTGGCTTGCCGGAGGAAATGAAGTGACCTGGGATATGGTGCATTATGACGTGCAGCTGATCGGTGGTGCTGTTTTGCATCAGGGAAAAATTGCAGAGATGGCTACCGGTGAAGGAAAGACCTTGGTGGCTACTCTTCCGGTGTTTCTGAATGCTTTGAGCGGACGTGGTGTACATATGGTGACGGTAAACGATTACCTGGCTAAACGTGACTCGGAGTGGATGGGACCGCTTTATATGTTCCATGGGCTTTCTGTCGATTGTATCGATAAGCATCAACCCAATTCTCCCCAGCGTCGGCAGGCTTATATGGCCGATATTACTTTCGGTACGAACAACGAATTCGGTTTCGATTATCTGCGTGATAATATGGCTATCAATCCGGAGGATTTGGTACAGCGTAAGCACAATTTTGCAATTGTCGACGAGGTCGATTCCGTATTGATCGACGATGCCCGTACGCCGTTGATTATTTCCGGCCCCGTACCCAAAGGAGACGATCAGATGTTCGATGAATACAAGCCCCGGGTGGAGCGCCTCGTGAAAATGCAACAGGAATTTGTGATGCAGACTTTTAAGGAAGCGAAAGAGCTGTTGGCCAGCGATGATTCTAAAAAGAGAAAAGAAGGGGGGATATTGTTACTGAGGGCACATAAAGGATTGCCCAAATACAAACCTTTGATCAAGTTTTTGAGTGAAGAAGGCAATAAAGCGATCCTGATCAAGACGGAAAACGAATACATGCAGGAAAATAACCGGAGAATGCCGGAGATTACCGATCCTTTGTATTTTGTGATCGATGAAAAACTGAATTCGATCGACCTGACCGATAAGGGACATGATACCATTACTGCTGCAGGTGAAGATCCGAAATTCTTTATCCTCCCGGATATCGGCTCGGAGATTGCAGAGATCGAACGGGACACGAAGGATGATAAAGAAAAATTGGCGAAGAAGGATGAACTGATCCAGAATTATGCGATGAAATCCGAACGGGTACATACTGTCAATCAGTTGTTGAAAGCCTATACCTTGTTCGAGAAGGATGTAGAATATGTAGTACTCGATAATAAAGTGAAGATCGTGGATGAGCAGACCGGGCGTATCATGGAAGGACGCCGCTATTCGGACGGTTTGCATCAGGCTATCGAAGCGAAAGAAAATGTAAAAGTCGAAGCTGCCACTCAGACTTTTGCAACGATTACTTTACAGAACTACTTCCGTATGTATCACAAGTTAGCCGGTATGACAGGTACGGCAGAGACGGAAGCCGGTGAGTTCTGGGATATTTATAAACTGGATGTGGTGGTCATTCCGACCAACCGTCCGGTGATCCGTATCGATGCCAATGATTTTGTGTTTAAAACGAAACGCGAGAAATACAATGCGGTTATCGATGAAATTGTCCGTTTGGTAGATTTAGGCCGGCCGGTTTTGGTGGGAACGACTTCTGTCGAGGTGTCCGAATTGCTGAGCCGTATGTTGAAACTGCGTGGTATCAAACACAATGTATTGAATGCGAAATTACATCAACGGGAAGCCGAGATCGTTGCCGAAGCCGGTAAATCGAAGACGGTGACTATCGCTACCAATATGGCAGGACGTGGTACGGACATCAAATTGAGCCCTGAGGTACGTGAGGCCGGAGGTTTGGCTATTATCGGTACCGAACGGCATGATTCCCGTCGTGTCGACCGTCAGTTACGTGGACGTGCCGGACGTCAGGGAGACCCGGGGTCTTCCCAGTTCTTCGTATCGCTCGAGGACGACCTGATGCGTTTGTTCAGCTCGGAACGTATAATCCGGGTGATGGACCGTTTGGGACATCAGGAAGGGGATGTGATTCAGCATTCTATGATTACCAAGTCTATCGAACGTGCACAGAAGAAGGTGGAAGAAAATAACTTCGGTATTCGTAAGCGTTTGCTGGAATATGACGATGTGATGAATTCCCAGCGTACAGTGATTTACAAACAACGTCGTCAGGCTTTGTTAGGAGAACGTATCGGTGTGGCTGTAGCAAATAATACTTACGATGTTTGTGAGGCAATCGTTATGGAATACCAGCCGGTGAACGATCCGGAAGGTTTCCGGATGGAAGTATTGAGGGTATTGTCCGTCGATTATGAAGTGGATCCGGAGGAATTCCAGAAAGCCCGTCCCAATGAATTGGCCGAATCGTTGTATCGATATGTACGGGAGGCTTATCAGCGTAAAGTCGAACATATCGCTCAGCAAGCTTATCCGGTGATCAAGAATGTATTCGAAACACGGGGAGATGTCTTTAAGAATATTGTCGTTCCTTTTACCGACGGTCAACGGATGTACAGCGTGGTGACCAACCTGGAGAAGGCCTATCGTACGAATGGTGAAGATTTGATGCGTTCTTTCGAGAAATCGGTCATTCTGGCTCATATCGATGAGGCCTGGAAAGAACATCTCCGCGAAATGGACGATCTGAAACAATCGGTTCAGAATGCTGCTTATGAACAGAAAGATCCTTTGTTGATTTATAAATTCGAGTCTTATAATTTGTTTAAGACTATGGTGGAAAAGATCAATAAAGGGATGGTGTCTACACTGATGAAAGGGCAGATTCCGATGCAAGAACCCGAGCATGTGCGTGAAGCTGAGGAAAAACGGACCGATTTGAGTAAACTGCGGGAAAGTCGTTCGGAGGCTCAGGCTGCTGCCGCCAACCGTGAACAGGTGCGGCACGAACCGGTGAAAGTAGGACCGAAAGTGGGGAGGAATGATCCTTGTCCATGTGGTAGCGGACTGAAGTATAAGAACTGCCACGGGAAAAATGAATAAACTGATTTTTGATTTAGGATTTACGATTTCAGATTTCAATGGTAAGTCTGAATCGTAAATCAAAAATCATAAATCGAAAATCATAATGTATGTTGTCTTTATTTATTAATTGGGATATTAGTCCCGAGATCTTCAATTTGGGGGGTATTTCCATTCGTTATTACGGGTTGCTGTTCGCTGTGGCCTTTATTTTAGGTTATAAGGTTGAAGAGAAAATGTTCAAGTCCGAAGGATTGCCTATGGCCTGGTTGGATAAATTGTGGTTGTATGTAGCGATCGCGACGATAGTCGGTGCCCGTTTGGGACATTGTATCTTTTACGACTGGGCTTATTATAGCCAGCATCCGCTGGAGATGATCCTGCCTGTACGGTTTTCGCCCGAATTTAAGTTTACCGGTTATCAGGGATTGGCCAGTCATGGCGCTGCAATAGGTATTATAGCCGGATTGTGGTATTATTCACGGAAAGTCAGCAAAAAATCTATATTCTGGATTTTAGACCGGGCTGTGATTCCGATTGCTTTAGCCGGCTTTTTTATCCGGACAGGAAATTTGATGAACTCTGAAATTGTGGGATTACCGACCAATATGCCTTGGGGATTCCGCTTCATGAATAGTGATTTACCGAATCCGGAATTGCCGCGCCATCCGGCTCAATTGTATGAAGCAATTTGTTACCTGTTTAGTTTTTTTGTTTTGATGTATCTTTATTGGCGAACGAACGTTAAGAAGAAAATGGGATTTATCTTCGGCGCTTTTTTGATCCTGATCTTCTCTGCCCGCTTTATTATCGAGTTCGTCAAGGAAGTACAGGAACCCTGGGAAGCTGGAATGGCCTTGAATATGGGACAGATTTTGAGTATTCCTTTTATTCTGGCGGGGATTTTTATGCTTTGGTATAGTAAGAAGTTGCCGGATGAAGGGGAGAAGAAAGGAAAAAAAGGGAAAGGCTAAAGGCTGTAAGCTATAAACTAGAGGTAAAAAGAATAGAGGTTAGAGGTGGAAGAGAGAGGGGACGGGAAATATGAAATTTTAGTTGAGAGGTTATGTACGAAGAGAAGTTTATGAGAGAAGCTATTCGTTTGGCTGTAGAGAATGTGAAACAGGGGACCGGGGGGCCGTTCGGCGCTGTTGTTGTCAAGGAGGGAAAAATTATCGCAGCTTGTGCCAATACGGTTACTCCGGATTGTGACCCGACAGCACATGCCGAAGTGAATGCGATTCGCGAGGCTTGTCGTAAGTTAGATACTTTTCAACTCGGGGGATGTGAGATATATGCCAGTTGTGAGCCTTGTCCTATGTGCCTTGGTGCTATTTATTGGGCAAGACCTTCCCGGGTATATTATGCCTCTACAAAAGAAGATGCAGCACTTGCCGGATTCGATGATTCCCTGATCTATAAAGAGATTGCCCTCCCCGAGGCCGATCGGAGTATTCCCTTTTTGAATGAGAAAGAGGATACGGCTGGAGAAGAATTCAGCTTGTGGAAAGAAAACAAAGACAAGACTGTTTATTAAGTTCGTTTCTTCAAAATAGAATGCAAAATGTCGGAAAAATCAACCTTTTAGGGGGATTTTTCCGACATTTTGATTTTTCCAATAATTCCTGTCCTCTTTTCTAAGACTTTTTCTATTTTTTATTCTTTTATTTAATCTATTTGAAAATCTTCGATAGCCCATTCGCTCCCCGGACTTTCCATTAATAATCCTGTCAATTTCCGTTTTTTTACAGATGAGGTAAATTTTTTTCAAAAAAAATGAAATTTCTGTCATACCAAATCCTGCTTCATGCATTTTATCATTGAATGAACCGAAAAAACGTTCGATTAAATTAGTTGAAAGTTCATAAAGTTTAAAAAGCTATTGGATCCTGCGGGCACTTAGTTAATTGACAATTGTCGCGTGACAATTGACCACATATTTTCCAATCTGTGGTTTCTTCTTTATTTGTTTGATAATCAATGATTTTTTTCTTCATCCTATTTCTCATTTTTCTTTTCTTAATATTTTCTAATGGAAGCGAAGCTTCCAGGTAATTGTCAATTGTCATTGGTCAGCTGGCAATTATTCTTTTTGCGGATTCCCGCAAAAAGAATCGAACGTTTTTTAAGATGCAAAAAGATAAATTTGACCGACAGGTTACTCTTTTGAGAAAATATTATTCCGGGACATTGGAGAAAAGGGAAAAGCAGGAATTTCGGGAAATGTTGAACGATCGGAATTTGGAAAATGTGTTTCGGCAGTTGAGTCAGGGAGATATTTTGGCTGAAAAGCTGGAGGAATATAAACAATACGATGCCCGGAAAGCTTTCGGCAAATTCAGCAGGCAACAAAAATCGCTTCGTCATAAAAAGAGGATTATCCGGATTCTTACTGCAGCAGCAGTGGTGGTTTTACTTTTAGGAATGAGTTGGTTACTGAATCTTGGATTACCGGAGGTAGAAGTTGTTCCACCGGCACAGCAGGAGACGATTCGCCCCGGGAGTTACAAAGCTATATTACGACTGACAAATGGCGAGACGGTGAATCTCGAGCGGGATTCCATGCAGGTACTGGAAAAAAATGGGACTCAGATTAGTTATGCAGAGGGAAAGATTACTTACCGATCTACGCCTCAAATACAGGAATTGGCTTATAATGAATTGATTGTGCCCACAGCCGGAGAGTGTTACATCACGTTGGAAGATCATACGAAAGTATGGATAAATGCAGAATCGAAAATAAAGTATCCGGTGCAGTTCACTGCTGGGGAACGTAAAGTGTATTTGGAAGGAGAAGCCTATTTCGACGTGGCCGAAGACGGACGTCCTTTTCAGGTAATTACTTCTCAGGGAGAGGTGACCGTATTGGGGACGGCTTTCGGAATAAGTTCATACATGGATAAAGCAGAATATACCACCTTAGTGAGAGGCTGTGTACGTTATACTTCCCATACAAAGAAAAGCGTAATCTTATCGCCAGGTGAACAGGCTATCCTGGAAAGGTCCGGTGAATTAATCAGTCGTAAAGTCGAAGTTGAAGAATATGTAGGCTGGAAAGACGGGGTTTTTGTTTTCAGGGATAAGCCCCTGGAGGAAATTATGGAAACACTGTCCCGTTGGTACGGATCTGAAGTGGTTTTCCGGAATGAGGAAATGAAACAGCTGAAATATACCGGTAGTCTCGAACGGTATGATTCGATCAATACTTTCCTGCAAGTGTTGGAAAGACTCCAGGATATTCATTATGAAATAGATAATAATAAAATCCTGTTATCTCGAAAGTCTTCTTAATTACTTAACTAAATTACAATGGTATGAAAAAAAATCGTCTGATCCGATTTCCGGGCCTTTTAAAGAGGTTTAGGAAAAATTTGATGTTTATCAAATGTTGTATTGTTTTCATTTTTGTTTTTAGCCTGAATTTATCGGCTCATGTTTTTTCTCAAAGCAAGCTGGTGACTTTAGACTTGAAAGAGGTTTCTGTGGAGAAATTTGTCGATGCCGTGAAACAACAAACCGGTATGAAAATGATGTATAATTCCGGTGTGGTGCGGGAAGCTGGTCAGGTTTCCGTTCAGGTTAAAGACAAAGAATTGAGCGAAGTGTTGGATATGGTATTGAAAAAAGTGAATTTGGAGTATGAGCTGTACAATGATATCATTCTGATTCGTGCAAAAGGAGAAGTACCGGCCGGGCCGAAAGTACTGAAAGGGGTGGTGAAAGATAAAAGCGGGGCGGTCTTACCGGGAGTGACCGTCGTAATTAAAGGGACGACCTTAGGCGTATCGACCGACATCGATGGAAAATATTCGATCACCATTCCGGAGGATGGGAAAGAAACGGTATTGATGTTTACATTTGTCGGCATGAAGCCACAGGAGGTCAGATATGCCGGGCAAGAAACGTTGAATGTGATATTGACCGAGGAAGTGGCGGAAATGGAAGAGGTGGTGGTCAATGGTTATTTTACCCGGAAGAAGGAGAGCTTTACCGGTGTATCCAAGACCTTCTCCGGAGATGAACTGAAGACTATTTCTACGGGAAATATCCTGAATACCTTGTCTGTGCTCGATCCTTCTTTTACTAAAGTGGTGAATAATGAAATGGGTAGTGACCCGAATACGATTCCTGATTTTGAAATCCGGGGGTCCAGTAGTTTGAAGGCCGAGTATGAAAACAATCCGAATATGCCGACTTTTATTATGGATGGTTTCGAAGTAACCGCTCAGAAGGTGTTCGACCTCGACCCCAACCGGGTACGTTATATCACTATTCTGAAAGATGCATCGGCTACAGCGATTTACGGCTCACGTGCTGCCAATGGTGTTGTGGTGATCGAGACAGTACTTCCCAAAGCCGGAAAATTGCAGTTGTCTTATAACGGTAGTGCCAACTTCGAAATAGCCGATCTTTCGGATTATAATCTGATGAATGCAGAAGAAAAACTGGAATACGAAGTGCGTTCCGGATTGTATGAAAAATCTTCCAAACCCGGATGGACGGATGATAAGTTGGATGCATATAACCGGATTCTGAAATTGGTGAAGGAAGGAAATGATGTGGATTGGTTGTCCATTCCGGTACGGGAATTGGGGGTCGGCCATAAACATACCGTAATGGCAGAAGGTGGAAACGAATCGTTCCGTTATGCTTTCGATCTTTTCTATTCGAATAAAGTCGGAGTGATGAAAGGCTCGAAACGGGATAATTACGGTGGAGGGATCCGGCTTCAATATAACCTGAAAAACCTGAAATTCTCCAATTATGCTTCCTTCGATCATTTGAAGTCGGTCAATTCCCCTTACGGAAGTTTTAGTTCTTACCTCTATTATAATCCCTATTATAATCCTTATGATGAAAACGGGAATGTGAAAAAGGTCCTCTATTCTTATGAATATTATGACCGGGGAATTACCTCGAAGACCATGTATAATGAATTGTACAATGCGGTATTGCCTTCTAAAAATCAGCAGACTTCTAATAATTTTCTGAATAATTTCTCGATAGAATACGATATTATTCAGGGATTGAAATTGAAGGCCAATCTTTCGTTAAGCGTGGATAATGGAAAGACCGATGTTTATAAATCCTATGAAAATACCGAATTTTTGGACAAAGAGAAAAAAGGGAGTTATGCCCAGTCGACTTCCAATGATTTCAGTTATGATATTAACGTCATCTTATCATATTTTAAGAGCCTGAAAAAACATTTTATCAACCTGGGGTTTGTGTATAACCTTCAGGAAAAACAGTATGACAATACCAGTATCTACGTTGTCGGTTTTCCCAATGCGAACATGGATCATGTGTCGATCGGTTCGGGGTATCAGGAAGGGGCGAAACCCGGAGGTAGTTTCGATGTGACCCGCCTGGTCGGTTTTGTGGGTAACCTGGGATATACGTATGACAATCGTTTCTTGTTGGATGCTTCTGTTCGAAGCGACGGTTCGTCTATTTACGGTTCGAACAACCGCTGGGGTACTTTCTGGTCGGTCGGTGTCGGATATAATATCCATAACGAAAAATTCATGAAAGACTGGGGCGTGATCAACCTGTTGAAGATCAGGGGATCTATCGGGACAACCGGTGGGCAAAACTTTAGTCCTTACCAGGCCATGGCCATGTATTCCTATAACGATAGCCGGATCAATACCATTTCTTACAGCGGCTATCTGGGAGCCATTATGAAGGCTTTCGGAAATAAAAACCTGAAATGGCAGAAGGTAGAAAAACAAAACGTAGGGTTGGATTTCGAAATCTTCCATAGTCGTCTGACCGGATCTTTCAATGTATACCGGGATTTATCGAAAGATGTGCTGATCGACGTATCTATTGCTCCGTCTTTGGGTTTTTCTTCTTATAAAGAAAATTTGGGAGAAGTAGAAAACAGTGGGGTCGAACTATCCTTAAAAGGTACGGTACTCCGGGATGTCAAACGGGAATTGAACTGGGATATTTTCTTCAATCTGGCACACAATAAAAATAAAGTGAAGAAAATCAACAAAGCTTTGACAGCCTTTAATGCCGACCAGGATTCCAAAGTGGAAAACAAACCGATGATCCGTTACAAAGAAGGGTTGTCGCAGAATACCATCTGGGTGAATGAATCTTTGGGAATCGATCCGGCTACCGGTGATGAAATATTCCTGGATATGAACGGGAATAAAGTGAATAAATGGGATAGTAAAAATTACAAACCCTGGGGATCTTCCGATCCTAAAATTTATGGAACGGTCGGAACGATGTTTATGTATAAAGGCTGGGAGTTGAATGCGCATTTATATTATAAATACGGTGGTTATATTTACAATCAGACCTTAGTCGACAAAGTGGAGAATGTAAATCCCAACGAGAACGGAGACCGGCGAATTCTGTACGACCGTTGGAATGAACCGGGAGACGTGGCAAAATTCAAAAAGGTAAGCGATGTTTCGGTCACTAATCCGACTTCCCGCTTTGTGGAAAAAGAAAATTATATTCAGCTTCAGGCTTTATCTGTGAGTTATGATTTCCGGAGTGCGAAATTGAAAGAGTGGGGGATTCAGCGCTTGAAAATCTCCGCTATCGGAAACGATGTTTTCACTTCTTCCACGGTGCGGATGGAAAGAGGTACTTCCTATCCTTTTGCAAGGACTTTTTCACTGGCTGCTCAAATCACTTTTTAATCGGACAATACTATGAAAAAATTAATAAATAAAACGATCATTCTTTCGCTCTTTGTGGCATTGACCGGCTGTAACGACTGGCTGGACGTTTCTCCGAAAGCGGATATGAAAGCAGAGGATCTGTTCGGTACTGAAGCCGGATTCAGAGATGCTTTGGTAGGTGTTTATGCATTGATGTGCGGTACGAATAGTTACGGCAGAGATCTGACGTACGGCTACCTGGATGTATTGGCTCAATATTACAACAGTCCGTTGAAAACAACTTCTTCCGGTTATGAGCATAATTTCAAAAATGCAGCAGAATATAAGTATACCGAGAAAACAGAGGAAAGTCGCATTAGCTCTATTTGGAGTAATCATTTTTCTGCTGTAGCCAATATCAATCAGGCCATGTTGTTCATCGACGAAAATAAAGGGGTTTTTACTTCACCCGAGGTACATGATGTGTATAAAGGAGAATTTCTGGCTTTGCGGGCTTTTCTGCATTTCGATATACTCCGTTTATTCGCTCCTTCGGCTGCGATGAATAATAATAAAGGATTGGACGCATTGGCTATTCCTTATATAGATGTTTTTACGAATATCGCCCAGTCCCAGTTGACGGTGAAAGAGGTTTTGAAAAAAATAGAAACGGATTTGTTGGCTGCAAAACAGTTGATGAAAGGGAAAGAAGAATTTAAATTTTCCGATACTTCCGATCCGTTGTATAACCGGAAACAAAGAATGAATTATTATGCGGTGACAGCACTTTTAGCCCGGGTATATCTTTGGGGAAACGATAAAGAGGCGGCTTTGAAAGAAGCAAAGGAAATTATCGGTGAAGCCGGCGGAGAAAGTCCTGCTTCTTATGAATTGGCCAATAGTGCTGCTACTACTTCCGATCCGATGTTCAATAAAGAGTTGATTTTCACATTGGATGTGCAGAAATTGAAAGACAATAGCGATATTTATTTTACCGAGAGTTTTTCTTCTACTTCTAATATATTGACGATGTCTTCAAAAGGAAAAACGAATATTTTCAATGGTTCCGGACTGGATAATGAGTTCAGAAATTATTGGATTACCCCGTATTCCGATGGTAGTTCGTTCGTATTGAAGAAATATACCGGAGTAAACTATATTCCGATGTTTAAAATTTCCGAATTGTATCTGATAGCTGCCGAATGTGCTCAAGGGAAGGCTGCCTATGATTATCTCAATAAATTGAGAAATCACCGGGGATTAAGCAGTATTGCGCCGACCGATGATTTAGCCGGTTATATCTTTCAGGAATATCGCCGGGAATTTATAGGTGAGGGACAAATGTTCTTCTATTATAAACGGAAAGCAATGGAAACTATCGGGGCTGAAAATAATATCGCTCATCAAGATGTGAATGCGGTGTATAATTTGCCTATTCCGACAGTAGAAATCGATTTTGGGAATATTAAAAATTAAGCGTTATGAAAAAGATATTTTTTCTTCTTGCTTCAGTGATCCTGTTAGCATGTAGTGAGAATGAACGGATGGTATACGATGAGCATATGCACGATATCTATTATTCCATTGTGACAGATACCCGGGATAGTCTGTATGTTTCCTTGCTGATGGCCGATCAGATTCTGGAGACGACCGTAGATGTGAAGATGTTGGGAAATGTATTGACCAAGCCGCAGAAATTTAAAGTCGAGGTGGTCGGGGAGAGAACGGATGCCAAAGAAGGTATACATTATGAAAAACTTCCTGAATTCTATGAGTTCCCGGCCGGAGAATTTATTTATAAAATGCCTGTGCGGTTGATTAAGGGGGATGCGGCTATTAAACAGAAACCGGTGACTCTTACGTTGAGGCTGGTTGCTACCGGTGATCTGGGTGTGGCCTATGCCGATAAGTCCGAGATTCGTCTGCTCATTGCCGATATGTTGAAAAAGCCTGAGGGAGAAGGCTATTATGGAGATATGACTGCGTTTAAGAAATTATTCGGCGAATATTCCCAAAAAAAGCATATGATGATCATCGAAATGACCGGACATGATTTTTGGGAAGATACCTATGGTAGTGGAAACGGTAATTATGGCATTTATTACGAGGAAGATTATTACACTCCCTATGCCAGAAAACTGTATAAGATCATTACCGGGAGTGAAATCAGGGATGAAACCGGTAAAGTGATGCAAGGATGGAATGTACCTTAGTCTATGGGTTGTTAATTAAAAAAGAAGATAGCTATGAAAAAATTGAAATATATAGGAATATTATTTTTGTTGATCCTGTTCTCTTGTGTGGATGATGAATCCAGATACGGAGATATCGATATCGATGAGATTAAAATTGAGGGGATCAAAGATTATCAGGAGATCGAAGTGGGAGGGAAATTGACCATCGCTCCGGTAGTGACGACAAAGTTCGGCGAAAAATCGGATCTTTCCTATGTGTGGTATAAATACAATGAAGAACAGTCTGTCGCCGATACCTTGTCTTTTGAAAAAAATCTGGATGTGGTGATCTCAGATGTTTTACCGGGGGTGAAAACTACTTTAAAATTTAAAGTGACCGACAATAAAACCGGTGTTTATGTGATCGAAGAATCCAGTTTTACCACTATCGGTAAATATTCAGGAGGCACCCTGATGTTATGTAAAACCAGTGGAGAGTATGATCTGGTGATGTTAAAGAAAGACGGTACCACCCTATACGAAAAGATCTATACTCAAATCAATGAGGGAGAGAAACTCAGTGAGCAGTCCCGAAAAATCATCCTGATCAAACCTTATGCCCGTAACCCGAGACCTTATAAGGCAGTCGTCGTTACTGCAAAAAATAATACGGGAGGCGTATATCTCGATCCCGATTTGTTTGTGCGGAAGGCTTATATGAAAGAGAAATTCTTTTCGGGTGAAGACCTGACCGGAGACATCGGGATCGACGGTTATTGTACGGACCAGGGGAGTGATTATCTGGTGGTGAATGGGAAAGTACACGGGCGGGCCTATGGTTTTGAGGAAACAGCCGTATGGAATCCGGAAATTGTATTTTTGTCGGCTCCTCAGGATTATTCGGCAGCACTTTATGTTGCACAGCCGACAGGCTATCCGTTTTATGCCGCTCCCTTATTTTATGATAACCTGCACGGACGTTTTATGATCAACCAAAGCGGTGGGTATTTTAGTTTTATCGGTGGGGCGAATTCCGATTTTTCGAAATTTGATCCCAAAGCAATGGGAGAAGGGGTAGAATTGGTACTTTCAGGGAG
This sequence comes from Odoribacter splanchnicus DSM 20712, assembly GCF_000190535.1. Taxonomy (GTDB): domain Bacteria; phylum Bacteroidota; class Bacteroidia; order Bacteroidales; family Marinifilaceae; genus Odoribacter; species Odoribacter splanchnicus. Next base: position 565,065 of record NC_015160.1, read on the forward strand.
TATGAATTCGACTCTGAATGAAGTATGGGCGTTGATGAGAGATAAAAATAAGAATGAATATTTTTTGATTACCTATAAATTTATTTTTAATGACGACTGGACGTATGATTTTATCTCTCTGTCAAAGCAGGTATTAACCGGAGCAGCCTATCCCGGATTATACAACGCTACGGCGATGATACCCGGAAACAAGGCCGAGGTAGACAATTACATGCCTTGGCATATGGATTCGAAAGGAATTTCGGATATCTTTTTCTATGTCAGCGATGATAAAGTTTATGCTTTTAATGTGAAAACGGCTTCTGAGGGAGTGATTATCGACGGTACGAAAGAGCATTATGCGATCGATGGGGTAGATTGTACGGAAGTAGCTGCTCCGACGACAGAGAATCCGAATGCTACCATGATACAGTTGACTATAGCCATTAAAGACGGGAATATTCCGGCTCCGAATGGGGGAATTGCTGTTTATAAATTGAATAATATCGGTGGACTTGCAGCACAAAAACTTTATACCAAAGCAGGATTTTGTGATGAGGTGGTAGCGACGGTGGAAAAACAAGATTAATATATGAAAGTGATGAAAATAATAAACTTAATCATTGGAATAGCATGCCTGTTAGGGGCATGCCATTCCAATCGCATGCGGATTGAAGGAGAAATCGGAGATATAAAGGAAAATAAGATCTATCTCGGGGAAATAACGAATACCTATTATGGGTTGTTCGATCCGATCGATTCGGCTGAAATTGAAGAGGGTAAATTTACTTTTACGGTAGATTGTGCGAAAAAACAAATGCTCTTTCTGGGATTCAGGCCCGGACAAGGAGGAATGGTATTTGCCGAGGCCGGTAATCTGAAGGTAAAACCTGCAACTGTTAAGAAGGGAGGAGTGGTATGGGAAGTTTCCGGGTCTGTCTTAAATGATAAGTATCGGGATTTTCTGAAAGCCTGTGCCGTTGTCAGAAACGATCGGTTGCTGGATTCGTTGGATGCCTTGTTTTTTACTGCCCGCGACCGGGAGGACCGGGAGGAAATGGCCCGGATCAAAGAGGAGTCTATGCCTTATTATGAGCAGGCACAGATGGCCGAAGATCAGTTGGTAAGACAAACGGTTGACGGAAATATGGAGAATCCGTTCGGAATTTATTTGTACTACAGTAAATTATTCGGACGGAAAGATTTCTCTACTAAAGAAAATATCGGTGCGGAAAGGGAATACCAGAAAAATTTTGGACCGGAAGCTCAGCAGACTCCTTATATCGCTTTGATGAACGCTCAGCTCGACCGTTATGCGGGATGTGCTATCGGTGCTGTCGCCCCGGAGATTACCGGCCGGGATACGCTGGGTAATCCGATCAAATTAAGTGATTTCAGAGGTAAATATGTTATTGTGGATTTTTGGGATTCTTATTGTCATTGGTGTCGCGAAGAAACACCGTGGCTGAGAAAAGCATTGGAAGCTTTTAAGGGAAAAAATTTTACCATTTTAGGCGTATCGGATGACCGGAAGAAAGAGTTGTGGCTGGCAGCTATCAAAGAAGATCATAGTAACTGGGATCATTTGTTATTGCCTCCAAAAACGGATATTTTTACGACTTATTGCATCAAGGGAATCCCTCACCTTATTTTAGTGGGGCCGGACGGGAAAATACTGGCAAAGGAAATGCGGCATGAAGAATTGACCGACGTGCCGGCTAAGTTTATAAAGTGAACAGATAGGAGTTTATAGACCGATTTAATTCCCCCTTTTTCCAATGCTCCGTTTTTTCATATTTATAGTAGGTTTATTTTTTCTTTCTATTCCGATTCCAGGTTTTGTGCCATCGGACCGGTTCGCCTGGACCGGTCCGTTAAGGCTTTCCTTCACTGACCGGCGGAACTCCTCACTTCGTTCGTCAAACACCACCGCTCGGCCGTTCGGAAAACCTAACCGGACCCTCGTTCCTGCTCCAATGGTCCCCGAACACGAACACCGAAGACGAATAAGTAACGACAGAATAATTCTAGGTTTTTCTGTTAAAGCCGGAAAATTTCGATAACCCTTTTCTTTTATAGGATATCTCCCGTAGAAAATACCTATTTTTGTTTAGAGAATAAATAAAAAAGCGGAGACATGTTTTATAAGCAAAACGGAATTGTTGCCGGAATATTGTTGTTGATCTTATTTGCCGGAGCTATCGGCTTAGTCAGTGTACAGATGGACAAGACGGTGAATCGGATGCATTATTCAGTGGTGGAAGAGATGGGGGAGTACCGGACGGAACTGATCCGGCAGGATTTCCAAAAGACGGCAGAGCTGGTTGAAAGTATGCAGGATTATTTGGCGACACGGGGCTATCAGAAGGAACAATTCGAAGAGTTGATTGCCTTATTGATCCGACAGGATAATAAGGTGAGCCGAATTTGGTTCGAAACGGAAGGGAAAAGAACGATTTGTACCGATTCCGGTATACGGGAGAGTGAAGCCGGACCTTCAAAGGAAAGAAATGGAGGGTTGTATGCCGAAGATTCCACTTATTACTGGACGTTATACGGGCGGCAGGGGGAGGTGGCATTGGGGATCGATATCGCTTTGGATCATTTACATGCTTATTTTTCAAACTTATTACCTGCGGGGAAGAACTATGCTTATATCCTGAACGACTCCGGGGTAATTGTCGCCCATCCCGAAGAAAAATGGCTGGGGATGCGGCTCCTCGATTCGCTTGAAAGAAGAAGGGTAAAACAGGTCGTCGGGGAGAATAAGCGGATCCATGTTACCGGTTTTTCGCAGTTTTTACTCTTGCCTGTCGATAAGATTTATTATCCGCTCACGGTGGGGACAGAGAAATGTACGGTCGTCATTAACGTGGTGCAATTGGATAATCAGGAAGCTATGGCCGATTTCCATCGGTATGCTTTGTGGATAGTCGTGTTTACAGTCGTGATTTTTATTGTTTTGCTTGCTTATTCCCAACGGCGGTGGCGGAAAGAATACGATTTACGGCAAAAGGCCGAACAGGAAGCCATCCGGCTGAATTTGCAACAATTGAAAAATCAACTCAATCCTCATTTTTTATTCAATGCTTTGAATTCTTTGAGTGCCTTGATCACTACCGACCCCGGAGTAGCCCGGAAATTTATATTGGAAATGTCGAAAGTGTATCGTTATGTGCTGGAAAAACGGAAAGAAAACCTGAGTAAATTAGAAGAAGAGGTTGAATTTATCCGCCACTATTATTTTCTCCAAAAAATACGTTTCGGGGAACAATTGAATCTGCACCTGGCCGATAATTTGACAACGGTAAACGGGAGGATTCCGGCGATGAGTCTGCAATTGATTTTCGAAAATGCACTTAAGTACAATGAAATTACTCATAGATATCCTTTGGATATCGATATTTATGCGGAAGTTGGAGCGGTGATTGTAGAAAATTCCTATCATCCCCGGACCGATATGCCGGAGGCATCTTTCGGAGTCGGCATGGAGAGTATTCAGGAAATTTATCGTTATTATGCTGACGTTCAGCCGGAATATGAGATAAAGGAAGGGAAATTTATCTGCCGCTTACCTTTGGTTGAATAATTCACTCCTTTTTTATCGTGTTTCATACTTTTATTCGGGGGATTCATTCTGGTTTTTTTTCATTTTATAAAAAATCCCGATAATATTGTAAACTGCATAAATATCGATGAATATTGAATAAACTATATGATGAAAACCAGAACAAATTTAATTGTAGCGTTATTCGCACTCTGTTTTACCGGAACAGTCTCCGATGCTTATGCCTGGGGATGGCATAAAAGAAAATCCGTAAAAAATGATTCGGTCGTAACTTCTGAAAGTAAATACGATGAGTTGGTGAAGAAGGCAAAGACGCGGGAAGGTATGTTTCGTATTCATCAGGTAGAGAAGGATTGGTATTTCGAGATCGACGATTCGTTGATGAACCGTGATCTCCTGATTGTCAATAAAGTTTCCGGTGTACCTTATCAATTGAACGATGCCGGTTTAAATAAAGGGATGGCTTACGAAGATAAGCTGATCCGTTTTCATAAAGATACAGTGCTTAATAAAGTGTGGGTGACAACGTGGAATCCCCGTGTCAGTGTGCCCGAGGGGGATGCTATAGCCCTTTCGGTGAAGGACAACTATCGTGAAGCTGTGATCGAACAGTTTCCGATAGAAGCCTTCAAGTCCGATTCTTCTGCCGTCTTGATCAAGGTGAATAAAGTTTTCGACGGAAGTGAGAAGAGCTTTAACGATTTATACAATAGTATTTCTTTGGGAGCTTCTGTGAAAAAAGAATTGTCCCGGATCGGAGGTATGAAAGCTTTTCCTCAGAATATTGTAGTAAAAGCTTTTCTGACAACCCAGATTACGGAAGGTACCGAGTCGGTACCCTTGACAGTCGAAACGACAACGAATATCGTATTGTTGCCGAAGGTGCCGATGACTCCGCGTTTTGCAGACCGGAGAGTCGGATTTTTTACGACTCCTCACATTTATTTCAATGACAAACAACAGGCGGTGGAAACCCGTGATTTTGTACATCGCTGGCGGCTGGAACCGAAACCGGAGGATATAGAGAAATACAAACGGGGCGAGTTGGTAGAACCGGCCAAACCGATTGTATTTTATATCGACCCGGCAACTCCCGCTCAATGGAGGGAGGAGATTAAAGCCGGTGTTTTTGATTGGCAGGAAGCTTTTGAAGCTGCCGGTTTTAAAAATGCGGTTGTAGCGAAGGATGCTCCGACCGATGATCCTGATTTCGATATCGACGATGCGCGTTATTCGGTGATTACCTATGCGGCCTCGCAGCAAGCGAATGCCATGGGACCTTCTGTGGTCGATCCCCGTTCGGGAGAGATTATCGAAGCCGATGTCGTTTGGTGGCATAATGTGATGACAATGTTACATACCTGGATGCGGGTACAGACCGGGCCTATCGATCCCCGGGCCAGAGCGAATACTTTCGACGATGCTTATATGGCGAGTGCTATCCGTTTTGTATCTTCCCATGAAGTGGGACATACGTTCGGATTGAAACATAATATGGGAGCTTCTTCGTCTTTTCCGGTAGATTCGTTGCGCTCGAAGACCTTCACAGCAAGGATGGGCGGGACGGCTAGTTCGATCATGGATTATGCCCGTTTTAATTACGTGGCCCAACCCGAAGATGAGGTAGAACGAATTACGCCGGTGATCGGGGTATATGATAAATTTGCGATAAATTGGGCTTATCGTTGGCTGGATGTAAAGGATCCGCACGAAGAATTACCTGTACTCAATCAATGGATTACGAAACATTCCGGAGACAGGATGTATTGGTACGGCGAACAACAGGACCCTAAAGATCCGATCGATCCCCGTTCTCAGGATGAGGACCTCGGTGACGATGTGATCAAGGCTAATCGCTACGGTATACAAAATCTGAAACGGATTGTGCCGAATATTGTAGCATGGACCGAAGCAGAAGGACGAGGTTATCTGGAAGCGGGAAAATTATTGATGGCAGTGATCAATCAATGGAAAATGTATGCCGGACATGTAACTGCGAATGTCGGAGGTTTCTATATCAACAATCCGGTGATGGGAGATGATCTGGAACGCTATGTACCGGTAGAGAAAGAACGGCAGAAAGAAGCGGTGAAATATTTATCCGAAGAAGTATTTACCGTTCCTGAATGGTTGTTTGCTGCCGATGTCTGGAAGAAGAGTTTTCCCGTTCGTATTTCCCCCCAGGAAGTAGAATATTCACCTTATAATACTGCCCGGGAATTACAGTATGCCTGTTTTTATGATTTATTGAAAGACGATCGGCTGATGCGGATGTACGAGGCCGAAGCGATGAAGGGAAAGAAAAATGTGTATACACCCGAAGAAATGTTTGCCGATTTATACCAGGTGGTTTTCAAGGGATCCTTACAGGGACGTAATTTGTCTTTGTATGAAAGGATGACCCAAAAGAATTTTATCGATGCTATCATTGTCAGTTCCAATAAAGCGGTGGAAAAAACGACCAAAAAAGCTTTGCATACCGGTTATTGTTGTGGTTTTGCAGCCCGGGAAGCTGCTTTCACGCTCCCCGAACAGCCTGAAACCCGGCTTAGCAATATGCAATATTCTTCTATGGGACGGGTTTCCGAGGCTGTATCGGTGAAGAGAGGAGTTATGTTACAGGTATTAAAATTGGCAGAAAGAAACCGGAATGCAGGAAATGCGGAAACCCGGCAACATTATGAAGATTTGGTTGTGCGGATTAAAGAGGCTTTGAATATAAGATAACATACAAACCTAAATAATAAATATAAATGCGTAAACTATTGATCTTAATAACATTGTGCCTGCCTGTGGTGGTGTGGGCACAGGATATGCGGAAGATTACCGGGCGAGTGCTCGAGGCTGCGAGCGGTGAACCTCTCCCCGGTGCTACGGTTTTTATCGATCCGGATGCTCCTGAAGCTAAAGAATATAATCCTGCGGGGACAGTGACGGATGTAAGCGGAAAATTCGAATTGACCTTGCCTGCTTCGATTCGTTATGTGGTGGTGAGTTTTATCGGATACGAGGCTTTAAAAGCGGATATATCGGGAAAGACCGAATTTACTTTCCGCCTGAAGGAAGAAGTGAGTCAGTTGGATGAAGTGGTCGTTACGGGATATCAGCAGATAGAAAAGCGGAAAGTTACTTCGGCTATTACTACTGTACAGGCAGACGATATTAAAAGTATCGGAGTGGCCAGTATCGATCAGATGCTGGAAGGACAGGTGGCCGGTTTGATGTCGACACCGACGAACGGTGCGCCCGGAGCTCCCGCTAAAATGCGGATCCGGAGTACGGTTTCTCTGTCGGGGAGTACCGATCCGTTGTGGGTACTCGACGGTATGATCCTGGAAGGAAACGATATACCCAAGGATTTTGGAGATAAGGATAATATCGATGAACTGCAGAATACTTCGATCGGCGGGGTCAATCCCGCAGATATCGAGAGCATCACTATATTGAAAGATGCGGCAGCTACAGCTATTTATGGAGCTAAGGCCGCTAACGGGGTGATTGTGATTACGACGAAAAAGGGCCGGCAGGGAAAACTACGGGTGAATTTTTCCGGTGGGGTATTCTATACATTGAAACCTGATTTGGGCAAACTGAATCTGATGAATTCGTCTGAGAAAGTGGACTTCGAGTTGGGATTGGCTTCCCGTTCCGATCTGGATTACCGGAGCGACTATGGTGAAGTGTCCCGTCTGCTGTCAAAATACGGGCAATTGGATGCTTTGAGGGAAAATGGGTTCAACGGTATTTCTTCCGAGGCACAGGGGGCTATCGATGCTTTGCGCGGACAAACTACCGATTGGGGGGATGTGATCTACCGGAATGCAGTCAACCAACAGTATAACCTGAGCATTTCAGGAGGATCGGATAAGGCGACTTATTATTTTTCTGGCGGATATTACAATGAGCAGGGGACGACCCGTAAAACCGGTTTCGAACGCTACAACCTGACTTTGAAAACCGATTTCGATCTGGCTAAAAACCTGAAGGCCGGCGTTTCTCTTTTTTTGAACGACAGTAAGAAAAACGGTTACCTGACGGATGGGGATGCTTTTATCAATCCCGCCAATTATTCACGTAATGCCAATCCTTACTTGCAGCTGACCGATGAAAAAGGAGATTATATTTATGACCCTGATATCGAAGGATATAGTGGCCGTTATGTGAAATTCAATTACCTGGAAGAGGTGGACAATACGGATTATACGCTGAAAAATCGCTCTATAAAGCCTTTGTTTACTTTAGATTACAGGCTGACCGACTGGCTAAAACTACAAACTCAGTTTTCTATGCAGCTGGATCATTCTGCGACAGAAAAGGTGGCGGCTAAAGAAACTTATTATGTTCGTAAATATCGCGAAAAAACAAGAGGGAACGATGGTAGTTATTTTTTGCCCGACGGAGGAATTATACAGAATTCTACCAAAGATATGAATCAATATCATTGGAAATTGCAAGGTGAGTTCAATCAGGTGTTCGGAGAAGTACATGCTGTCAATTATATGGCCGGTATAGAATTACGTCGCAGCAAGGTGACAGACCTGATGACCCGTGGATTCGGTTATGATCCGAATTCGTTGACTACGAAGCCTTTGGTATTTCCTGAAGGAAGTACCCAGATAGATAATGCCGAATTTAAACAGTATAGTAAATCGTTCACGGAGGACCGTTTCCTTTCTGTCTACATGACCGGTTCGTATACTTATAATAACCGTTACACTTTCTTCGGAAGTTTACGGTATGACGGTTCCAATATGTTCGGAGTAGACCGGAAGTACAAATACTTGCCTTTATGGGCTGTTTCCGGTGCCTGGAATATCAACCGGGAGGCATTTTTGAGCGATGCCGACTGGTTGTCCGATCTGAAACTGAGAGCTTCCTATGGGGTCCAGGGAAATGTCGATAAAGATACCTCTCCATTGGTTGTCGGGGAATGGGACAATACCCAGGTTTTACCGGACAATTCCGAGTCCAATATTATCGTATCGTCTCCCCCTAACCAATATTTGCGTTGGGAAAAAACCACCAACTGGAACGGGGGACTCGATGTGGCGGTGCTCGGTAACCGGATCGCGTTTACAGCCGATGTTTACAGACGGGTGAGTGATGATTTGATCGGTATGAGGAGCTTGCCGGGAGAGAACGGTTTCGATTATTCGACCATGAACTGGGCGAAATTGACCAACCGGGGATACGAATTATCTCTGTCTACAGTAAATGTGAAAACAAAGGATTTCCGGTGGGTGATGGATTTTAATCTGGCGCATAATAAGAGTAAGATCAATCGGCTCAATGTCAGGGATAATTCCTATGAACCTTCACGCGAAGGCTATTCTGTCGGTGCTGTATTTTCGCTGAAGACCGCAGGGCTGGATGAAAATGGATTGCAGATGTTTTATAATAAACAGGGGGAAAAGGTTTCTTTCAATGACTTTTTCGGTCTGGAATACGGTTATATGATGGGAGGCCTGATTCCTTTCCTGAAAAGTAACCTGAGTGCAGAAGAATATCGTAATTTATTTACCTACGAAGGTACGACCGAACCGAAATTTACCGGTGGCTGGATCAATCGGTTTTATTACAAGAATTTCGATTTGACCGTATCGGCTTCTTTTGTGTTGGATCAGACCGTGCAGGAACAACCTTTCTATAATCCGGTACAGACTTCACCGGGACAGAATTATTCCCGCCGGATGTCACAGATTTGGTCTCCGGATAATACCTCCGGTAAATATCCCCGTATCATGGGTACTTATACCGAAGGGGAGGAGAATTGGGCTTATCAGTGGCTCGGTATGCTCGATCCCGGTAATTCTTACCGGAAATACGACTACTGGTTCAAGAAGATGAGTTATATGCGCATCAATAGTATACGTTTAGGATATACTTTTCCCGAGCGGCTTTTAGGACATATCGGTTTTTCCTCTGCACGCATCAGCTTTGAAGCCCGTAATCCTTTTGTGTTCGGTAGTAGCTATAAAGGTTATTTCGATCCGGAAACCTATGGGAATATTTATACCCAGCCGTTGGCGAAGACCTTTTCTTGTGGAATCGATTTGACATTTTAACTCTAAATATAAAAATATGAAACGAATATATATCCTATTGATCGCTGTCTTTTCACTGGGAATGGGAGGATGTAATTATGTCGATGTCGATCCTGTCGGAAAGGTGATTCCGGATGAAGTTTCGGAATATCGGGCCCTTCTGACTACGGCTTATAGTACCTATCCCCAATACCGCCGCTATCTGATGGTACGTTCCGATGAAGTATTTCCGGATTTGTATGGGTTGTCTTACGATAATTACATTGACTTGGCCACTTTGAACGATGAGAATCCGGATCCTTTAACCGAGACTTATCCCTGGACGGCTATGTATAATATGATTTTTTATGCCAATACGGTTATCGAAGGAGTGATGGAGGCCAGGGCGGATGTCACGACGGATTCCCGCGAGCAATTGCTGGCTGAAGCCTATTGTCTCCGGGCTTTTGTTCACTTCGATTTAATCAATCTGTATGCCAAATGGTATGATCCGGCTACTGCGGCAACAGATAAAGCCGTTCCGCTTTCTTTAAAGATCGATATCGGACAGTCGTTTATACCTACTACTGTGGAAAAGGTATATGAACAGGTGTTCGCCGATTTGCAGGAAGCGGAGAAATATATGCAGGTGGAGCAACAGACGGGTGCTTATCTGTACCGGTTTTCGAAGAAAGCGCTGAAAGCCTTCCAGGCCAGGGTATATCTTTATCATCAGGATTGGAAACAGGCTCAGGAGACAGCCGAAAGTCTGCTGGCGGCTTGTCCGCTGGAGGATCTGACGACTACCGAAGCCCAACCTTGGACTTATACGTCGAAAGAAGCGATACTTGCTTTGGAAACGGTATCCAGTACCGTAATGAAAGAAGATATGTACGTATTGGATAATATCAGCGGAAAATTTAATCAGATAAAAGAGGGAGATGAATATGTAGATGCCCGGCTGGGAAATTATTTGGTCGATAAATACGGAACCTGGTATTGTAATAAAGGAGGGAATAAGAATGAGAAGGTCACTTTCCGGAGTGCAGAGCTTTGGCTGATTGCTGCCGAAGCTGCTGCTCACCGCGAAGGACAACTGCCGGCAGCCAAAGAATATCTGTTGACCTTGCTTCAGAAGCGTCTGGCTGAAAGTTATTATAACGAACGGAAAGCAGAGATCGAAACCATGAATCAGGAACAATTGTTGGCCGATATCATGGAGGAAAGGGCCCGGGAACTGGTATTCGAAGGACATCGCTGGTTCGATCTTCGTAGAACAACCCGCCCGGAGGTTATAAAAAACTATATGGATGCCGATTGGAATTCGCTTACGGTTACGATCCGGCAGGACGATCCCAAGTATATTATTCCTTATCCGAAAGAAGCGATTCAGAATAATCCGGAATTGAATAATTAGGGTTGAGTTGAAACGGTAACAACGGATAAAACGGTAACAACAGTAAAAATGGTAAAGAAATACGGTTGTTACCGTTTTTTTTATAAAATAAAAAACTTTGATTTGGCAGGCAAGTCCTTTTTTCGTATTTTCGGGCGATCCTATATTTCAATATGACTGCAATTATTATTGAAGATGAAGCTTTGGCTGCCCGTGAATTGGAAAGTATTCTGAAAAAGTTGGCACCGGAAATAGAAATCGTTGCCCGTCAGGATTCTGTACGGGGAAGTGTACAATGGCTGAAAGAAAATCAGGTAGATTTGATTTTCAGCGATGTTCATTTGGGAGATGGACGTAGTTTCGATATTTTCGGACAAGTAGAGATCAAAGCTCCTGTCATTTTTATTACCGCTTATGATGAATATGCTTTGCAGGCTTTCAAGAGCCAGGGAATAGATTACATCCTGAAACCTTTTGACGAAGAGGAAATACTGCGGGCGTTGGAAAAAGTGCGGAATTGGTTTGCAAAAGAAAAGAAAGCACCCCGGACGGTCCGATTTCAGGAGCGCTTTTTGGTGCAGATCGGAACGAAGATCAAATCCGTACCGGTGGCAGAAGTCGCTTATTTTATGGCCGATGGAAAATACCTGATGTTATATACCCATGAAGGGGGAGGGTATATCCTCGATCAGACGATGGCTGCACTCGAAGAACGCCTGGATCCCCAAATCTTTTTTCGGATCAACCGGAAGTTTATAGTGAGCTTTTCTGCTATCAAAGAAATGATCCGTTATTCCAACAACCGCATAAAAATCGGTTTATCTCCTTTGCCTCCTGAAAATATAGAAGCTATCGTCAGTGCCGACCGCATTCGCGAGTTCCGGGACTGGTTGAACCGCTAAAAGTTATTCAGCGACACAATAACAAAAAGATCCCGGATAATGAATTTTCATCCGGGATCTTTTTGTTATTGCTGGAAGGGAGATTATTTCCCATTGATTTCGTCCAGAATCTCCTGTATCTGTTCCTGGCAACCGCCACAACCGGTTCCTGCGTTCGTCGCTTCGCCTACTTCTTCGACGGTTTTTAATCCTTTTTCACGAATTGCATTTTCAATTTCTTCTCTGCTTACTTCAAAGCAGTGGCAAATAATTTCACTCATAGTCTTTCCATTTTATTGATTCATATTACTTTTCATTCGTTTGAATGAATGCGGTAAATTTAAAGTAATTTTCTAAAAATGGCAGAATATATTCAATCATATCTTTTTATGAGGATATAGATTTGAATTATATTGAAGCAGTTCCATCCCGTTTAAATATCAGGAAGAGCATTTAAAATCTTTTCGGCGTCTGGTGAAGAAGGGCGGACTGCTTTGGGGTTGATAATCTTGCCATCCGGGTCAATAAGAATGAAATGAGGGATACCGTCGATATTATAATCCCGTTGGAATTGACTCCCTCGCCCAAGCAAAAGTTGAACGCCGGAGAGTTCTCCCGATTTGACTGTTTCTTCCCATGCTGCCTTATCCTCGTCGGTGGAAAGACCGAGGAAGGTGATGTTTTTCCCTTCCATTTTCTTTTCCAGTTCTATCAAATAGGGCATTTCTCTTTTACAGGGACCGCACCAGGTCGCCCACATGTCGATATACAGATATTTCCCTTTGAAATCCTTCAAGGAGTAAGTTTTACCGTTAATGTCCTTGGCCTGGAAGTCCGGGGAAAGTTTGCCGGTAACGGCAATGTTCCGTTTGTCATACTCTGTTTTATAGGCAGTCCGTAGAGTCGGGTCAGTCACGTAAGTATTGTAAATATTTTCCAGTTCGGTGATATGGTTAATACCGTTCTTTATCTGTCTGATGGCAATCTCGTTCAGAAGAGATTGTTTTAGCTTGTCATTTTTGAAATGTTGGGCGATATATTTCATCCGGGCAACATTTTTATTGTAGATGCCGGAGATTTCTTTATCCTTGCTTCCAAGCACAAGAGCAGCCTCTATAATAAATTCCCTGTAAATGTCAAGGTCAATCAGACTTTCGTCTTCCTGTACGTATTTTTCCAATGTTGAATAATATTCCTCATTCGGGCGATAAGTTGTGTCGAACATGATATGTCCCATGGGATACATAACCAAACTGATCAGATATGAATACTTGATTCGTCCCTCCTCCAGTTTTGCAAATTCGGGATTTACCGCTTCCAGTTTCCGGGCTTTCAATAAATTGGCTGCCTCGTCTGTCTTCTCGTTGACAAGACTGACAATCTCCTTTAGTGAGCGCTCGTATTCGGGGGGGATTATCGGGTTGTAAGTGATAGAATTGAGGTATTCTATTACCGGAGTGTTTTTTCCTTCGAATTTCATGCTGTCCTTAAAATTGTTGGCATCAAAAGAAATTGTGACACGATCGCCTTTCTGGAAAAAAACATTTTTGGCTTCCTCGCCATAAAACAGACGGGCGTATATCATATTCCCCTGTAATGTACAGCTGGCTTTTCCGTGTTTATCCAGATCCGTTTCCTTGATCATTTCCGGGCTGACAACAATGGCAATTTTGGAATAGGTCATGTTTTGCACGTTGAAGTCTACGACGATATCGTCGTTGTTTTGCTGTGAACAAGAGCAAACGACCGAGAGTAAAATAATAAATATAAAGTTTCTCATTTTAAAGTGTATATGATTAATCATAAATTTCCTGCATGGCAGCATCCAGCCATCCGCCTCTTGCGTTTACATTAATGATTTTTCCCTTGTCGTTTACAAGGATAGAGGAAGGAACTCCGCTCAGGTTATAAGCCCGGAAAGCCGCTTTGGTATTATCGATAAGCTGTTCCCAAGGCATCTTTTCCTCTTCCAAAGCCTGATGCCAATTCTTCGGATCACTGTCAATGGAGATACTCACGATATTTAACCCTTTGGGATGGTAGGTATTGTACGTGTTACGCATGTGAGGTATCTCCCCGCGGCAGGGACTACACCATGATGCCCAGAATTCAATTAATGTAGTGGTCCCGGGTTTCACAAAATCCGATATTTTCTTTTTACTTCCGTCCGCTGCCGTGAGTTCCATGTCGATGAAAGATCCTCCGATAAATACCTGTTTGCCCTGGATCGTTGCCCGAAGAGCCTGGCCCATTTCCGAATTTTGCATTTCGGGGGATAGGCAGGTGAATAATCCTTCGATTTCTTTCAAAGAAAGGTCGGAATTCTTGTCGGAGAGTTCTTGTGCGATTTTAACGCTGATGGCAGATTCGGGATGTGCTTTAAGGTAGTTGATTTGAGTCTCTCTGAGGGCTAGTCTTTTTTGGGTGACGAGTTTGGCCAGATCAATCGCTTTGGCTAAATCTTTCGAATTGTAATAAGCTTCCCCGTAAGCGCGGAACGTTTTGCTCCGGTCGTCCTCCATGGGTTGTATCTCGTTCAGGTAGTTTTGATATTCAGTTTGAGTCCCGCTTCCGGAGATCTGAAACACGGGATATTTGCTGGAATAGTCGCAAGTGGCTTCTATCGCTGCATTGTCGATAAATAACGAGAAGTTTACAATTTTACTGCGGGTCAGCCGGTCATTGGGATCAAGGTAGATGCTGACCGTGCAATAACGCGGCACATCGAATTTACCCAGAAACCTGAATTTACCCCCCGATATTTTCGTACTGTCGATGAAATGAGGTTGATTGGTATCATCCAGTGCCAGAAAAACGGGTTTCCCTTCCCATGCTTCGGGGACATGTCCGGTGAGGGTATATCCGTCGTGTTCCGTACAACTGACGACGGATAGAATGAGTGCGATAAATAGAATGTATTTCATCTTTAAAATCGATTTGCTGTTTTTAAAGAGGGTGTGTCAAAATGCAAATTTTCGTATTTTTAGTGGCTTCTCAATATTGATTATCAATAAATTGCAACTATATAATTTATCGAAACACGCATTTTGACACACCCTCTATGTGGTATTATTGTACCTCTTCGTATGTGAAATCGATCCGGAAAGTAACCATACCCATTCCGTAATATGAAGATTCATAAGATACGCTTGTAACGTAATTATCTTCATCATACGTGTAGTTTAACTCGTGGGTCGTTGTTTCTTCCGTCTCCGGATCTACTACCGACATTTTTACGGGAATTCCTGCCGATTTTTCTCCGATCAACCCTGTGAATGCAGCGTACATCCATCCCCAATCTTGAGTATAGTCTATGTTTGAAAGTTGTAAGAAAAGGGCTGCAATGTCCATTCCTGGACGAGTGTATTTTTGTGTTTGGTCGTATTCGAATGATGTTCCGCTGACATCGACTAAATTGCCGGCATCAAAAGTATATTCTAAATTGTTAAGACCTCCTTTGCCTTCATAGGATTTCATATACCGGTCTGCATATGTCCAGTCAGCACTCATGTTTACGTCCTTTGTATTCCAAAGATTATAGAAAATTGTAGCATTTGATTGTGCTAAATCATCGGTTACACTCAGAGTAACCTGTCTTACATATCCTTCTAATTCCCAGTCAGGATCCGGATTACTGATAGATAAAATAATTTGGTCATTGTTTGTTTGTACATCATAGTTCATCTCATGTTCGTAAAGGACATTAGCGTACTTGAAACTTTGTGGACTGTTGGCTGCATAGGAAATTTCGAATGTAGATTCTGTGATATAATCTGCCATTATTTGACTGAAATCATTTACCCAGCCGATCTTGACCAATCGTTTGTATTTTACAATTTCGAACTCTTCGGTTAATGTCCATTCCCCTCCATCCTGGGCAAGGATAAGACGGTAAGTTCCGGCACTGAGGTCTGTGGGTAAAGTACAAATCAATCCGCTCTGGTAGTCTGTTACAGTCAATTCAGTTCGGGTGCCATTCCCGGTTTCTGCGTATACTTTTGACGTTTCGTTGTATCCGTTACCGCCAATATTTATTATTTGGCCGGTAAATCCTGCTTCGGGTATTTCTAATCCGATGATTGGGAGTGAAGCCGCTGTTAATTCAATGCTTCCCAATTCCCATTCGCCGTCTTGTTTTAGTACCAACGTATATTGTCCTGGTGTTAAGCTCATCGGCACGGTCATTGTCACACCGGTGGAAACAATGGTTAGTTGACTTACATCGGCAGATGAGGCTGTGCCTTTGAAGGTGAACTGTGCTGTTGAAGCGAATCCGGTACCGGATACGATAATTTCCGTACCGATTTCAGCTGTAGCGGGTATTCTCACGTTTGATACAGGGTTTTGTGGTGTCGGATCATCATCATCCGAACAAGCCGTGAATGCGCAAATGCTGCATATCATAAGCATCATTATCCGAATTTTTTTCATAACATTTAGATTTTAGAAATTAATAATATAGATAAATTGAACACTTAAAACTTACCATTCTCTATAGGTTACGTCGACAATACGGGCAAAACCGTCGTAGACTTCCGGTTCCACTCCTGAAAAATCTCCGCTCATTTCCGTGTCGTTATATATCCGGAGGATACCTTCCTCACCCCGTAGGCTTCCGATGATCAGATTGTACGAACGGGAGTCACTGGTATTTTTGCGGAATAGATTGAATTTCAGGCGGGTGATTTCCTCTCCTCCCGGTAATGTAAACTGCACTTTTGCCTGCAACGGTTTCGTGGAAAGGTCTACCTGGTAGAGGGTACCGCCCACGGCATAGTACATACAGTTTTTCAGTGAACTGAAAGCGAAGAGGTCTGTCACCTTTGTTATATCGGTACATTCCGACAAGTCGCCATAATAAGCCTTCCCAAGCGCGTTAGGACAACTACTCCACGATTGAGGGACTATGTCGCCTAGCTGGATGCCGTAAAGGTAGCGTTTGTCGCCGTCTGCCAGTACTGTATAGGTTACTGCCATTTGCCCGCTACCCGGGTCATATCGGGTGTTCTCCATGTACACGTAGTCTAGTCCGGTGGGAAATTCATCAAATGCCGAACCCGTAACTCCTCCCGTCGTCGCTTGCATGTCTTCCATCAGTTCTGCCATTTCATTCATCTCCCGCAAAGGTTCCTGATTGTTCAGGTCTGAGGAAGCTAAAGTTTGTCCGTATCCCATGAAGCGTTTGTTGTCGATATCGTATATCATCACCAGGGGAGCGAGGATCATGTTGCCTGCAACATTGCTGCCTGCCATGGGGGCTACCCGGAAATCTTTGTTTATGGGAGAACTGAAAAGTCCGAGAATCTCACCCATATTGCTCGCATAGTGGAAATCCGTCCCGGCAACCATCATTTTGGCATTGACCGTGGGTATTATTTCATGTGGGCTTACTGCTTGTCCGTTCCCCATCTCGTAACGTATATTGTATTCTTCCGTCCAGGCAAAACCGTCACTGCTCAAGCGGGTTGCTCCGTCATCCGTCAGCAAGTAGAAAGGCGATCCGGTTTCGGCGAGGTCTTCCAGTTGCTGGATACGCCGTGGGCCGTTTAATTCCGGCATATCCTGGCTGGATAATAAGTCCCTGTAAGTTTCTCCCGTGACCATGGATATCATGTCCAGTCGTGTCCGACCGTTGTCGGAGCACAACACCATCCAGCCCTCGGAAGTGGTTTGGGTGACTTCCAGTTCGTAAGTCTGTTGCCAGAACAAACCGCTTGTACGGTTGGTTATCGTGAAATATAGCGTGTATGTCCCTTCCGCCAATACCACTTCATAATCCAAAATGCGTTCATTTCCGATCACGGTAGCTGTAACGGCGTCTGCCTGCGGAATCACTTTCCACTCGAACTGGTAATCTTCTTCCGTGAATTGTTCACCTTCAATTTGCGGTGTCAACTGTAAACGTTCGAATTTTCGTACGGGTATTTTCTCATCAATGCCGGTCACCACCGGGGAGGAGAGTTCCCGGTAATCGTAATTCCCCAAATCTTCGGCACAGGATATCAGTAAGAAAATCCAGCAGGCCGTGTATAATAATCCTTTTCGCATGGTTGCATATATTAATATTTAAACAATGGTTCTCCGGTTGTCGGGTCGAAAGCCTCTTCGTCGTATTCTTCTCCCGCTGCTTTCTTTTCTGTTTGGGTGGCCACGTAGTCGCACATTTCTATATAGATAAACTGCCATCTTGCCAGTGAAATACCGCCTGCCGTATTAAATTCGGCGGGGTCTATTTCCAGTACCCGGCATATTAATTCGAACTTTTGCTGGGAGAATTCTCCCCCGAAGTCTTCATCCCAACTTTCCGGGGCAACCGTGAAACGGTCGGAGAAGATGATGCGGTAACGAATCACGGTTGTCGTGTCATTTCCACTTTGCACCTGATACTCGAAAGGCAGGATAAAGTGCTCGTTGGCTTTCAGTTCCAGCACAATCTCCCGGTTTTCTTGTTTCAGTACCGCCGTACGGTTCAGTTGCACGTTATAATCGAGGTTTACTGCCTCTGCCGGCATTTCTGCGACAGAGACCAGTTCATAGTCGGTTCCTTCTATGGCATTGCCTCCTGCTACACTGATGTCTATCGGGCGGGCGTATGCCACGGGGCGTCCCAATGCCTGGACTTTTACCGTGACAGTCATCGTGTCGGCACTGGTATAAACGAATGTCACGTTGGTACTGTCAACGATCGTATTGTTTAACAAACGGTTGTTGAAATATATTCCGTTGATTTGGTCGAAAGTAGCCGGTTTCTCTTCGTTACATCCTGCCAGTCCGAACAATACCGTCATTCCCCAGTATACTTTCCTGATTATGTTTTTCTTCATTGCTGTTGTGATTACTTGGTTATCTGTTTTCTGTTTCAGTGTCGGGCAAAGGCACCACGAATACTGCATTTGACGGAGCCGGGTTGTTCGTTGCCGAATTCGACCGGATAATCGATGAGTACATCCGTTTGTACATGAAGAATAATTGTCCTTCGCCATAAACTTCGCGGATGTATTCATATTGCAGAAGGGTGGTGGTCAGGGTCTGTAAATTGCTTACTCCCCGGTTTTTACGCAACGTGTTTATGTATGATACTCCGTTAGCCAGGCTGTTGGATTGGCTTTCTGCGGCGATCAGGTACATTTCGCCCAGCCGTAGCAAGGGGATCATGGTATTTTCTATCCGTCCCGATTCCGTCATGTCCGAATATTTGTAGAAATAGCGTGCGCTTCCCGAGGAAATCCAATTGGAACGGCAACGGTAGTCGTCCAGATTTCCGCCGGTTCCGGTTCCACCGTAAATAGTTTGTTCCAGTAAATCGGTTTCCATGCGGAATACCATGTTGGGGGCTAACGATGGGTCGAAATATTCTTCGAACAATTCTCCTCGTTGGCTGTCAGAGAGGGCGAACAGAACTTCTGGCGAGAAAATACGGTCCGGATCCTGGGCAGTTCCGTTCACCAGGCTTCTGTCTACGAAAGGAAATATGCCGTTATTGGAAGCTTTTATCACTTCAGTGGAATAATTGAATGCATTTTCCCGTTGTCCGGCGTACAGGCATACACGGGCCAGCAGGCCTGTTACGGCATAGTAGTTTAACCGTAGTGCCCGGTAACATAAGAAATTCGAACTTTCGCCTGCATTCCCGCTTGACAATCCTCCTTCCGTTTTCACGGGATCTTCGTTTAGGAGGATACGTGCTTCCTGCAAATCTTGTATGATTTTTGTCATCACTTCCGATGCGGGCAGCAAAGGTTCGGGGGACAATACCTCCGACGTGTAGTAGGGGATACTGGTTGCCTCCGGGTTTCTCGAATATACGGGACCGAACAGGCGTAGCATATCGAAATGCAGCATCGCTCTCAGTGCCAGGGCTTCGCCTTGGATTATGTTATAGTTGTTTCCCGTGAATAATTCTTCGCGGGATTTCATATTTTCCAGTAATTTATTGCAGTTTAGAATCAGAGCGTATGCCTTGTCCCAGGTGGAACTCATACAGCTACGCCAGTATTCGGTGTTGTAATTATAATCTTTTAAGTCCGTGTAATTCCCCCATACCAGGCTTTCGTTGCCGATTTCGTAGGCGCCTCCCATGATTTCGATCATTTCTACTGTCAGGGATTTTCCGTACAGGGCCTCGTCATTCAGTCCGATATAAATGCCGTTTAGTGCTTTCTGGAATCCCTCTTCCGATTTCACCAGTTCATCCTCTGAGATCTGGTCGTAGGGTTGGACATCCAGCCAATTGCTGCATCCTGCCAGTAAAAATGCCAGGCAGTACAGTCCGATCAGTCGTTGTATATTCATGTTCATAACATTTGCTTTAAAAAGTTGCCGATAATGAGAAAGAAACCGTGCGGGCAAAAGGGTAATCGATCCCTCGTTCGCTTTTCACGGATGAACAACGGAACAGGTCGTTCATGATGGCCTGAATGTTCAAAACGGATAGTCCCATTCTTTTCACGAAAGGTTGGGTGAATTCATAACCGATATTGAATGACTCCCCGCTTATGGTGTTTTCATCCATCACGAAGCGCGATGACTTGTCGGTTGTCTGGGTCAATGAGATGCCTTTGTATTGGGCTTCACGGTTAGTCGCCGACCAACGGTTGTACAAGGCTCTTTTGTCCTGGTTGTTGTAAACTTCGTCACTGCTGATGTTTTCTACTTTTTCGAAAACCGATTCATTGAATATTTGGGCTCCCAGGGTGTAGCGAAAGTAACATCCTACGGATAATCCCTTATAGTATAGTGTGGTACCGATCACTCCTTCCAGTTTGGGTTCCGTATCTCCCAGAACGACCTCGTCGTCTGTGTCATAAGTGAAGGAATAGGAACCGTCTTTTTTGATAAAAAGTTCTTTTCCCGTGGCTGGATCGATACCGGCAGAACGTACCGCCCAGATGGCTGTGGGGCTTCCGCCGTCATAATAACGCGTTGTCCCGGCCAATGAGGCTTTCTGCTCTTCGTTCAGGGAGCTGAAAGCGTTGCCGATTTTGGCGTACCGTGCTTTGGCGTGTGTCCCGTTAAGGCTGATATTCCAGTTAATTCTTTCTTGCGGTCTGTAAATGGGGGAGACTTTCAGAGTCACTTCTATTCCGGTTGTCTTTTGCTGTCCGGCATTCATAGCCACGCTTTTCACCCCCATGGAACCTGGTGTGGTAATCAGGGCCAATAACGGGTCGGTAATTTTCTTATACCAGTCGAACGTGATGTTCAGGCGGTTGTTCCAGGTTGTGATATCTGCTCCGGCATTCCAATTAATCGTTTCTTGCCATGCCAGGTCTTTGTTGCCCAGCGCGTTGATCACCAGTCCCGAACCGAAAATGTTTGTCATATCCGTGTTGAACGTGTAGGTCGTGAATGCCTGGTATGCCGAAAAGTTCTGGTTCCCCGGATTTCCGACCGAAGCGCGTAGTTTCAATAGCTGAAACCAATCTTTCGCATGAAAAAATGCTTCGTTGT
Source organism: Odoribacter splanchnicus DSM 20712 (assembly GCF_000190535.1). GTDB lineage: Bacteria > Bacteroidota > Bacteroidia > Bacteroidales > Marinifilaceae > Odoribacter > Odoribacter splanchnicus. Next base: position 586,362 of record NC_015160.1, read on the forward strand.
GTAGGTTCCAGCCGATACCTACCGACCAGGTATTGCGGAAACGGTTGTTCGTGCCGAACATGGATGCACCGTCACTACGGTAGTTGAAATCGAGTAAATAACGGTTGTCGTAAGCGTATCCGCCGTTTAGATAAAAACTGGCGGCACGTGTTTCGCTTTCCGAGTAGGACGATTTCCCGTTTTCGGGATAACCATTGGCAAAGGAAGGACTCCCGAAAGCATCTTCCGTGAAGCCGATCGCTTTATAACCGTTGCTTGTTTCTTTCGACAGGCTGAAATTGAAACCGCCCACAGCGTTTATCATGTGTTTCCCTCCGAACAGACGTCCGTAAGTAACAGCAATATCTCCCTCGTAGCTGGTGGATTTACTGGCGGTGTGCGTATAGCTTCCTTTTTTCATTTCCTCTTCATCGTCAAAGTCACTGTGTTCGGGTGAGAGGCGTTCTTCTGCCGAACTGCTGGTTTTCGTTATGCCGAATTTCCCTCTTGCACGTAAATCGTCGGTGGCGAACCATTCGATGATGAAATTGTTGGTAAATCCGGTTTCGTCGCTTTTGTCATAATTATTCAGACTGGCGTTCCACAGGGGATTGGCCACTTTTTCCTCGTAACCATCTCCCGAGTAATAGTATAGGTATTTGTCGATACCCCCGTCTTCGTTATATTTTTTGTAATAAGGGTTGGCTTGTGCATATTCGGAGAAGCTTACGGACGGATCGTTCGTTTCCATATAGTCTACAGTCAATTTATTACTGAACTGGAACTTGCCGGAACGATAGATCAGATCTATATTTCCGCTGATGGTCTGGCGGTCGGAACCTTTCATTACTCCCTGCACGTTACCGTAACTGAGCCCTATACCGTAACGGATGTTTTCTTCACCCCCTTCGGCATATAGATTGTGCTTATGCGTGAACCCGGTGCGTAGCGGTACGCTTAACCAATAGGTGTCGATCCCTTCTTCGATTCCTTTTAAACGGGCATTCCGTAAACTATCCAGGCGTACCTGGTTGATGGCACTGTTGGATTTGTCCGTGTATACACCGGCGAGTGTCTCGAATTGCAATTTTTCACGGGCATTCATTAAGTTGTAATCCGAAAGGTCTGCCATCGTCACGCTGAAATCTCCCTTATAGGAGAATTGCAGGCGTCCCCCCTCCGGGGCCTTTGTTTCGATAACCACCACGCCGTTAGCTGCTTTCGAACCATAAATGGCGGTTGAGGCTGCGTCTTTTAACAAGGTGACCGATGCCACCCGGTTCATGTTCAGGTCCATGATGGTTTCTAATGTCGTTTCGAAACCGTCAAGGATAAACAAAGGTTGATTGGGGTCGGTCCCATACTCTTCTTTCAATCCCATAACACTGCTCTTGCCCCGGATTTCGATATCGGGCATGCGGTTCGGGTCGGAACCGAATTGGTTGTTTTCCACGATTTTGAATGAAGGGTCGAGTGTGCGCAGACTTTGAACCAGATTCGACGCTCCCACGGCTTTCAATTCCTCTGCTTTGAATGTAGTCGATGATCCCGTGAAACTTTCCTTTTTACGGGTGAAGATACCCGTGACGACTACTTCATCCATCTCTTCGATAACAGGAACAAGTGTAATTTTCTGAAAATCGGAGACATTATTTCTGTTGAACTTTTTTACCAGACGCTCGTAACCGATGTACGAAAAGATAATGTTATACTCTGCCGGACCGAGGGGGAATGTGAATTGTCCGTTAACGTCGGTGGCAGTTCCCTGCGTTGTTCCTTCGATCATAACAGTTACTCCCGGTAACGGTTCTTTCGTATGACTATCCACCACAATCCCTTTCAATTCGATGATTTTCATTTCAGTTTTTTGTGGTTCTGCCGGACGTTGGGTGATAATAATCGTTTTATCCTCGATTTTAAATGTGAAAGGAGTTCCGTTCAAAACGTATTCCAGTGCTGATCTCAATGGCGTATTTCTGAACTCCCTCGTGATTCGTTTGTCAGAAGTACCGATTTGCCCGGCATTATAAAAAAATTCCGTTCCGGTGGCTGTTCCTATCTTTTTCAAAGCGTCCAGTAAAGTGGAATTTTCCAGCTTTAAATTTAGTTGTACCTCCTGGGCATAACTTACCTGCGTAAAACTACAAAGCATTTGTAGCAAGAACAGTGGCAGGACGATTTTCTTCCGGAGTTTGTCCCGGAGAACCGTCCGGTTCCGGCTGAATGATCTGTCTTCTTTCATATTGATCTTGTATTAATGAATATTTATTTTATTACTATTCTTTATATTTGAGCATACAAAGCCCCGAACTTCATTTTCCAATGAAGTTTTGTAATTGATATGGAGGGGATTTTACTTCAGATAAATAACCCCGTTTTCAATAATACATTCGATGTTACTTGTCGTTGTTAACAGCTTGGTGATGTAATCAATTCCCCGTTCGTGCCGGATCATTCCCGAAAAACGGGAATCGCGGTGTTCTTCCGATACCTGAATATCGATACCATACATTCTGGACAATTTTTTAGCCAATACACTTAATTTCTCGTTGTTGAAATAGATCACGCCCTCTTTCCACATGGAATATTCTGCGGCATCTACCTCGTATTTTTCCATTTTATTCGTTTCTTTGTCCACGCGGATTTGCTCGTTCGGCGATAAAGTCACCGTTCGGTTGTTCTCCGGAACGTGATAAGCTATTTTACCGGAGAGTAGCGTAGTCACGTTTTCCGTGTTGTCTTCATAAGCCGATACGTTGAAACAGGTGCCGAGTACCCGGATAGATTCGCTGTTGGGAATCTCCACGTAGAAAGGTTTCGTTGTATCGCTTTTCACTTCAAAGAATCCCTCTCCCTTGATTTTTACCCTGCGTTCCGGTTGGGAGTCGAACGTCGATGGGTATTCGAACCAGGTGTCGGCGTTTAGTACGATACGTGTCCCGTCGGCTAATTCAAGGTTGAAATGCTTACCCGAAGGAACATATATTTTCAATATTTTTGCCTTTTGCAGCATAATCTTTTTCCCGTCGGCGGATTGCAGTGCGACATTCGAATGTTTGTCTATATTTATCTTGGCGTCGCCTCCCAGGTTCGAAACGGCGGAATCCCCGACGAGTAGTTGCACCTGTTCGTTGCAAACGGATATGCCCATGTGACCGAGTTGGGTGTATACCGTAACCTCTTGCAGGGCAGTGGGACGGAACACCAGAAACAGGGACACGAACACACAAGCCGCGGCAACACCGCTGGAAATCCAATACATCCGGCGGGTATTTCTTCTCCGGCGGATCCTGCTTTTTACGTCCTGGTAATTTCTGTCCAGTATATGTTCCCCGCACTCCTTTGCCCGGAGAGAGTTCCAGATCTCATCCAGCAACTCATCTTCATTTTCCCCGATGGGGCGGTTCAAATATTTCTCTGTATCTGTTTTCATGCACGCTATAACCTGATCGACATTAATATAATACCTGACTGCCCGAAACTACGTATTCGAAAATACTATTTTTTTATTTTTCCCCGAAGTTTTTTCATTGCCTGGTAGAGGATGGTTTCTACTGTCCGGACGGAAATGCCTAATTTTCGGGCAATATCGGCACTTTTCCTGTTCTCAATGTGACTCATGATCATTACCTGGCGGCTTCTTTCCGGTAATTCATTCAGTAAAGCGGATAATTGTTGTTCGGGTTCGGGTCCTTCTTCCGCCCGGATCACGTTTTCTTGTTCCTCTTCGCTTTTTTTTCTTTTAAGGTTTTCTTGATGTTGTAGGTGGAGAAACCGGGTTTTGAGGTAACGCAGGGAATTGTTGTGCGTGCTGCGAAGCAGGTAATTGCGCAGAGATTTTTCCCGGTCGAGATTTTTCCGGTTTTCCCATAAGGCAACGAAAATATTTTGAATAATCTCCAAAGCCGCTTCCGAATCACCGACGATAGAGGCAGAATAGTTTTGAAGAAGAGCGAAATAGCTTTTATATATTTTCTCGAAAGCGGTTTCCTCTCCTTTGATCAATGCGTCCAATAGGGATTGATCTGACTCGGTCGTATGACTACCTTTTTCTATCATGATCGATGTACTGCCGTGTGTAATTCTATATTATTAAACGTTCGTTTATGGATATCGTTTTTTCGTGTTCATTATTTTGGGGGGCGAATTTATATTATTTGCTTATTTTCAATGTGTGACATTTTTTTTATAAATTATTTTTCCCGTTCAATAAACGGATTTATATTGATATCTGTATCAGCAAACTTTATGCCTTATCATTCGTTCGCATAAATGCGACAAATTTAAAGCAATTTTCTAAAAATGTCAGGATATATTCAATCATATCTTTTTATGAGGATGCGGATATAGATGATATCGGGGCTGACGGGAGATGCCACTGCTGTTGTAAAAATGGAATATTTCCGTATCTTCGTATAATTTATAATAAACTCAGGAGTAGACGAATATGGACGGAGATAGGAACATAAGTGAAATAATCAGTGATATCCGTGACAATTGTGAATTGGCCAAGGCGGCAAAATGAGGTCGTAGAGTTATATTGGACCCGTTTTCATTTTTAATGGTATGACTTTCATATTTTTGACACAAATTCAAGAAGCGAATCTACCATACCTATTCTTGCAATCCGTCCAACAGTATGCTGGTAGTCTGTTCCCGGTCAGAGAATCGGAAGTGCCGGTTTAACAGACGATAGAGGAAAACAACGAGGCTGCATGATATTCGAAAAGAAACCCGTTAGTCTTGCCCAATTTGTCCGGCAGGTCCGAGAACGGTTTACGGTACGTTTTATCGTTTCATCACAGAGCACTTTGCGTGTAGAGTCTATAAAATGTGCCAACTGCATTCCATTACACGGAAAAATTTAGATTAAAGCGAGAAAGTATTAAAAAACAACTTCCTTCGCAACATTCTGAACAAGAAACCTTATAATTGCAACAATATTATCTTTCAAGTGCCATCTTATACACTGTTTGCCATTCTCTTTAATTGAGGGAATATTATCAAATAAACAATTAAATTGTATGGCAACAGTAAAAATCAAATTCCGTGTATCTTCCATTGAGACGAAGGCGGGTACACTCTACTATCAAGTAATTCACAACCGTCTGGTAAAACAAGTTCATTTCGGCTATAAGCTGTACCCATCGGAATGGGATGCCGATTGTTCCAGAGTCATCCTGTCCTCCGGTATCGAAAAAGGGCAGGAGGGATATCTGCTCTCTATGAAGACCGCTTTGGCGAACGATCTTTCCCGTTTCAAGGAGGTCATCGTGCGGCTTGAACGTTCCGACATGGCATATACCGCCGACAAAGTGGTGGAACTGTTCTCCTCTCCGGCTGATTGCGGTGGGTTTGTCTCTTTTACATGGTAGCTCATCCAGGAATTGAAAAAGATAGGCAAAAAGTGTACAGCCGAGACCTATATGACTACACTGAACAGCTTTTTACGTTTCCGTGGCGAGTGTGACCTGCTGTTCAGGGAGGTGGACTCCAACCTGATGGTGGAATACGAAACCTTCCTGAAAGGTATCAATGTTTGCCCGAATATTTCCTCTTTTAATATGCGTAACCTGCGTGCCATCTATAATCGTGCAGTGGAAAAGGAGTTGACCGTGCTTTTCTATATCAAGAAGTTTGCTTAGGGTTATTCCAAAAGCTTGACTAAGTTTATATAAAGATAGAAGCTGAGGGCTTATAAAACCGAATTCATATTTTGAAAGCTCGCTGTTATCAATATCCGTTAAAGCCTCAAGGTCACGTAAAGACCACTTTTTTGCTTTACGTAACTCTTTTAATCTCTGACCCAACCGATACAATAATTCATTATCTTTCATGATTTTCGATATTATTTTTCAAAGGAAATTATAACATGTACGATGCTTGCATTATATAATTTCTTTTGAGTTTGCTTCCATTCTGATATTTTTTTATCTTCTAGTTGATGTAATTTTATTTCGTGTATTGCTTCAAATATTTCGACTATATTACTTTGACTGACTGAAGATTCTTGAAATTTTAAATAGTCTAGTTTTTTCCGATAGCGCAAAAAAAAGAGTATCCATAAACAATAAATAATACTGCCCAAAAGGAATACAATGAAAACACATAAGTTATATTTTCCTAACACAACAGCGTAAATAGCAACTGATAATGATGAAACTACTATTGACACAAGTGTAGTTGTGAAAAATACTTGTAATCGGTCACAATCTCTAACACGTTGAATAATATCTCCAATTAGAGTTGTTTCAAAAAAACTTATAGGTAATTTCAGTAACTTGTGTAAAAAGCTAGAGATTATATTAATTGTTATGTTAGTTGATGCTTTTAAAGTTATAATATTACGAATGATATTTGCACTGGTCTGACCTACAACAATCATAACTTGTGCTAATAAAATCAGCACAATAAGCGAAATATCTTTGGACTCTATACCTTTGTCCACAACGGATTGTGCTAGGTATGGCATTAGAGTATTAAGCCCAAGAACAGTAAAAACTGTTATGAATATTCCTATGAATTGAATCTTGTATGGTTTAATGAGATTAACAATTTCTTTTATTTGGGTCTGTTTAGCGTTGCTATTAGTTTTGAGAGTAATACTCCAAAATCGTGGTGTTGGTTTTAATGATACAACCAAACCACAATTGCTATCGTCTAACCATAAATTACAAAATGTACCTTCATCATATGTCAATAGCCCAATTGCAGGGTCGGATATGAAAAGTTTCTTTTTATCTACTCCAATACTATATAGTACTACGAAATGGTTTTGCCGTAAATGAATAATACAAGGTAATTTTATGTTATCATTATTCAATGTTTTCCACGACATCTTTGTCACAGAGACATCATAACCCAATTTCTCAGCGGCATCGCGCATAGATGAAATTGAAGTCCCGTCTCTAGATACTTGACACAATTCTCTTAGATATGCAAGAGAATACTCTTGGCCATAGTATTTTGATATGATTTTTAGACAACTCGGACCGCAATCTTTTGTATTATATTGAATAAATGATGGGAACTTCATTGACAACTCACAAATTAATTATTATCTACTCAAAATACCGGAATCTTTGTCTTTGTTTTGTATCTTAAATTTCACATTTGACTTGTTCTTACCGAATGCAAAATTATATACAAGGTTGATATAGACCATATTGGCATTATTGATTATGCGTTCTGTTTCATCTCGTTGTAGAAGTGATGTCCCTGATACAGATGTTGTCTGTTTCCACGAGTCATAAAACGGGTATCTTATTCCTCCTGTCAAAGTGAGGTTTTTAACCGGACTGTACGACACTTCTACGCTTGCCATACTTGGAATTGTTTTCATTGTCTGACCTACAAGAGATTTCTTTTCAGTCTGATAGAATACCGAAACGCCCCATTTTTTGTAAGCTAAATTTACGGATGGAATAAAAGAGTATCCTGTATAATTCCATTTTTCGTTTTCCAAAGCGTTGATTTGGTGGAATACTTCGGAATACAGTCTTAGTCGCAGAATATTGTTCGAGAATGGATACCACTGTAGAAACAGACTGGCTTTCATGTTCTGTGCATTATCCAAATTTCCGAATGTCTCAATGATATTCGTATCGTCTGATTGAAAAACCGGAGCGATGGCATCTTTGTTATAGGAGTAAGCGACTTCTGCACTAATGACAAATTTCTTGAATCCTTTGAAATACGACAAAGACAGGTCGTGATTGTTACTTGGTTTCAGATTCGGATTTCCTACATACAGATAGTTTGCATCTTTGAAATAAGGATTGTATGTCAATGAAGAAATTGCGGGATTTTCGGTATTCACTTCATAGTTGAATGTCAAATCAGAACTTTCGTCGATGAAGTAACCGAGTTTCACCTGTGGTCTGAAATAAACAAACTTATATTCCTTGTTTTCTATTGTGGTAAATATATTTCCGTTTACACCGGCACTGACACTATAATTGAATTTCTTTCCAAGCATACCTGCAATTCCGAGATATGAGTAGATTTCATTCGTCAGTGTACGGTTGTTTGAAGGGAGATTCTTTTGCGTACTATTGTTGTACATATACCGAGAACCGACATATAACTGTGCCGTCTTCATATTGTAGTTATATACGGCTTCTCCAATAAACGAATATTTATCGAGATTTATATTCGTTGCCGTTTCAAAATCAGTTACTCCACCGCTCAATTCAGAATATCGGTAGTCATAATCGGATTTGTAGTAAGTTCCGACAAGGTTCATCGTTAGCTCATGCTTGGCATTAAATGTTTTGCTGAAATACATATCCATTACTGGACTGATGTATTTGTCTTTATCGGAACTTTCTCCAAATTTTTCAAATACCACATCGTCAATAGTAGAAAAAATATCTTGCTTGGAAGAACGTCTGCGGTTCAGAGAATTGAAAGAGAGTTTTGTACTGAAAATATAGTTGTCCGGTTTAGAGTTGTTGAAACTGATTTCTGCCAATTGCTGTTCGTACGCGTATGGACTGTTCTTACCTGTCTTTTGTTTTTGATATGTTTTACCTCCTACGGCATAAGTCATATTTTCATCCAATATGCGTTTGTTGTAATTGCGGTAGTTGATATTGTATGTTACCCCAAGTTGTGAGTGTCCCCAGTTATATTTGAAATTCACTACATTGTTTCCGAATCCGGTAGTTACTGCATTTTGGGTGTTTAATCCGACAGAACCTCCATTTTGCTTTTCTTTAGTCACGACATTGATTACTGCACCTAATCCCATATTGGAATATTGGATAGGTGGCTGGGTGTAATAATCTATTTTAGAAATATTTTCGGGAGAAATTACAGAAAGGTCAGTCGGTGTAGAAGGTATGCCGTTTATCAAAATTTTTACTGCTTTCCCGTCTACAGAATTGACAGTTTGGTCGATAACTTGTATTTTGGGCAGATGTTCTAATGCAGACAATGCACTACTGTATTGTCCTTTCTCTATGTTGGTAAGTTTATATTCCTTCTTGTCCGCAAACCTCTTGACCATGCTCGATGTAACTACAACTTCATCCAATAACATGGTATTTTCTGATAATACTATTTCTCCTAAATCAAGAGATTGGTCTAATTCAAATTCTTGTCGATAGTCCGTATAACCGATGAATGATATTTCAATGCGATACTTGCCGGACTTTATTTTCTCTATAGTGAATTGTCCATTTTCACCGGTGATACATCCTTTATGATTCAGCGTGTCTTGCAAAGAGCGTATTATTACGCTTGCACCGATAACAGGGTGCGTTTCCTTATCTTTAACAACTCCTTTGACTGTATGCTGACTCCATGCCGATACAGAACATAAAGTATAGCATAAGACCATAAATAGGACATTAAATCTTTTCATGATTATCATAAACAAGGCTATTAAGTAATTGATGTTGGTTCGGAAGATTTTCTATATACAAATCTTCCATCCTCTTGGCTAATGCCAAGATTGTTTTTACTCTGCAGGTTGTTTGGATATTACAAGAATGACAATTATAACAGTTCGATGTGCTTAAATATTTAAGATATTCTTTGTTTTCTAAAAAAGAAGCGCATGAACTCACAACCCTTGGACCATATATTTTGTTAATCCAATTTATACTACATTCTGTATACTTACTTTTAATGATCTGGTTAAGACATGAAAAGAAATCCTTCTCTTTTTTTGAAAAATTTGCATTTGCAATGAATGTTTCCATATAGCTTGCAGATTTTTTGTAATCGGATACTGTATAATACAATAAAGAGAGGATAAGGTTTTTATCATACTTTTGCCATAGATCATTTGCATTGCAAAATCTTAAATTATTATATGAAATAACCTCATTACTCTCAATATAGTCTAATAAAAATCTTATTTCAGAATTATTCGCATTTTGAATATTTCTGCTTATAGGGTATGCTTTTTTTAAAGAATTAACGAATACTATATCATCATTAGTGGCAAGATTTCTAAATTCACTCATCCCAGGTATATACAAATGATATGCGGGAAAGCCTAAAAATGAAACATCCCGCACAAAAACCTTTACTCCAATTTTGCTAAATAACGACAACATCTTATTGAAATCATTATCGTCTGATTTCCCCCAAGTCATATCAAATCCGTTGAAAGGAAAAGAAGGTTCGCCAAACAATAAAGTTATTGGGAACTGACCACTTCCTGTCGTACAGGTTTTAAACATTTCTAAACTTTTCAAGTTTTCATCATATAACAGTCTATTTTGATATTCTAAGTCAACTGATTTTAAAGACAAATCATATCGACCTTGATAAATCTCTGTTAATGTTCTTTCTAATGCCGTAATCGGTGATGGATCTGCACCAATATGAAATAAGTATTTTTGATTGGTTGAATCAAAGATTAACACGCCTATCGCGGGAATTCCTAAATTGCAAGAACAATCTTTTATTTGAAAATCCCAATTGTATTTTGCCTTTAATGTGATAATTTTCTTATAAATTATTGTATTGGCAAAATAACTTAATGGTATAGTTGGAAGAGATATGTTATCATAATATATTTTTCTAATAACATATCTCTCCAAAATTTCACTCATACCTTGAATTATTGCCTCTTTGGGCGTATTGCCTGCGCACATACCATTAGATGTACACGTTGAAAGAATTATGCTAATAGGGAGAAATTCTACAGTTTTGTCAAAGATATTCACAAAAGGAACTAGAGTCATATCTTTCCCTTCATACAGTTCTTCTAGTTGAGGTATGTTTGAGCTTTTGATGTATTTTCTTACACAGTCCATCGATTTTGTAAACTTGATATTCTTTTCATCAGGCGCAAAAATATATCTAGTTCTAAGATTATCATCGTTTACTATGCTAAGAGTACTATTGTCAGTTCGTTGATTATAGATACTGCTTATACTGCGATGTGCAATTAGTATTTGATTTTGTATGCGCTCCATAAATTCGCCATATGCACTGGCTAAAGCATATTCGAACCGCATACCTTTTCCATTTGTGCCAATATTTAAATCATCAAGCAAATTATTCGCGATATTAACTCGGCATGAATAAAAATTTGCATCTCCGACATAATGCTCTTCCTTTAGCAATATGTTTAATTTCTCATGCAAAATTTTTCTAATCAAAAAGATTGTATCTTCAGGCTTTCTTGCCTTATAAGGTTTAATGCGTTTTAGTTCCATGATAATTTATGTTTTAGTGAGAGTTCTATAATGTTGTCGAATACCATCTTGGTTATCTTCTGGTGTACTATATTTATATTACAGTTGTTCATTTTGTCAAAAACTACTTTTTTTGCAGCTTCAATAATATCTGCCACTGTATGTACTCCATCTATTTGAGATAAAATAAACAACTGAAAATTTGTATTGAATTCATAACAACATGCCTTTATAGTTGGCACGGAATCCAATTTTATTGTCCGTCTTAAAATTGATGGGATATTATATTTTCTAGCATTGCTAATGGATTTTAAATACGATTCGTTATTTTTACCATAGAATGACGTAATGATAGCATGCTTATCTTTACATGTTTTTATGTATTGTTTGTCGGGATTCCAATATGTAGCCAATTTAAGTATTGTTTCTTTAAATGTCATTACAATAAATTCAAGTCTATTGTAACTTGAAATCCTTCCTTATCCGTTCTTGTGATTGGAACTTTTATACTACTCATACCAACTATTCTTCTTTTTTGCCAACGGCTACCATATTGGCATGTTTAATAAATGGTTGGTATATATACATAAAAACGTGGAGCCAGTCCTGTCACTCGTTCCACAGTGTAAAGGCCTTCGCATTGCCCTGCCAGTCGAAACGAGCAACGCCGAAAGCCCCCACGCCAGTGTAAATATATAGAAAGCACTCTTGACAACGAACAATAGAACCGTCCGAAGCCAATGAGGGCTGTATATAATACACCTCATGAGGCGTTCCCGTTGCTTTGTTCTTGACTAGCAGTTGAGAGTTTGCGAAGTTCTTACACTGTCAAAACCAAAGCGTACAGTTACGCCTTATATGTATATATGTCTGCCCAACCTCTGCCCATCGGGACTTTCGGTATGGGTATAGACGTTACAAAGATAACACTTTTATCTTGGAAACCACTTTGTTTGACTGGTAAAGTATGATTTTAAGTCCCGATTTAACATTATTAAATATAAATATGTCAAAGAATTCCACTTTGGCATAATTTTTCTTGCCAAAAAGTTTGTATTCTCAACGATTATTTGTATTTTTGCAGCGTTAGTTCCAGCCGAGCCTCTTTACAATGCTTAAATAGGCTGGGCTTTTTTGTTTATAAGCTATGACAAAGAGAAATTTTGGAAAAGATTACAAGACTCCACGAGAACTTGTAACCTTATTGGAAAATCGTGGATTGATAATCAATGATAGGCAAAAGGCTCAATTGTATTTGGAGAGCATTGGCTATTATCGATTGTCTGCGTATATGCATCCTTTGTTGAAGACTCCAAAGATTCTTCATCTGTATAAGGAAGGTGCTACATTTAACAAAGTGATGATGCTTTATCGCTTTGACAAAAAGTTGCGCTTACTCCTTTTTAACGAGATTGAGAAGATCGAAATTGCTGTAAGAGAAGCCGTAATGAATATGACGGCTGAACGGACTGGTGATATATATTGGCTTACCAATTCTGCACTTTTTCGTGATCAGTCCATTTTCGTCAATAGTATGGCAATGTTGTCGAAGGAGTATGAACGTTCTACTGAAGACTTTATAGAACACTTCAAAAGAACATATACAGAACCTTTTCCACCAGCATGGATTCTTGGTGAACTTCTCCCAATGGGTAGCGTGAATATGTACTACAGGAACTTGAAAGATAAAGGACTCAAAAAGCAGATCGCCAAGCGTTTCTGCCTTCATGCTCCAGTGTTTGAGTCTTGGCTTTCTGTGCTTACGCTTACTCGCAACGCTTGTTGTCATCACGCTCGTGTTTGGAACAAAGTCAACAAGATTATTCCAAATGATATGAGAGGCATGACTCGTCCTTGGATTACTATTCCTGCGGACAAGCGAAGAATCTATTATAATATGTGCATCATCAAGTATTTCCTTGACATCATCTCTCCCAACAATGACATGCTTGACAAAATGCACAATTTGTTCAGCAAGTTTCCAGAGATAGACCTGGCAGCTCTTGGATTCCCTGTTGGTTGGGAACAAGAACCGCTATGGATACAGGCAAACAACTAAATGCAAATGAGCTTATTGCCAAGCTTCAAGAATTAGAGAAAGAAAATGCCAGGTTAAGAAAAATTCTTGATGTGCATGGAATACCATACATTGTAACCGAGCCTAATGTCACTACGAAAGAAAGCCTACATGCCATATTCCATACAGATTCAAAGCTGAGTCTACAGGAAAAGGTTGCGCTATTTCGTAGTGTTTTTCAAGGTCGTGATGATGTCTTTGCCAAGCGTTGGTACAGTAGTACGACTCAAAAGTCAGGCTACCAACCTGTATGCACGAGGGAATGGAATCGTGAATTTTGCGACAAGCGAAAGTACAAATGTGCGGATTGTCCCAACAGGCAATTCGCTCCTTTGGCATACAACGACTTTTTCAATCATCTTGCAGGAAAGGATGTATGGGGACGTGATGTTATAGGACTTTATCCAATACGAAAGGACAACACTTGCAGTTTCCTTTGTACAGACTTTGATGACAAGAGTTGCGAGCATGGCTACAAGAATGATGTACTTGCCTTTGTAAATGTTTGCAAAACTTGGAATGTACCTTGCTATATCGAACGCTCACGTTCTGGCAATGGTGCTCACGTATGGATTTTCTTTGAAACACCAGTAACTGCTTTCAAGGCACGCAAGTTGGGAAATGCCATTCTTACAGAGGCGATGAGTTGTGACGCTCACCTGTCTTTCAAGTCATACGACCGTTTCTTTCCAAACCAAGACACCTTGCCCGAAGGAGGACTGGGCAATCTTGTAGCCTTGCCATTGCAAGGTATGGCTCGACGCAAAGGGAACAGTGTGTTCGTTGATGAAGACTTCAATGCGTATGCCGACCAATGGGAAATGTTGTCGCAAATCCATAAGCTATCAGAGGTAGAACTTGATTTGTTATTACAGCTGCATGCAGTGCCAACATTAGGAGAACTGTCAAAGACCTGCGATGAGAAACCTTGGGAGACTCCTCATATGGATGCTGCGCAATCTGAAGACTATCCAAAACAAATCGTTCTGACAAGAGCGAATATGCTTTATGTTCCTTTAGCAAGTCTATCTGCCAAATGTGTGAATGTTTTTAAGCGCATAGCAGCTTTTCGTAATCCGGAGTTTTATGAGAAGCAAGGTATGCGCCTTTCTACCTATAATATCCCTCGCATCATTTCATGTTCGGAAATGACAGATGATTATCTTGTCCTTCCTCGTGGGTGTGAAGATGCTGTTTGTGGTATTCTAACCCAACATGGAGTAAAGGTAGTAATCTCAGACAAAACAAATCATGGGCATAATATCAATGTTACATTCAGAGGATCTCTTCGGGAAGAACAGCAAAATGCAATGGAAGCATTTGCTGGACATAATATAGGAACTTTATCAGCAACAACAGCGTTTGGAAAGACAGTGTTTGCCATCGGAATGCTTGCAAGGAGAAAGGTGAACACCTTAATTCTTGTTCATAACAAGGCATTGCTGGAACAATGGAAAGAACGGTTGGAAACTTTCCTCAAGATAGATGAGACCATCGAAGAGCTAGTAGTCAAACGAGGAAGGAAAAAGAATTCTTCGGTCATTGGTTGTTTATATGCAGGCAAGAACACATTGCATGGCATCATTGATATAGCTTTGATACAATCTTGTTTGAGCGATGGTGAAGCGAAGCCTTTTGTCAAGGATTACGGCATGGTGATAGTAGATGAATGTCATCATGTATCCTCTGTCAGCTTCGAGCAAGTGCTTCGACAAGTAACAGCTACATACGTATATGGTTTGACAGCAACTCCTGTCAGAAAGGATGGGCATCAACCTATTATTTTCATGCAATGCGGAAAGATAAGATTCACAGCTGATGCCAAGAGCCAAATGGAAAATCAAACATTTAAACGTTTATTGATTCCAAGGTTTACATCATTCCGAAACATTTCGTCAGATAACAAGACTTACGTTCAGGTTACACAAGACTTGTCCGAAGATAAGGTTAGGAATGAGTTCATCGTAGAAGATGTAAGAATTGCCATTCAAGAAGGTCGTACCCCATTGGTATTAACCACTCGCACTGCTCATGTCAAGGCGTTGGCACAAATGCTTATTCCATTTGCAGACCATGTCATTCAACTCTTTGGAGCTGATTCTGCTAAAGAAAAGCGTCTTGCATTACAAAATCTACAGTCAATGCCCACATCAGAATCACTTGTGATTGTGGCTACAGGAAAGTATGTAGGAGAAGGCTTTGATTATCCTCGCCTTGATACACTGTTCCTTACTATGCCTATAGCTTGGAAAGGAAACGTTGAGCAATATGCAGGGCGTTTGCATAGGGAATACGCAGGAAAGAAAGAAGTGCGTATTTATGATTATGTGGATGTTCATGTCCCACTTTGTGACTCTATGTATCGTAAACGGCTAAAAGGGTATTTAAGAGCAGGATACGGAAAGTATGTGACATCATCCACGCTTGACAAAAATCCCCAAGAACTGATATATGAACGAAACAATTACGAAGCGACATTTCGGAATGATTTGGCAAAAGCCCAGTACTCTGTCATCATCGCAGTCCCAAAAGTAAAGTTCAAATACAAGCCCGTTATCATGTCAACACTTGCAAGCATTATTCATAATGGTGTTAATGTGGCTGTACATATCAAAGAGGAAGGAGCTAATGAGATAGAACTTAAAAATACAGGAATGGATGTGGTGTGCAACAAGGAACAAACTCTGCAATGCGCCATCATAGACAAATCTATTGTCTGGTATGGGAACATAAACTTCTTTGGTTACAATTCGGAAACAAACAATGTTATGCGAATCGCTGACCACAAAATAGCCAACGAAATGATAGAAATACTATACTCAGACACTGGAAATGATGTAAATGGAGGTTAAATACGTTAAATCTTCACTTTTTTGTATCTACACAGAATCCACACTGTCACTTTTCTATCGTTTAGAGCGTATAATACTGATAATCAACTAATAACAGATACATCAAATGTTTCTTATGTACCTGTAATTCCGCCAATACCTGGTTAATCAACTCAATTTGCATCCGGGTATCTTCGTTTATATCGTTTTGGTCGGCAAAAACATCTTCGATATATTCTTTGAGTTCTTTCATTTCCTTTTGGTGTTGAGCACTCATGATAACGGGGGAATTAGCTATCATCTGCCGCATAGCGACAAATGCACGTGTGATAAGTACGCTGGTTTGTACGGCAATATCACTACGTAATACGCTTGAAAGCATAACAACGCCATGCTCGGTAAAAGCCAGTGGTAAAGCGGATTTTGGACGTTTATTCTTTGATGTCATCACAAATTGTGATGAGATAACCACCCATTCTTCCGCCGACAGGTATGGGCATACGGTCGCGCAACTACACGGTATCCGACGCTCCGCTGCGCATCTGTGAACTGTTCGAACCGATGTCAGTGCCCGCTGCCGTTACGCAGTTCTTCTTCATGATGGCGTATGGCGTGATAGAAGTCTATGTAGCGATTTATGCTGCCTCCTGTCATTTGCCCGGAGGCGGGATCTATTTCATCTTCATCGCTCTGGCCACGGTCGGGACACGTATTCTGCTGGGGCGTGCCGTTGACCGGTATGGGGAGGCGCGGCTGGTTTATACCGGTAACGCAGCTATCGTGGCAGGCATATTGCTGTTGATATTTGCGCACAACGTGCCTTGCTACCTGTTGTCGGCAGTCCTGTTGGGGTATAGTTTCGGGGCTATCCAGCCTTCCTTGCAGACCATGGCGATGCACGCCGTAGCTCCCGAACGGCGGGGAGCTGCGAGTTCCACATTTTTTGTGGCCTTCGATTTCGGTATTGCGCTGGGCGGCTTTCTGGCAGGCGTGTTGGTGAAATGGCTGGGGTATGATGCCATGTTCCTCTGCATGATCGTGCCCTGCCTGCTGTCGTGGGGCTACTATTATGTGTTCGGACGCTGTCATGCCTCGTCGTTCAATCCGGAGAACCGCCGGAGAATGCAAGGTCTCGGAGAAAAAGAGGATACCACCCTGTCCTCCGGAAAATCCCTGCCGTTTGTGGTTACCATTTCACGTGAATACGGTAGTGGCGGGCATCATATCGGGGAACTGCTGGCACAGCGGTTGGGGGTGAAATTCTATGACAGGGAGCTTATCACGCTCACTGCGCAGCAAAGCGGGTTGGGCGAATGCACCGTGCAGGAGAATGAACAGACCGTAAACGGACGACTGTTGTATGACGATCCTGTGCAGACTGCCGTATTCCGCGCACAGAGCCGGGTAATACTTGATATTGCCGGCAGGGAGTCGTGCGTTATCGTGGGACGGCTTGCCAATTTCATTCTGAAAGGCCGTCCCCGGTGTCTCCATGTTTTTGTTTATGCCGATGAGGCTGCCCGTCTGAAACGCATAATCTCTGAATATGGGATAGAGAACAACCGTGCAGAAGCCTTACTGAAACGTACCGACCAGGAGCGGCGTGAACACTGCCTGCACTATGCCGGTTGCGATTGGGGCGACCGGTACTATTACCATTTGATGCTGGACAGTTCGATGGCT
Source organism: Odoribacter splanchnicus DSM 20712 (assembly GCF_000190535.1). Classification (GTDB taxonomy): domain Bacteria; phylum Bacteroidota; class Bacteroidia; order Bacteroidales; family Marinifilaceae; genus Odoribacter; species Odoribacter splanchnicus. The sequence continues at coordinate 604,088 of NC_015160.1, forward strand.
ACGGACGAACAGGTGGCGGAAGCCATTTATTCTGTCATTCACTGTCTGGCTGCCGAATAGATGGGCTATATGAATGTTTTAACGTGAATATAACAGTAAAATTCCGGAGTACCATTTCCGGTCACTTTCAACATCTTTGAAAGTGGTTGTGGGGTGGGGAATACATTGAAGGATAAAATCGGTTTCCCTTCAGGTGTCGTGGATGAAACCGATTTTATCCAATTCGTAGCGTTCGATATCTTTTATGAAAGCCTCTGTCAGTAATATGGTCAATTCCCGCTTCATCAGGTTGATGACGTTAGTTAACTATTCCTTCATAGAATACTTTCCAAAGCGGATCGTTCAAAGGAGGTTTTGCCGTGATGGTAATCATTTCCCGGCTCACCGGATGTTTGAAAGTGATCGAACGGGCGTGCAAACTGATCCCTCCTCCTTCGTTCGAGCGGGGAAAACCATATTTCAGGTCTCCTTTGATCGGACAGCCGATCTTAGCCAATTGGCACCGGATTTGGTGATGCCGGCCCGTGTAAAGCTTCACTTCGAGCAGGTAATAACGTTGTGAACTTCCGAGTAGTTTGTATTCCAGGGTGGCTTCTTTGGCTCCGGCTTTGGGCTGGTTGTAAGCGTGCGATTTGTTTTTTTCCGGATCACGCATCAGATAGTGGGTGAGTACGGCATGATCCTCGGCCGGCAAATTGCCTACGATAGCCCAATAGATCTTGCTGATCTCCTTTTCGTGTTCCTGGAACATTTTATTCAGCCGGGTGAGGGCTTTACTGGTACGTGCAAAAATCACTACACCGCTGACAGGACGATCCACCCGGTGGGGGACACCCAGATAAACCTCTCCCGGTTTGTTGTATTTCTTCTTGATATACGCCTTTACTTCTTCGCTCAAAGGGGTATCTCCGGTTTTATCTGCCTGTACAATGTCCGAAATTTTCTTATTGACGGCAATGATATGATTATCTTCGTATAAAACTTCTAACATAAATAAAAGATATAAGTTAAAGGCTATAGGCTATAAGCTAGATGCTATAAGCTAAAGGCTATAGGCTAAAAGTAAATAAAAGATAGATAAACATTTTAGCTTTTAGCTTATAGCCTATAACTTTATTAGTATTGTTCTCTCTCATTCGGGAAATCACCGCTTTTTACGTCAGCGATATAATTGCCGACAGCACCGCTGATTTCTGCATATAGGTTATGATAGCGCCGTAAGAAGCGGGGAGAGAATTCCTGATTGATACCGAGCATATCGTGGATGACCAGGACTTGTCCGTCTACACCGCCACCGGCACCGATGCCGATGATGGGGATACTGACTTCTTGGGCGACTCTGGCTGCCAAAGCTGCCGGAATTTTCTCCAGCACGATGGCAAAACAACCTGCTTCTTCCAGGAGATGGGCATCGTGAACCAATTTTTCCGCTTCCTCTTCTTTTTTGGCGCGAATGGCATAGGTCCCGAATTTATGGATGCTCTGGGGGGTAAGTCCAAGATGGCCCATAACCGGAATTCCGGCCGACAGGATACGTTGGATAGATTCGAGAATTTCTTCTCCTCCTTCGAGTTTGATGGCGTCGGCAGCCGTTTCTTTCATGATACGGATGGCTGAGTTTAAGGCCTCTTTGCTATTTCCCTGATAACTACCGAAAGGCATGTCTACAACAACTAATGCCCGTTTTACTCCTCTGACTACCGAAGCGGCATGATAAATCATTTGGTCGAGGGTGATCGGTAAGGTTGTCTCATGGCCTGCCATTACATTGGAAGCCGAGTCGCCGACCAGGATAACATCTATGCCTGCCTGATCGACGATACGGGCCATAGAATAGTCATATGAAGTAAGCATACTGATTTTCTCACCCTTGAGTTTCATCTCCGATAAAACATGGGTGGTTACCACTTTTACTGCTGATTGTGTTGACATGATTAATTTGATTTGTGACTTTAGAACTGGGATTTCCGATGGGAAAAGTCATCCGAATCGTCGTCCGTAAATCTGAAATTTATTTAAAGGTTCCGATTATCGTCTGAGAACCGGTCGTTTTTTGTCCCAATTTCACTTCTATTTGGGTACCCAGAGGAAGAAAAAGATCTACCCGCGAACCGAATTTGATAAAACCGGCGTGCTGATCCTGACGGGCCTGTCCTCCGACAGGAGCATAAGAGACAATACGTTTAGCCATAGCCCCTGCAATTTGACGCATCAGAACGGTCTTACCGTTATTACATTCGATAACGATGGTAGTCCGTTCGTTATCGGTCGAGGATTTGGGTAGATAAGCCGCTGCAAAATTGCCTTTGTGGTATTTGAAATACTTGATCACACCGTTTACGGGAAACCAGTTGATATGTACATTGAAAATGTTCATAAAAATAGAGACTTGAAGACGGCGGTCTTTAAAATATTCCGGTTCTTCGGTTTCTTCAATCACGACGATTTTTCCATCGGCAGGGGCTAAGATCGTGTTATCGTCTTGTATGATCACCCGGTTCGGAAAACGGAAAAAATTGACGACAAGAAGATACATAACCACCGTAATCCCCAGAATTGTATAGACAATAGAGGTATTATTGATGAAATAAAAAGATGCCAGATTAAGGATAATCAGCACGATTAAAATTTTCAATAACAGGATATATCCAGCTTTATGTATGGTCATATTTTTAACTTTAAATATTTATACGGTATCAGCTCGCAAAGGTATCAATTTTCGATTTAAAAGCTAATATCCCGAACGAATAAATTCGGTTTACTATAGGTCAGCAACCGAATTTAAAGGCGATATATACGAAGATTACAGGCAAAGCATACAAAATCGAATCCAATCGGTCCAATACCCCACCGTGACCTGGCATGATATGTCCCGAATCTTTGATCTCGATGCATCTTTTGAACATCGATTCTACGAGATCACCGAAACTACCGAATACAATGACAATGGCCGAGATAACGGTGGTATCGATATAAGACAAACCTTCGATATGGGGAGCGATAAGCAATCCGCCGACCAGTGTCGTGAGTCCGCCTCCGATGGTTCCTTCCCAGGATTTTTTAGGCGAAATACGGGGAAATAATTTATGCTTTCCGAATTTCGAACCGAATAAATAAGCAAAAGTGTCATTGAACCATACCAATAAGAAAGGAAAGAAGATAATATCCGGTTGCCACCTGCCCGTACACAAGTAGGGGAGGTAAATCAGCAAAGTAAAGGGCAGGGTGAAATAAAACAGAGCATAAATCCCGAAAGCCATATTCTGAAAAGCATGGGTACTCTTCCGGTACAATTCCCAAATCCCCATAAAGAATGTGGCACTGAAGAAAAACAGATAACCTTCTTTATAACCGAAATAGTTATGAATGAACCCTGAAATGAAAAGCAGGCTCCCGCTGAGGATACACATGGTACGGTTGACCCGGATATGAATCACCTCTGCCATATGGCTGAATTCAAGTAATCCGATAATGTTTATAATAAAAAAAAGTGCAAAAAAACAAAATGGATGTATATAAATACATGCTGTTAGTATCACCACAAATAGGAATCCGCTGATTGCCCGTTTACCGAAATTATTCACAATTGACTGATTTTATGATTGCTGCTGCTTTCCCTTTATCTTCTTTCTTAACCATGACTTCGATCGCTCCTATTTTAAAAGAGGAGTCTTTCTGATTCAGAATCACTGCTTCTACGTTGTTATCGTTAAGCAAACTTTTAACCAGCTCTGCCCGGTAGAGCTGGCCGGTTTCGAAAATAACTACCCAATCGTTCATAGCGATTTTATTTCATTTTCGACTGTTTTCTCTTCCTTCGTTTCTTCTTCTTCATCGTCTTTCCAGGGGCGTTTCCCTAAGATGCGTTCCAGATCGTCACTGAAAATAACTTCCCGTTCGAGCAATAACTCTGCAACCTGCCGATGTTGGTCCTGATGAGTTTTAAGTAATTCTTTGGCTCGGTTGTAAGCATTTTCAACCAGTTCTTTTACTTCACTGTCGATCAGTTCTGCGGTCTTTTCCGAATAAGGTTTGGTGAAACTGAAATCGCTTTGACCACTGGAATCGTAATAACTCAGGTTACCGATCTTTTCGCTCATACCGAAAATGGTAACCATCGCATAGGCTTGTTTGGTAGCCCGTTCCAGGTCGTTTTGTGCTCCGGTAGAGATTTGACCGAAAGTGAGTTCTTCGGCTGCACGTCCTCCCAATACAGAACACATTTGATCCAGCAGTTGTTCTTTTGTCGTGATCTGACGTTCCTGCGGAAGATACCAGGCTGCTCCTAAAGCTTTACCCCGGGGTACGATAGTCACTTTTAACAGGGGATGGGCGTGTTCGAGCAACCAGGAGACGGTAGCATGGCCGGCTTCGTGATAAGCGATGGCTTTCTTTTCACTTACTTTTATTACTTTACTGCGGTTTTCCAGCCCCCCGACAATCCGGTCGATTGCATCCAGAAAATCCTGTTTTTCAACTTCATTTTTGTCTTTACGGGCTGCAATCAAAGCTGCTTCGTTAGCGACATTGGCAATATCGGCTCCCGAGAAACCCGGCGTTTGCTTGGCCAGGAAAGGGATATCCACATCTCCGGCCAGTTTCAACGGTTTCAGGTGCACTTTGAAAATTTCTTCCCGGTCTTTCAATTCCGGCAGGTCGACATAGATTTGGCGGTCGAAACGTCCGGCACGAAGCAAGGCGCTGTCCAGAATGTCCGCCCGGTTGGTTGCAGCCAGAATAATCACCCCCGAATTGGTCTCGAAACCGTCCATCTCGGTCAGTAACTGGTTCAGCGTATTTTCCCGTTCATCGTTCGAGCCCATGTTGGGGTTTTTACCTCTGGCCCGGCCGATGGCGTCTATTTCGTCGATAAAGATAATACAAGGCGCTTTTTCTTTGGCTTGTTTAAATAAATCCCGGACACGGGAGGCACCGACACCGACGAACATCTCCACAAAGTCGGAACCCGACATCGAGAAGAAAGGTACGTTGGCTTCGCCGGCCATAGCTTTCGCCATCAGCGTTTTTCCGGTTCCCGGAGGACCTACTAAGAGAGCTCCTTTCGGAATTTTACCCCCCAATTTGGTATATTTATCCGGAGATTTCAGAAAAGAAACGATCTCTTCCACCTCTTGTTTGGCTTCAGCTAATCCCGCTACATCTTTGAAGGTAATCTTGATGTGGGTGTCCTTATCGAACAACTTGGCCTGTGATTTGCCGACATTGAAGACTCCTCCGGGACCTCCGCCCCCTTTACTCATCCGGCGGAAGAAGAAAATCCAGATAAATACCAAAAGAGCGATCGGGAAGAAGATAGAGAAGAGGTTTCCCCAACCGTCGTATTCCTGATCATAGTCGATCTTGATATCCGCTGCTGCCGGAGTCTTTTCCTGGAGCTCGGAAAATTCTTTGGAAAAAGTTTCCAACGGGCCCGGTGAGAAGTAAAACTGAGGACCGGGACTGGAATTTTTGAACCCCTGCGATTTCAATTGGGAGTAATTCTCGATCTTATCGGGCTTCATATATACCTGGGCTTGCCCTTTATTCGTGATGACCGTAATCTTTTCGATATCACCTTTTTCGAGCATTTTAGTCTTGACTTCTTGCCAGGTTGTCCTTACCGGATCGGGATTCATATTGAAAAATTGAAATCCGATAATAATGACTGCCAGTATGATATACATCCAATATCCGTTGAATTTCGGAGCTTTGATATTTTTACCTCCCCCTACTGGAGGAAAATTGAATCCTCCGTCTTTCTTGTTTTCGTTGTTGTCTGCCATTTGGTATGTTCGCAATATTTGTATTCTTTACTGTTTTCAATTTGTTCCGTTTGTCGTATGATAACCGGAATAAGTGAGCATTTCCGGCTCTCCGGCTATTTCGGTGATCTGTGCATCTGCCCAGAAATCTTCCAATTGATAATAGTCGCGCAATTCTTTTTCAAAAATGTGTACGACAATATCCCCATAATCGACGACTACCCATTGTGCTGCATTCAATCCTTCGATATGAAAAGGCCTTTCATCCAGATCTTCTCTCACTTTTTCTTCAACAGCATCGGTTAACCCTGCAATATGCGTGCCGGAAGTTCCATGACATATTACGAAAAAACTACAAAAACAGTTTTCTATTTTTCTTAAATCGATTTTTACAATCCGGTGCGCTTTATTATCTTCCAGCGCTTCAATAATTTTATTTACTACCTGTTCCGTTTTTAACATTTTTGACTATAACTTTTCAAGCTACAAATATATACTATTTATCAACTAAAAACGAAAAACTGTGCCAGAAAACCTTTGTTTCCTTTTTTCAATTCTACTATGTCGTTTTCGGGTTACTGCATATGATGCGAAATTAGAAAAAATCATGAAATATGGATAATTTTGAATCATTCTTTTTATTTTAGCGTTATTTCAGGTGAAAAGAATATTTTTGTATGTTTTTACTTTAGTTACTAAATACTTTAAACGATGAAAATATATCGAATTCCTATGGTGCCGGGACCTGTTTCTGTATCCCGGGAAGTTTTGGAGGCAGGGCAGGAGAATTTCGGTTCTGCCGACTTGGAAAAAGAGTATATCGATCTGTATAAGGCCACTGAAAAATCGCTGCGTAAAATTATGCAGACGAAAAATAGTGTCGTTATACAAACCGGTGAAGGGATGTTGGCGCTTTGGAGTGCTTTGAAGAGTTGTTTGTTACCGGGGGATAAAGTGTTGGTGTTGTCGACCGGGCTTTTCGGTTACGGTATGGGGGGAATGGCGGAGGCTATCGGTTGTGAGGTAAGGACGGTCGGATTCGGATTCGACGAGACCTTTACCGATTTTGATCTGATTGAAAAGGCCATCCGGGAATTCCAGCCGAAAATGATTACGATGGTACAAAACGAGACGCCGAGCGGGACGATGAATCCCGTGGCTGAAATCGGGGCCTTAAAAGAAAAATATGCCGTACCTTTATTATATGTAGATGCGGTTTCCGGATTAGGGGGCAGCGTAGTCAAAACCGATGAATGGCATATCGACCTCTGTCTGGGGGCTTCGCAGAAATGTTTGTCTGCACCGGCTTCGATGTCTTTTTTGTCGGTGAGCGACCGGGCGTGGGAAATAATCGAAGAAGTGGGATATGTGGGGTACGATGCCCTCTTACCTTTCCGTACAGCGGTAAAAAATGCTTATTTCCCTTATACTCCTTATTGGCAAGGAACCGCACAGTTGAATAAGGCTTGCGAACTGATTCTGGAAGAAGGATTGGGCAAAGTGATCGCACGTCATCAGAAAGTGGCCGGATATTGCAGGGAGCGGATCGTTAAAATGGGATTGAAATTATATCCGGCAATGGATGCTGTACCTTCTCCTACAGTGACGGCTGTCTACGTTCCGCAGAAAATATCCTGGAAGAATCTGGATACACGTTTGCGGGCCGAAGGCCTGGTGGTCGGCGGAAACTACGGATGTCTGGCAGGAGAAGTTTTCCGTATCGGACATATGGGGACTCAGGCCAACCTCAATCTGGTGAAAGAAGCGATGGATATTCTCGAAGGGGTAATCCGGGGAAATTAAGCGTATAACGGCATGATCGAATGGCTGGAGGCACATCAGTTGCCCTGTTTTTTCAGGGAGATTTGGGGGATCCAATGTCCCGGTTGCGGATTTCAGACTGCGCTGTTACTCCTGTTAAAAGGAAATATACAGGCAGCGGTCGTTAGCTGGCCGGGAATAGTTCCCCTTTTCGCATTCGGCCTGTTTCTGATCGGACGTTGTTGTGGGATCAGAAAGATCTCTGCCGGTTTTTTGAAAGGAACCGGATTTTGTTGTGTCGCTACGATTCTCCTCGTTTATGTATTCCGGTTTATAAGAATGGGGCAGGTGATTTGATTTGTATGCTTGTTCCTGTAACCTTATCGGCCTGTCGTCGTATCCTAAGCTCGAATTTATTCCTGAGGAACCGATATGAAAAAAATGTTGGCCGGGTTGTTAAAAAATGTCGTTTTTGTTTGTTTGATAATAATTTTAATTTCATATTTGCTTTAATGAACCAGGCGATAAACCGAAGAAGAAATGAGGAGGGAAGGTAAAAACAGGAAACAGAATATAAATTTAATAATCAGTGTATTATGGAAATAATGAATGGAGCGAAAAAGGACCTGCCCAATGCGACGGTCGTATTGGTTTTGGGAATTCTGTCCCTGATATTTTGTTGGTGTTACGGGTTCTTCGGTTTGATATTGGGGATCATTGCCGTAGTCTTGGCCGGGGGACAACGGAAACTGTATTTGCAGTCGCCGGATGAATATACCGAGTCTTCATTCAAGAATGTGAATGCAGGCCGGGTGTGCGGGATTATTTCCATCTGCATTGCGGGGGTTGTGGTCGTGGTATTACTTTTAGTATTAATGGGAATTGTTGCCGGCATAGGTATTGCTAGTTTTGGATTATAAAAACTTAATAATATGGACTACAGATTTGAGATCAGTAAACCAGACAGTAATGATTTTAGGTGTGAAATAGCTATTAACGGTGAGCAGACTTTTCAGCAGTTGCACGATAAATTGGTGGAAACATTGAACTTCGACGGTTCGCAGATGGCCTCCTTTTTTACCTTGGATAAAATGGGAAACCGGGGAAAAGAAATTGCTCTGATGGAAATGTCGGCCGACGATGAAGAAGATAATAATACGCTGGTGATGGATGTTACGACCATCCGTGAAGTGGTAAATGCCAGTTGCATCGAATTGGAATATGTATATGATTTCTTTGCCAATCAGTATCTGAAAGTCGAATATGCGGGGGAATATATCGGGGATTCTGCCGATGTTTTGCCCTTGTGTGTCTATTGCGAAGGAGAATTGCCTCATCAGACGGAATACGATGCCAATGAAGATTGGGCTTTCGATAAAGACGACGACGAATATGACGATAGTTTTATGGAGGAATTCGGTGGTAGCGGACGCCGCAGAAGGGGAGGAGACGACGATGACGAAGATTTTCGCTTCGGTGATGAAGACGACGATTATAGGGACGATAGTTATGGCGACGACGATGGGTATGACGACCGCTATGAAAGTCTGGACGATTATATAGATAAACTATAGTTTTTTTTCAGTTACTTGGTTGCAAAGGTTACAAGGGTCACAAAAATGAATGCGGACACTTGTAACCTTTGTCATGAAAATCAGTCAGGATGAAAACACTACTTGTTTTATTGGGACCGACGGGAGTGGGAAAGACGGATCTCAGTATCGGTATCGCCAAAGCGTTCGGTACGGAAATCATTTCTTGTGATTCCCGGCAGATCTACAAAGAAATGCGGATAGGGACCGCAGTGCCTTCACCCGGTCAATTGGCTGCTGTCCGGCATCATTTTATCCAAACGATCTCGGTGCACGATTATTATAATTCGTGGCAATTCGAAGTGCAGGCTTTGGAGCGGATCCGGGAATTATTTCAGGAGAAGGAAGTGGTCCTGATGACCGGTGGATCGATGCTGTATATCGATGCCGTATGTAAAGGTATAGACGATATTCCGACCATTTCTCCTGAATTGAGAACCGGGCTGATGGAGGTATATGAACGGGAAGGTTTGGAAAGTATCCGGCAGATGCTGAAAGAATTGGATCCTGTATTTTACGGACAGGTCGATCTGAACAACGGAAAACGGGTGCTCCATGCTGTCGAAGTGTGTTGCATGGCCGGTGTACCCTACTCTTCGCTACGGAAAAACACCCCCAAAGACCGGGGATTCCGTATTGTTCGTATCGGCTTGAACCGCGAAAGAGAAGAGTTGTATGCCCGGATCGACCGGCGGGTAGACCTGATGCTGGAGGAAGGACTGGAAGATGAAGCCCGGCGGTTGTGGCCTTTGCGTCATTTGAATGCCTTGAATACCGTAGGTTATAAAGAACTGTTCGATTATTTCGAGGGAAAGACCGATTATGCCGAAGCCGTCCGCCTGATCAAGCGCAACTCCCGGCGGTATGCCCGCAAACAATTGTCCTGGTTCCGGCGCGATGACGATATCCGTTGGTTTCATCCCGACGATTACGAGGGTATCGTAGAGGCGATTCGGTTAATGAAAATAGGGTAGATGTATTGACAGAATTCAATGATATGAATATTTCCCACGAAACAATTTACCGCCGTATTCGCTTGGATGCAAATTGAGAATTGTTTTTTGATTATATTTAAGTCGTTAACTATCAATGGTATATCTATTTTGAATATAATTATTAATTTCATCAATGGGTTGATTTTATATAAAAATAACGTTATTTGTAAAAATCATTTCCCGAACAACCCTTTTCGGACTTTTGGCTGTCTTCTTTTCAGAAATATAGAATAATATTTGTTAAGTATATAAATCGAATAATGAAAAGGGATATACGATATAAATAGATGTCTATATTTATTGGGTTTGTTTAACCATAAAAAGGGGGGAAGACAGGATAAGAAACAGAAATAATGTTGTTTTCATCATGGAAAAGTTAAGTTGTATGGTAATGATTGCCATTATCATTTTGTTATCCGGTTGTCGGACTAAACCATCTGGAGTGTCTCGTTGCATCCATTTCGATTTCACTCAAGAGATGAAGGATGTTCATACAATGGGTTTGTTAAAAGATTGTACTATTGTTCCTTTGGAAACAAACGACTCGGTTCTGATAGGAGAGATTGATAAGGTCATCTTTTACGAAACCCGTCTGTATGTCGCCACCTTTTCTCCTGAGCAAGCGGTTTATATTTTTAACTTACAGGGTAAATTGTTGCATAAAATAAGCAGGAAAGGACGCGGGGCAGAAGAATATTTGCAATTATCCGATATGTTTATCGATTCCCGGAACCGGACCTTGAATTTATTGTCAAGAATAGACGAAAAGCTATTGGTGTTTGATGTGGACGAATACCGCTTGGTAAAGACTATCCGTCTTCCGAAAGCATTTGTTAAAATGGTCTCATTGGAAAACGGCTACATCGGATATATGGGCAACTATTCGCAAGATAAAAACCAACCATACAATTTGTGGGCAATGAATTCCCGGTACGAAATCGAAAGTCAGTATATGAAAATAGACTCCCGCTGGGAAAGTAAAATGGCCAGTATCCATTCGCTTTCCACATACCAGGATTCGTTGTATTATATAGCACCTACAGACTTTAACATTTATCGTTGCCAGGGGAAGGATATGTGTGTTGACCATACGGTACGTTTTGGAAAATTTCATTTGCCAGCGGAACAACTTTCATATGATGAGTACAAAGAATATACACGCAATCCGGATTATATTACAACCATAGAGAAATTCCAGGAAACTCCGGATTTCTATATTTATTGGGTGCTGGCAGCCGGTCAGAATCGCTTGTACCTGTATAATAAGAACAATCGGGAGTCTCAGGTTTGTGAACTAACGGCTTATACCGGAAAGTATTTTATTTCCTTTGGGCGTATGATTGACATCACTTCGGATTATATAATAACCTCTGTCAGTGCCTCGGATATGTGTACGTATTTGAAAGGAGGAAATGAATATGTCAATTTTGAAGAGAAGTATCCCAAACAGATACAACGGATGAGAGAAGAATTTTCCGGCATACAGGAAGATAGCAATCCTTGTATTGTGATTTATTCATTTTGAGCAATTTTCTGGTGTTATGTATGAAACATTACCCCCGTCCCTTTGTTTTCCCTCCACCATCGACCAGTACAGGGCGAAGAACGAGGTGCTGGAAAAGGAGGTTCCGCAGTTGCAGGAGATAGCGGGCAAGGTGTGGAAGAAGGAGGACGAGCTGAAGCAACTCAAGTCCGAACTTGCCGCGCTCGACCGCAAGATACAGTTGGAGCTTGCGCCGCCCACGCCCGAAGTCGCCGAAAAGGAGAATGACGGGCAGGAGGTCAAGCCGGATACGGAAGGTGTACGGAACGTACCGTCACAACCCACCGAAGAAGCTCCGCTGATACGCAGCCCGGCGAATGAGCGAAGTCCGTCTGGGAATTTCATTGCCGACCATGTCGTTATCGGACGGCCGGGATTCAACGTTCGTGACGAATGCAAACCGAAAGGAATAAAAATGTGAACGAGTGTGGATATGTATGGCAGGATTGGGAATATACCGTTCCTTTTCCTGCCTTTTTCCATCAATATGGTATAACAGGGATTCCATACGTAAAATCCTCCAATTTATATCAAGGAATAGGGTGTTGAAAGTAAATCGTCACGGCAAATCCGCCATATTTTCAGTATTTTCGCTAATTTTGCAACCAAAATAGTCAGGCATAATAAAATGGAACCATCTATATACAGTTATTCACTTTGTATTGCGCTGCCGTTGATGTTGTTCTTCGGCTTTTATTTTTTGCTGGCCCAAACCCCGGAAAAGGCCATTTTTGAGAATTACCTACGCTCCCGGCGGATAATGGGTATGGCGTTGTTATTGCTTGCGGCAAACTATTCGGTACATTTCTTCTTCGGGATAAGGTTCAAAAATGTCCATGCAGCCATATTGATGAATCTGTCCACCTATTTTCTGTGCTACTACCTTTTCAGTTCAGCATTGATAACACTGCTTGACCGTTTCTATATCACACGGAAAAGGATTCGGACGCATATCATTCTATGGATCATCTTCTCCGGACTTTCCGGGGTTGTCCTATTGTTGTTTCCGGATGGAATAGTGCAGAAAAGCACTTTGCTGGCTTTGGCAGCATGGCTGGTGGTTTACGGACTGGTGTTGTCTCGCAGAGTCATTGTCGCATACCGCAGAGCTGTCCGGATTTTCGATGACACACATGCCGATGATATAGGCGCATATATAAAATGGCTGTCCATCTTTACTTATTGGGCTCTTATCTTCGGAGTTGGATGCGGATTGCTTACATTTTTGCCTGATGAATACGTTTATATATGGATTCTGTCATCAATTCCGTTTTACGTCTATCTCTACCATTGCTACCAGAATTATCTGCTGTTTTACGAACAGGTGGAAACCGCAATGGAAGATGGTATGATTTCTGAAGAGGAAGACCCGTGTGACACCAAACTGGAACAGATACAGAAACTGGAGAACCCGTCATACCATTCCGAAATGGCGGAGAAAATAAACGGCTGGATTGATGCGGAGGGTTATATCCAGTCCGGCCTTACCATAAAGAAACTTGCTGATATGCTCCAGACTAACCGCACCTATCTGTCTGAGTATATCAAAACGACGTATGGTGCATCGTTCCGCGATTGGATTACCGGTCTCCGCATCAATTATGCGAAACGCCTGCTTGCGCAATATCCGAGGCTGACGGTTGCTGACATTTCTGAAAGATCCGGCTTTCTGTCCCCAAGCCATTTCATCAGGCTGTTCAAGGAAAATTCAGGCTGTACTCCTGTCAAATGGAGGAAAACAGAGGCGGAATAATGCACTGCTTTATGCCTAATAGAAATAGCCTAAACGACAAAAAATAGTCTGAACGACAAAACTGAAATGTTCTAAACCACAAAAATATGCGATTCTGACAATTGAGACAATTTTTATAGGCAAGAATCGGGCAGAATAAAATCTATTCGCTTATTTTGTATGCTGATATTCCTAATTGGAAATAAAAAAGCATATAAAAATGAGCAAAAGAATCTTATTCTTCATTTTGTTTTCGTGGCTGGCATCGGCAGCTTTTCCTGCTTTTGCGCAGCAGAAAACCGACACGGTCTACACTTTCCGCTTCGTGCCGCGAAAAGACATGTTCTATGTGCCATGGAATGACAATGGCAAAGAACTTGCGCGTCTTCTGGAGTGTATCGAAAGTAACAAACCGGATATAGTGGAGGGACGGCTGCCTCTTTACGTGGACGGATACTGTAACTCCGGCAAGTCGGAACGGGCAAGCCTCGCTATCGCCGGGACACGTTCCAACCGTGTGAAATCAGAGTTGATTACCCGGAAAGGACTGCGTGAAAACAACTTCATCACCCGTAACCATGCCTCGAAGGGCGACTTCGTGACGGTGCGTATCATACTGCCGAAAGAGAAAGTGCCGGTTATTGCGGAGGATACACATCCCGGTTACGAGGAAGAAAAGGAACAGTCACACCGTGAAAACGACAAGGCTACAGAAACAATCCAAGACACAGAGGGGGCAAAGGTGTCTACCGGACAGGAAAATCAGCCTGAATCCGTACTGTCGGCATCATCCACAACTTTGGGATTATCACTGCGTGCCAACCTGCTGCGTTGGGCAACCCTCACGCCCGACCTCGGTATTGAGTGGCACATCAACCCGTCATGGGGAATATCCGTGAACGGCTCGTGGACTTCGTGGTCGTGGAATGACAAGGACAGAAGATACGCCCTTTGGGAAGTGGCACCGGAACTCCGCTATTATATAGGCAGCGAGAAACGCGGCTACGTAGGTGCTATGTACAAAGTCGGCTCATTCAACTACAAGCTGTCGGAGACCGGCAAGCAGGGCGACATCATGGGTGGCGGCATCACCGGCGGCTACGTGCTGAAACTGAACAATGCCCTCTCGATGGACTTCTCCTTAGGGTTGGGCTATATCCATGCCGACTATGACAAGTATGTGGTCATCAACGGCGTGAGGGTAAGGCGCGGCAGCGGAACAAAGAACTGGTGGGGCCCTGTCTCGGCGGGTGTCACCCTGGTGTGGAACATCTTTTAGCGGAAAGGAGGAACAATGAATACAACGATAATCATACGACAGATAAAGGAATATACGGGAGCATACGGAAAGGCTTATACCTTATTATATCTAATAGGTGCGGTGACCATACTGACCTCGTGCGTGAAGGACGACCTCTATGACACGCCGCACCCCGACCGTGGGGCGGTGGTCGTAACCACAGACTGGAGCGGAAAGAGCACCGAGGCGGACATACCGCAGGCATACACACTGCGCATCGGCGGGAGGGAACAGAACGTGAGCGCGGCGACCAACGTGTTCGACGCGCTGCTCGCGCCCGGTGGCTACGGCCTGACGGTGTACAACTCCCCGGAGGGGATTAGTATCGACGGAAACAAGGCAACGGTGAATCCGGTGGATCTGACGGGTGCAATAGAGCCGCACCCCGGCTACCTCTTCGCCTCGCACCAGGACATCAGCGTCGTGGCGGATGACACCCTGCACGTCACCGCCCCGATGAGACAATACGTGCGCAGGCTCGACATCGAACTGACCGCCACGGAAGGCGACTACAGCCGTGTACAATCGGCTACGGCAACGCTCTCCGGCGTGGCTTCGGCAGCGGATATGGCAACAGGCGACCGGAGTGCAGCGGCACAAGTAACAAACGCTTTCAGGCAGGACGGCAACAAGTTCACAATCTTTTTCCGACTGCTCGGCATCGTCCCGACGGAAACGCATACGCTGACGGTGGACATCACTTTCAACAACGGTGACACGCAGCGGGTAGTGAGCGACCTTACCGAAGACATAAGGGACTTCAATAACGGCACCAAACCGGTTAAACTCACGGGTAATCTGCTTTTGCCCGTAGAGGCCGGGGTAACGGGCGCAATCATCACGGACTGGAACGAGGTAGAAAGCGGCAATGGGGATGCTAACTGACGATAAATATTTCTCCAAAAAAAACAAGATTATGACAATGAACATGAGGTTTTTCATTATTGCAGCAGCGGAACGCTATTGGCTGCGTGTACACAAGAGAACGAGGTACGGAACAATCCGGTGGAAGCACGAATCACGGCAGGCGTGAGCGGGCCGAAGACCCGTGCTGTGGACAACGGGTGGAACGCCGACCGAATCGGCGTGATGGTGGTGGATGCCCCTGGCACGACCACGACCATGGGCGGCAAGTACAAGAACGTGGGATACGCGACCACGAGCACCGGCACCAACGCGGACTTCACCCCGATGACGGCGGGTGGCGGCATCTTCTTCGAGGACGCTTTCCTCGAGTTTACTTTTGCCGCCTACGCGCCTTACGCATCGGGCGCAAACGCCTCCACCCTGCCTGGTACAGACGGGAAGATTACGGTAAATACAAGCAACCAGCCCACGACCACGGAACAGGAGAAGGTGGACTACATCCATGCCACGGGAGCCAAGGCCGATAAAGACAGCCCGACCGTCAGCTTCACGGACAACACCGCCGCGGGCGGCAGCGACTGCTCCTTCAAGCACAAGATGGCCCGTCTTATCCTCAAGGTGCAGGTGTCGAACACCGACGGTTTCGACGACACTGCCGTGCTGGAATTCGCCGACTACAAGCTGGGCGGCCTGGTTCACGAGGGAACGTTCGATGTGAAGACCGGTACCGCCGCGACCGCGGGCGGCGTTGTGAGCGACTGGATGTTACGCCAGTGCACCGGTGCCCCGAAGACGGCCACGGACAAGTGCGTGGCAACCTTTGACGCCGCCACGGGCGTGATGACTTTCACCATGATCCTGCTCCCGCAGACACTCGCCAACGCTTTGGTGCTTGAGATATCTCCCGATGACGGGGAATACCAGAGCTACTCCAACAAGGACATGATCAAACCCGCGTTGGAGGCCGGTTATTCTTATACCTACACCATCACGGTGAAGAAGACGGGGCTGACCCTTAGCGGAAGCACCATCGAAAACTGGAACGACGGTGGTAGCCATGCGGGTGATGCAAAAATGTAGTGTGTCTGAAAGCCACTGCCGTGCATCAGGCGTAAGACGGAGGCACGCCATATATAATAAATGGTGCGGCAGCCCGCGTCGCAACGGGCAGTGGCACAAAACGAAATAAATAAAGACAATATGAAAATAATAAGGAACATAGCGAGAAGGCCGTGGCCGCGCATCGGCGGCTGGTTGCCGGTTGTGATGCTCATCTGTGGGGTGCTCGCTTCCTGTAGCAGTGAGGATGAAAGCACCGCGCCCCTGCCCGACGGCAAGTACCCGCTGCAACTGACGGCGGAGGTGGCGCAGCCGCAGACCCGCGCCGGAGGTAAGGATGCGTGGACGGGCGGCGAGGAGATTAGAGTGTCACTGGAAGGCGTGTTTGGTAACAAAACATACGTGATGGACGCATCGGGCAATGCAAGCCCGAAGGATGCCGATAATGCCTTCTATTGGAAGAACACCGATGAAGCCCGCGTCAGTGCATGGACCCCGGACATAGAATCGGAAACGGATATTTCCGACCAAAGTGGCGGGTACGCCGCTTTCGATGTCCTGTACGCCAGTGCCATAGGGCGTTATGACCAAGCCATAAATCTCCGTTTCATCCACCGCATGGCGAAAATCGAAGTAATTCTCAAAGCTGGCGAAGGCATTACGGAAGAGGAGTTGGAGGGTGCGACCGTCACCATTTTCGGAGACCCGCTAACGCACTCAACCGCCGGCTTGGTTGCACCGGGAGACCAATCGGACGGCGAGATAAAGCCCTATTACGATGCCGCAACGAAGAAATACGAGGCATTGGTGCCGCCACAGAACATGACGGGTAAGCCGCTCGTCCGAATCAGCATCGGCAGCAATGACTTTACTTACACTCCCGAAACAGAAGCTGCCGGCAAATTTGGGTTTTTCGGTGGCAAGCGGTATGCCTACACCATCACCGTGAAAGCAAGCGGAATAGACGTGCAGGCGGTGACCGGTGGCACGTGGGTTGCATGTGGCGAGGAGAACGTCACCTCCAAAAAGGTAAAGCAAAGTTTCACAGCTGACGAACTTAAAATCGGCGACTACTTCTATTCCGACGGGACTTGGAGCGACGGCGGCCTGCGCAAAATCTATACTGACGGCAGTATGAAGATAGCAAGCCCCAAGCCTGCTCCCGTACTCCAAACAAAAAGTGAAATAGAAAGAAGAGTCATCGGTATCGTTTTCCAGACGGACCCGAGCCGTATCGGCACTGCCGAAAAGTCCAAATTGGGCGAAGGGAATGTGCATGGCCTTGTAATGGCCTTAAAGAACACCGCAACAGATATCCAATGGAGCCATGAAGAGAATAATTTGGAAGACGTGAAAGACTGCTGGTCCAAGTCTGAAATCTACTCTGACATCAGCGGTCTGCACAATTACACCAAGATTCTTGACCATGCAAATAGTATCGGTGGAATTGAGGCATATCCGGCCTTCGAAGCCGTCGAGAAATGGAATGATATGTACAGTATAAATGAATACCGCCCACCTCGTAATACCACAGGCTGGTTTATTCCTTCCTCCGGTCAGTGGTGGGACATCCTTCAGAATCTGGGCGGTTGTCCGGCTATGGCGGATAAAGGTCAGCAAACCTCGTCGGATTCCGGTGATTTCCGTTGGCTAGGTCAAGGCGATGTTCCAGCTGCCTTGAATGCTTGGATGAATAAAATTGCAGCCGACAGCAAGAATGATTTTACCACCGGTGACCGTTTTTGGTCGTCATCGGAGTTAAATCAGTTCCGCGCACGGAACTGGAACGTGTACTCCTCTGATTACGTGTGCTGCGACTTTGTCTATAAGAAATGGAGTAACGCTGTCCGTCCCGTCCTTGCTTTCTGAACTATTTGCCTATTTAGTCCTTTAAGAATATGAAGATACAAAACATATACCACCTCTTGCAAGCTGCGTTGCTCCTGCTGCTTGTATCCTGCACGCAAGAAGAGTTCCCTGCCGTGCAAGACAAGGCGCAGCAACTGACAATCTCCGTTACCGATGGCGGATATACATCGGCTGTTGAGAATATGAAAACCCGTGTCGAGACCCGTGCCGTGGAGAACGGCTACACCACCGAGTTCACCGAAGGCGATGCCTGCGGATTCTACATGGTGCGCGGCGGAAAGCCGGTTTATTCAAACGTGAAGCTGACAGCCGAAAAGGATGCCGCCACGGGCGGCATCATGTGGAAAACCGACGGTACGACGCTTGCCGCCGGAATGGATGGAGAGAGCTACTACCTCTACTATCCTTATCAGGCGGACATGGCGGGCAAGACTGCCACACCTGCGGAGGGGGCGGTCATGACCGATGCCGAGTTCTTCAAGCCGCTCATTGATGGCTGGCAACCCGGGGACGACCAGAGCACCCATGCCGCTTACACCGCCTCCGACCTGATGACAGCCGGAGGCTCAACGACAGGGACGGGCAACACCATCCACCTCTCTTTCGCCATGAAACACCGCATGGCGTTGGCCGTCATCGAGATGCCGAAGACCGTTTACAAGTTTATCGACGCGAATGTTCCCGACTACACCGTGGGGGCAGAAGCTACGTTCACAGGCACCGCCAAGCCGCTGCGCATGGCTGACGGCACTTACCGCTACTTGGTGCACTCGTCCATGCCGACTATCGAGGGATGTTATGACGGGGGGAACAGGGAGTTTACCATCACCACGTCCGCGTCCCATCCTGTCGTAGGGGAATACAAGAGATACAAGGTGGACGGCGCGGCGGAAACCATAAAGAACGTCACCTATGCCGAATCGGGCATTGCCCGCATCGGAGACTTCTACTGCACGAAAAATAACGGTACGACGGGGTATCTGATTCCGAAAGAGGCGGACGAAACGACGGTGCAGGCGGCTAAAGTCGTCGGCATCGTTTTCCAGACGGACAAGAGCCGTATCGGTGCAAAGGAAAAAGAGAAGTTAGGCGGAGAAGGTAATGTCCATGGCCTTGTCATGGCTGTGAAGAATATCGCGACAAGACAAGCGTGGGGCCTTTTCGGTATGGATGAGGGGCTTACAACATGCAGGACGAAAGCCGATAACTACAACGACATCAGCGGTTACGGAAATTGCGAGCATATCCGCACCAATCGCGGCAACTTCGACAGTTATCCCGCATTCAAGGCCGCCTATGATTATAACACGACCTGTCCGGTTCCTGCGACCACGACCGGCTGGTATCTTCCAGCCTCCGGCCAATGGTGGGACATCCTGCAAAATCTGGGCGGTTGTCCGGCTTTGGCGGACGTTACCCAGCAAACCTCGCCAGACATCGCTGGAGAATTCCTCTGGAAGAGCCAAGGAGATGTTCCCGCCGCTTTGAACAAATGGATGGAGAATATCGCCGTTGGGGACAAGGATACATTCAACAACCTCGTCTCGTTTTGTTCGTCTTCGGAGCACTCGAAGTACCACACATGGTACTGGATTTTGAACAACTTCCAAGGCATGGTGCGCTGCATCTGGGCAAGTAAATTCGACGGCAGTGACAATGTGCGTCCCGTCCTTGCTTTCTGAGAAACCGGTGTACTGACGACTGTTTCCAAAAGCTGTTAGGACAGTATCCGGATAAAGAAAGGAGGAAGTGTTGTATGCTCTTCTTTCTGTTGGGATAAGAAGAATAGAAAGATATTGTTGAGTTTTGTTGCAGGTCGAGCTTGCAAGGTCTGCCGTGGTGAGAATTTGCTTTTTTAAAGGATAAGTAAGCGGTTGAGCAAATACATCTTGTCATAATATCCTTTCCCGTTTATCTTTGTGTGCAAAAAGGATTTATGGCAAAATATATGACAAGGGAGGAGTTTTTCCATATTCTTCTTCGACAACGCCAAAGCAACTTAACGGTAAAGGATTTTTGTGCGAATGAAGGATATAACCGTTCCCAGTTTTACGACTGGCGCTCACGTTTCAATATATCGGACGAGGAGCTTAAATCCGGAAGTGTCCCCACAGCTGGCATGGATGGTTTTGTTCCGATAAGCATAGACAACAACAATGTGTCTGCACCAACGTTCCAGTCCAAACCTGCCTTGTGCCCGCAAAAGACAGAGAAAACTTCCGGTAAATGTACTGACAACTCGGAAATATCCCTGGAGCTTCCCAACGGGATTAAAATGAAATTTAAGGGCACGGGTGGTTGTAAAGCCGCTTTGAGCCTGCTCACTAAACTGTGTGGAACATGTTTTGCCTGAACGACTCCATGCGTTACTTTTTATGCCCCGGCAGTACCGATATGCGTAAGGGCATGTTCAGCTTGAGCGGTCTGATCCGGGAAAAAATGAACGGGGATGTCCGGAATGGAGATGTGTACATCTTTATCAACAGGCTGAAAAACCGTATAAAGCTTCTGCACGCAGAAACGGGAGGTCTGGTGATGTACGAGAAACTGCTTGAGGAAGGAACTTTTAAAATCCCCGCTTATGATCCTGAAACCCACTCGTACCCCATGACCTGGAGTGATCTTGTCATCATGGTGGAAGGCATCAACGAGGACAAACGAAAGGGAAGGCAAAGACGGCTCTCCGATCTGAAAAGACACTGGCAAATATCTGTAAACAAATAGCTTGCCGGCTTGCTTTTCCGGTTGTTTTTCACTACCTTTATACAATCAAACAGGATATTGAATGACAACGAAAGAAGATGGAGATATTCGATAGCATACCGTCCATAATCATAGAAACATTGTCATATATACGGGAAGATACAAGACATCGCCGTCCTTGCGCATATCTTTCGTGTAAACCAGATATTTGTTCCTTATCCGGGAAGAGAACTTGCCGCAAAAGGCATCCAGCGATGTATGCGCCTTATAACCGGATGACTTGACTTCGACGGGGCTTACCTTGTCACCATCCGCAATCAGAAAGTCCACCTCATAGTTATGCTTGCCGCTGCCGGTGGGAAAAGTATAATAGTACAATTCGTGCCCGGAAGCCTTCAGCATCTGTGCGACAACATTCTCATAGACATACCCGAGGTCTGTGCTCAACTTGTCAGCAAGCAGCTTATGGTATATTGTGTTGTCGGTAAACTTGCTGTCCCAGAATGCGAGAGTGACGAACAGCCCCGTATCGCCTGCAAACATCTTGTATTTGTTGGGGTCTTGGTGCAATGCCATTCCCACACTCGGGTCATTGGCATGGTAAGCCATGTTGACCACCATCGATTCCCTGACTTCGGAAAGTATCTCTGCCAGTGCGGAATTACGCGTGCCATCCGTTGCGCTCCATGCCAAATACCTGTTGGCATTGCCCGTTAACTGGGCCGGAATCTGGCGGAATATCTTGGAAGCGTTTCCCGTCGGGTCGATTTTGTTGAAGTCATCCTCATACAAGGTTATTATGGAACGCTTCACACTGTCTACTTTTTCCAGATTGTTGGTTTCAAGATAAACTACCACGGCCTGTGGCATGCCACCGACAAGCATATACAACCGGAAATCACGCATCAGTTTGCGGTTCGTAGCATCTCCCAAGGATGTTTTGTCGTGAAAACAGCCTTGGAGCAGTCTGATGGTGGTCGTATCTCCTAGTGCCCACCTGAACTCCTCATAATCCATGGGAAACATGTGGAGTTTGACCTCCTCGCTTGGGATCAGGATGTCCTTGACATTCTTGCGAATTGAAATCAACGAGCCGGTCTCTATGTAATCATACCTTCCGTCTTTCACAAGATACTTGATCGCCTGCCTCGCTTTGGGTGCAAGCTGGACTTCATCAAAGATGATGACAGACTTCCGTTCCTTCAACTCGACACCGTATTCCAGTTGCAGGCGCATGAAAATTCGGTTAAGGTCGGACACGTCATTGAACAAATCCCGGATTTCTGTCGAACATGCGGCAAAATCTACCAGTATATGAGTTTCGTATTCGTTAGTTGCAAACTCTTCAGCAATGGTGGATTTCCCGACACGTCTCGCACCCTGTATCAATACGGCAGTCCTGCCTTCATCCGTCCGCTTCCATTGCAGAAGCTCATTATATATTTTCCTTTTGAATATCATATATCTGCACAGTTATCAATATAGAACAAAGATAACGAAATCTGCATATATCTCAAAATGTTTTCTTTGTAAAATGACATAAATCTCAAAATCTTTGTATGATAAAAGTGAATCTCAATTTTAATATTTTTAAAAATAGCCTGATTCTCAAAATGCTTTACTAAGCAAACACCTTATCCACCAGATTGACGGCTTCCGTCTTCTTGCTGTCAACGATTTGTAGGTTCATCGTTTTGCCGGAGGATATGGAAACGAGTTGATCTGGGAACGGGTAAAGAGAAGAGCGTTTTTCAGGGTATTGGCTGTTATGATTGTGTTGTTGTTTTACAGATATAAAAAATGAAGGAATAAACAAAGGAATCGGCAAAAAAATTACAAAAATCATGAAAATTTGCAACCCATTCGCAACCTTCTTTTTTGTTTTTTGGAGAAAACTATCATTTAGGTTCAAGTAATTGGCATTCAATAGCCTAATGAGTTATGAAATGCAGTAGGTAATGATTTGGCGACCTATCTTCTGCAATGATATACAACGCTTTGCATAACTCGAATAACCTGTTGCAAAGATAAGGGTATATCGTGAGAAAAAAGATTTTTCTCCAAATTATTTTCATAGAGCCGTCCGTTGGGGCGGCTTTTTGTTTTCCGTGTATTCTGTTTCTATGATAAATGCAGTCCCCGAAGACTACGTTTTTTGTTTTCGCCCCGCTTCTCCGTCTGCACATCCTCCACTTATGC